>JAQXBF010000033.1 GCA_029252555.1 Porticoccaceae bacterium
CGATGCCCGGCTCACCATTAGCCTGCATAATCATATTGGAGAGAATATGTTCGAAAGCTGCATGGTGGGCGCAAGCCATTGGCAGGAGGGCGGCAAGGTGGGTGAGCTACCCGGCGCTCATCCTCGATTCTTCTTTGCGCCGGGGCAAATTGAAAAGCGCAATAAAGAATGGGGCCCGGGAGTCGCTATGGTCAAAGCCATGACCGCCAGTGCCACTGTGGCTGGGCGAGTGGCCAATGATATTAATATTGAATGGGTTTATGGGGCAGAGAGCCTGGCGCAGCATTGGAACCAGCTATTGGATAACCAAATTGCGCCCAGCAGAGGCCTAATGGTTGCACTATGAAAAAACTATTCGCCCTTATCGTTGTATTGGCCATTGCTGGTTTCACCGGCTGGCAAAACCGTGTTGAGCTGTTGGTTTGGGGAGCACCAAAACTCCTGGAATTAACCAGCCCCATTGCAGATAATCGCCTCATCAACTGGTCTGTCGGGCCGGATATGGCGGCTACACCAGCTGACAGGCCGCCAAATATCATACTCATTGTTACCGACGATATGGGTTTTAATGATATTTCCCTCTACAACGGCGGTGCGGGCGATGGCACATTGCAAACTCCCAATATTGATGCCTTGGCCGAGCAGGGCGTGGCCTTTACCAATGGCTATGCCGCCAATGCAGTCTGTGCGCCTTCTCGTGCCTCGATAATGACCGGCCGCTACGCCACCAGATTTGGTTTTGAATTTACCCCATTCTATAAAACAGGGGTGACCATTTTTCGCTGGATGGAAGAGTTAGACCCCAGTCCAGTGCCCCTGCTTTTGGATGAAGCCAGTGCCGCAACCATGAAACCCATGCAACAGTTGGGCCTTCCATCTTCAGAGATCACTATCGCCGAATTACTGAAACAGCAGGGTTATTACACCGCCCATGTAGGCAAGTGGCACCTTGGATCTGTGAATGACATGGTGGCGACTAATCAGGGCTTTGACGATAGTCTGGAATTAAAAGGGACCCTGTATCTGCCACAGGATCATCCGGATGTAGTCAATGCCAAAGTAGAGGGCGACCGCATCGACCGCATGGTTTGGGCCACTGGTACTTATTCTGCGGCCTTTAATGGTGTTGGTGATGCGCGGGAACAGTTTAAGCCTAAGGGCTACCTGACAGACTACTACACTGAGGAAGCGGTCAAGGTGATTGAGAATAACCGCAATCGCCCGTTCTTTTTGTATCTGGCTCACTGGGGGATACATAACCCATTGCAGGCTGCCCGCGAAGACTATGAAGCGCTGTCCCATATTGCCGATCATCGTCTGCGGGTTTACTCCGCCATGATTCGCGCCGTGGATCGCAGTGTGGCTCGGGTGACTCAGGCACTGGAAGAGAACGGCCTGACTGACAATACATTAATCATTCTCACCAGTGATAATGGCGGTGCAGGGTATATAGGTTTGCCCAATGTTAATCAGCCTTATCGAGGCTGGAAGCTCAATCACTTTGAAGGGGGTACCCACGTGCCCTTTATGGCGAAGTGGCCAGCGCGTATTAATGCGGGGAGCAGCATGGACGACCCCATACATCACAATGATATTTTCACCACTATCGCTGCGGCGGCCGGTGCCCAGGTGCCACAGGATCGCAAAATAGACGGGGTCGATTTACTGCCCTATATTCGCAATGACATTGATGGAGTGCCCCACCAAACGTTATTTTGGCGTGAGGGCCATCAGCAGGCAGTGCTGCATAAGGGATGGAAGTTAATCCGTGCCGAGCAGTCTCATTTGCCACAACCAGCACCCAAGGCAAAATGGTTATTTAATCTGGCAATGGATCCCACCGAGCAGGTCAATTTGGCGGCAGATAATCTGGACAAAGTGAGCGAGTTAGAGGGATTGTTGGCTGCTCATAATGCTGAGCAGGTAGAGCCACTGTGGCCCAGTGTATTTAATTCGCCGCAACTGATTGATAAGACCAGTAATGAGCTCTTCGAAGAAGGCGATGAGTTTATTTATTGGCCGAACTAATGGTTTATTCTTTTGGCTATAAAAAAGCACAGCTTGAGCTGTGCTTTTTTGTATCAGAGGCACATCGCTAAACCGTTAAGCCACCATCCACAACAATGCACTCTCCATTGGTGTAACTACCTGCATTCGACACCAAATAAAGCACAGTACCCGCCATCTCATCTGGCTCAGCATGGCGGTGCATCGGAATTGTGGCAATAGCCTGCTTATAGATTTTCTCATCGCTAAATAGCGCACCGGCAAACTGAGTCTTGGTCATGCCCGGCAGCAATGCATTCACTCGAATACCCATGCCACCACATTCTTTGGCAAAGGATTTCGTCATATTGATCACCGCAGCCTTAGTAATCGAATAGATACCCTGCATAGGCCCGGGCTGCAAGCCATTAATCGACGCTGTATTCACAATAGAACCACCGCCGTTGTCACGCATTAACTTGCCGGCTTCAATGGACATAAAGAAATAGCCGCGAATGTTCACATCAATGGTCTTGGTGTAGGCGCCAAGATCCGTATCCAGAATATGCCCAAAGTACGGGTTGGTGGCCGCATTATTTATAAGAATATCCAGCTTGCCATGCGTCTGCTTGATCTGAGCAAAACAGTTTTCAATATCACCCATATTGCCAACATGGCAAGCCAGCGCCTCGGCACTGCCGCCAGCGGCTGTAATAGCATCGGCCACAGTTTGGCAGCCATCAATCTTACGGCTGGACACAATCACATGGGCACCTTGCTCGGCGAGAAGTTTAGCGATTGACTCGCCAATGCCGCGGCTGGCGCCCGTGACTAGGGCAACTTTGCCAGTAAGATCGAATAGATTGGTAGCCATGATTTTCTCCGAATAGTTTTATTGAGTTAGATTTTTTAAATGTGCCACAATAGTGGGGCGTAATAAATTACGAATGGTGACGTAGCTATAACGATCTTTGCCTGCCAGTGATTTGGCCAATTCAAAGGCTTTTTCCTGCAATGTCTCCATGGGATAAATAGCATCGGCGATCTGCAACTCGGCACATTCCTGCCCTGTTTGGGCAACCCCGGTTAGCATCATATTTTTCACTGCCAGCTGATTGGGCAGTAGCTGAGCAATATCACTGGTGACAGGCGTAAAGGGAATTTTTATATTCACTTCTGGGAAACAGAAGCGGCCGCGATCAGAGCGCATCAATCGATAGTCAGCAGCACAGGCTAAAATAGCACCGCCAGCATAGGCATTGCCATTGATACAGACAACTGTAGGGGCATTAAGCAATGCAAACCGGCACAGCAATGTTTCAAAGACGGTTGAAAATTCACGGCGGTCTGCATCACCTAGTTGCATCATCCAATCCAGATTTATACCTGTAGAAAAGGTTTTTTCATGTTCACAGGTCAGCAGCAGGGCAGTATTGCCTTGATACTGTTCAACAGTATCCAGTGCGGCGAGATATTCACCTACGATCTCTGTGGTGAGGCGGTTATCACAGCCATAATCTGCATTGGTCAGAGTCAGAATATGGACGTCATCCTGAAGTTGTAAATTCATTGTTGCCATAGCGTTCTAGTATCCGGCATTGCCGTTGATTAACTGTTCGTAAAATCCGCGGTCCAGCAGTTCGTATTGCTTGGATTTTGGCTGGCGTACAAAGATAGGCTCATCCACCTGATCCAGATGGTAGGCCTGTTGCTTTAGTTTTCCTTTAAATAGCTTAAAAGTACCAGTGGTATCCTGTTCCTGTTCAATACGCACAAACACGGGGCGGGCGAAAGCGGGCAACTCGCGGTCAACAAAATCAGTAAACGCCGCGGCATTAAATTGCTGGCCGGGGGGAAGTGTAATAGCAGCCATACCGGCCTTACCCTCGGCACCCGGAATATCCACACCGTAGACATTGCTGATCTCAATCTGGTCACAGGTGTTAAGAATCTCGCCAACCTCATTGGTCGAGACATTTTCTGCTCGCCAGCGGAAGGTATCACCCACACGATCCACAAACTGGTAATGGGGCAGGCCCATAGAAAAGCCCACATCAATCTTGCGGATCAGATCACCGGTATTAAACCAGCGATCGCCGGGTTCACGCAGATTGGTCAATATTTTGTCAGTGGTGGCATCGGCATTTTTGTAGCCATCAAACTTATAGCGATCATCAATCTGGCCCAGCATCAGGCCGGCTTCACCTTCCTCTACTTCAATCACCTGGCCATTCTCATCCAGCACGATTTCGTCGTTTTCGATATCGTATTTCACCAGCATTACCACTACAGAACCGGTTCCGATCGTAGACTCTTTATTAAGAATATTGAGGAATGAAACATTGCCCTCACTGGAACCATAGATCTCGGTAATGCGCTTAACGCCAAAGCGCTTGCGAAAGGTACCCCAGATATCTGGGCGCAGGCCATTACCGAGCATGGTTTTAAGTGGGTTATTTTTTTCCTCTGGGCACTCAGGCGCCATGGCCAGGTAGCGGCACAGCTCACCCACATAAACAAACAGCGTGGTCTGGTGCTTTTGCACCTCAGGCCAAAACTGGCTGGCAGAAAAACGACGGCGCACAAACATAGAGGCACCAGAGTGCAGGCAGCTGCCAATGCCCAGCAAAAAGCCCGTGGCATGGTACAGCGGCAGGCAAATATACATGCGGTCTGAGGGCTTGGCATGAAAGCCCACGGTGGAGTAGGGCTTGGCCGCAGACATAATTTTACGGTGGTAGATAACGGCGGGTTTGGGCAGGCCCGTGGTGCCAGAGGTAAAGATATACAGCGCTATTTCGCCTGCCACAATCTCATCTGTTTCCGGCAGGTTATCGCTGGGCATATCTGCCAATGTGGCACTGAAATCCGTTGCCCAGTCAGGCGCAGCTGCATTTATAAGAGGGTCAGCAACCCACAGATAATCTTTGTCCTGCAGCTCTAGGTCGCCTTTCACGCCGACTACAGGGGCCAGCAGTTCTTGGCCCACCAGACATTTTGTCGACTCGACTATGCCAATACAATGAGCCAGTGGCCGGTCGGTCAGGCCCGTATTCACCATGCCAGCAGTTGCACCAATTTTAGCCAGCGCAAAAATACTGCACAGCAACTCAGTGCGGTTTTCAATGAGTACCGCCACACAGTCGCCGCGAGCCACTCCTTGGTTTTTAAGGCTGTAGGCAAACTGGTTAGTCAGCGCATTAAACTGCGCCCAAGTTAGCTCAGAATCGCCACAGACAATAGCGGATTTATTGGGATACTTGGCTGCAGTGGTTTGAAACATCAGGCCAAGTGATGTTTTCATATCATCAGTTGGGGGCTGAAAAAACTGTAATGTGGGTGCAGCTTGGAAAAAATTCCATAGCACTCTAAAAAATTCCACAACTTTACTCATCAGTTTCCCCTATTTGTTATGTAATAATTATTATTCTAAACTGCTGAATTATTATGGCACTTCGAATGCCAATATCAAACCAGTAGCTATGATACTGAGTATATCGGAGTTAATATGATTTCAGGGGCAATGCAGTATAAAAAGAAAGTCCAGCCGGTCATGGGTAAGCAGATCGCCTATATCGAAGAAGGTGAGGGCGACCCAATAGTGCTATTGCACGGCAACCCCACGTCCTCCTATCTGTGGCGCAATGTTATCCCTGAATTGGCAGGGCTAGGACGGGTTATAGCGCCAGACCTGATTGGTCAGGGTGATTCCGAGAAGCTGCCAGCCTCCGAGGGGCCAGAACGTTATTCCTTTAGGGTAGTTTACAACTACCTCGATGGCTTATTAAATGCGCTTGGTGCCAATCAAAATATTACCCTGGTTATCCATGACTGGGGCAGTGCTCTCGGCTTTTATTGGGCTCAGCAGTATCCAGCTGCCGTTCGCGGTATCGCCTACATGGAAGGCATCGTCTGCCCACTCGGTTGGGACGACTGGCCCGAATCAGCCCGAGGTATCTTTAAAGGTTTTCGCTCTGACAAAGGCGAAGAGTTGATCCTCCAGCGTAATATGTTTATTGAAGCGGTATTACCCAGTTCGGTGATACGAGATTTGACTGAAGAAGAGATGAGCCATTACAGGGCAGGTACAGAAACGCCCGACGATCGCCAGCCCACATTGAACTGGCCGCGACAGATTCCCCTAGAGGGCGAACCCGCTGCCATGGTGGAGTTGGTCGAAGGTTATGGGCAGTGGATGGCCGGCAACTTAATACCCAAGCTGTTTATTAATGCCGAGCCCGGCTCAATTCTCACTGGCAAGCCTCGGGAGTTTTGTCGTAGCTGGCCCAATCAAACCGAGGTCACCGTGGCGGGCAGCCACTTTATTCAAGAGGATTCGCCAGTGGAGATTGGCCGTGCCATTGCAGGTTGGTGCAAGAGTCTTTAGCATGGTCAAAAAACTCAACGGGAGAGCAAGTATGTCAGATATACCAGTTTATATGGTCGTCAATTTAAACGTCACCGACGCAGACGAATATCGCAAATACGAAAAAGGATTTTTCCCAATTCTGAAGAAATACGGTGGCAGCTTTTTAACCTTTGATGACAATCCTATTACCCTAGAAGGTGAATCTCCCCGCGAGGGCCGCATGATTATCTTTAGCTTTCCCTCTGAAGATGTCGCGAACCAATGGTGGGCTGACGCAGAGTATCAAGAACTGAGCGCATTCCGCCGCGCCGGAACGCAGATGGAATTCCTGACCATGGTGCACGGATTACCGCCGCGGGGCTAATTCATAATCTG
>JAQXBF010000034.1 GCA_029252555.1 Porticoccaceae bacterium
TCTGAAGCACCTAGTGTAGCCATTAAGAGTAAAGTCAACCCCGTGAATAAAAAAACCTTTTAATGATCCATCGAACAGAATCTTGCATTAATGATCAAACTCTAACCTTTTGACATATCCATTGAAGGATATAGAAGCCCTCTGAACTGATGAGAAAACTAGGGAAAGCAGTCGCAATCGAATATTTTACTGCTGTCCCATGCTCGACGTTCCCTTCGAAAGATTCCATGAGCATATTGGAGAATTGTAAAAATAATATGACAAAAATTATTATATTTAACAGATTTGTCTAACAGTAGTAGATTTGAAATTTAGCACCGTTATTTTTCAATCTGCGGGTTTCTTATGGGATTTTCTGTCATTATTACTGCCTGCTGAAGCTATCGGCTTAAAACGGGAAAAGTTTTCTATAATATTGATTCCAGCGCTGTTAATTGCAGTTGGAGCAGCACTATCTGGGGGCCATGGTGTACGAAATACTATCTGTTGCAATTGCTATTACATTGGCCACATCTGTCTATATTTGCATTAGATGGCGAAATTTAGAATGTAAGGGGCCAACGCCATTATCTTTGCTGGCATTTTCTGCGATTCTATTTACCTCAGGGTTAGATGTTGGGTTAATCATGTTCCCGCTAGTGGAATTTCCAGTGTATGCGGCTGAGGAGCAATATAGCTTCACTAACCCTCTGGCTATTGAGTTTGGCTTTTGGGGGTTTCTGGTTTGGGGCTTCTACTTTTTAACGACATTTTACTTCTGTGTAATTGAGCCCAAAATTGGCCTTTTTCAGATTAAACCCATTCGATTAATCAATAGTGGGATCGTAATTGCTACCTGTGCATTTACGGCCTATTTATTTTTGAGCTATGTGCCCAGCTATATCGATGGAATCACTCCGTCGCAACAGTATCTGTTAGTGGGCTGTATTATTTTTATAGCAGTACTCTCCAGCACGGATATTCGCTATGTAAAAGGGCTTAGTTTGACATCTAGCCTATTATTCTTATTGCTTACATTGGCCATGTTGAGTGCATCTGGCGCTTCTACTGAAGCCTATTTGGATTCAATGGCTAATCTATCAGGCTATTTTGAAAATATTCATCGCTTTGTCAGCCCTGTCAGTGATTACCATGGCTGGTATCTCTTTTGGTGGTTTGCTTGGAGTATTATGATCGGCCAGTTTGTGGCGAGATTTGTCAGTGGGTTAAAAACATGGCAGCTGCTCGGGGCATTATTGGTGATTCCTTCTATTGCGATAGGGCTTTGGTTTACAACCCTCTACTATTATTTTTCCAATGCTATTCCGGTTGCTGAAATTCTACGGGGAGCGATGGTGGCTCTTGGCGTGATCTTCGTGATTAACTCTATAGATTCACTGATTAGGCTGTATACCGACAACCTAAACCTAGATGTACAGAGGCTGGGGCGGACCAAATATATCCTTGGTAACTGGCTTCTGATGGCCACACTGGTGCTGCTCTATCAGTTTACACCGCTTAAAATAGAATGGGTTGGCCTGTTAGTTATTGGTTTATATGCAGTAATTTACATATTGCTATTCAAGCATCGTAAAGAGCTGCGCGAGAGTTTCAGCGCAAGTTAAGTAATAGGTTTAAGGCAATGGGAATAATGACAAAAACACAGGCTGTTGATTATATTGTTGTAGGTGCTGGCTCTGCGGGCGTTATTGTGGCCGCGCGTCTTAGCGAAGACCCGAGCTGCAATGTCGTGTTGGTTGAGTATGGTGGCAGTGATAGCAGTATCTTTATTCGTATGCCGTCGGCCCTTGGGATTCCCATGAACAGCCGCAAATATAATTGGGGGTTCGAATCTGCGCCGGAACCTCATTTAAATAATCGTCGTATGAATTGCCCCCGAGGTAAGGTTATCGGTGGCACATCCTCGATTAACGGCATGGTGTACGTTCGTGGTAATGCCTGGGATTATGATGAGTGGGAATCTCATGGGGCCTTTGGTTGGAATTACCAAAACTGCCTACCGTACTTCAAAAAGTTAGAGAATCATCAATGCATTTGCAGTGAATATACTGGCAATCAAGGGCCTGTAGCTATTAGCGCTGGCAATAACATGCGCAACCCACTGTATCGAGCTTTTGTTAATGCGGGTGTCGAGGCTGGCTATGGCGAGACCATAGATTACAACGGCTTTAGGCAAGAGGGGTTTGGTCAGAAGTTTATGAATGTTGATGCTGGCGTGCGCGCATCCACTGGTCACGCTTACTTAAAAGAGGCAAAACGGCGCCCAAATCTGACTGTTCTCAAACATGCATTAGTAACCCGAGTTCTTTTTGAAGGTAAGACTGCAACGGGCATAGAGTGCCAGATAGGCGGGACAACCAGAGTATTAAGTGCTCAGCAGGAGGTTCTTCTCTGCGCCGGTGCCATCGGTTCTCCTCAGCTTCTGCAGGTGTCTGGGGTCGGACCCAGGAAAATATTAGAGGCAGCTGGTATTGATGTCATCCATGATCTGCCAGGTGTTGGTGAAAACCTTCAGGATCATTTGGAGTTTAATTTTCAATATCGCTGTAAAGAGCCTATCAGCCTAAATGGCGAGTTGGGTTTATTTAAAAAGGCATTTATCGGTGTGCGGTGGATGCTATTTAAAACAGGGTTAGGGCGCACCAATCACTTCGAGTCATGCGCATTTATTCGCTCCAGAGCTGGGGTGAAATCACCAGATATCCAGTATCACTTTTTACCGGGAGCTATCACATACGACGGCTCCGTTGCATTTAAGGGACACGGCTTTCAGGTTCATGTGGGACATAATAAACCTTCAAGTCGTGGTCATGTGCGGGCGATCTCTGCTGATATTCGGCAGCATCCGGAGATATTATTTAACTATTTGGCGACTGAAAAAGATAAACAGGGATTTCGGGACTGTGTGCATTTAACCAGAGAAATTATGGATCAGCCTGCTATGGATGCCTTTCGTGGTGAGGTCATTCAGCCTATTGCGCAAGTGCAGACAGATAAGCAAATTGATGCGTTTATTCGTGAGTCAGTTGATAGCGCCTACCACCCGGCGGGCACATGCAAAATAGGCATTGATGCCATGGCGGTGGTTGACTCTAGCCTGCAAGTTCATGGGCTCGCTAATATCAGGGTAATTGATTCTTCAGTATTCCCCACTGTTCCCAATGGTAATCTCAATGCCCCGACCATGATGGTGGCAGAACGGGGAGCTGATTTAATTAAGGGTAGTGTTATAGAGCCTTCCATACAGGTCCCAGTTTACTCCAATAAGCGCTGGCAGGAGCGACAGCGAGAGGGAACAGCCAAACGCCCGACCTAACGCCAAACTAAATTAGTTGGTGCTAGCTGCTCTTTAGCTGGCTATTACAAAGAACAATAGACGGGCCAGCGTTGGCTTATTCTATTGGTTATGACTAGCAATTTAGTCGTAAGTACTTAGAATGCTGAGCAAAACTTATTACAATAATTAAAATTCTCAATTATGCGTAGAAAATTGGAAAACCACGTGCTGGTATTCTCAGGATTTATAATCTGTTCTTTAATAGCAGTGTCTCAGGCCTATGGTGCCATTAGAGTTGATGGCTTGCTCAATGAGCCGGAATGGGATGATGCACAGATTTACCGTGATTTTGTGACCGTTGAGCCACTAACCGGAGACCTCGCAAAGTATAGTACCGAAGTACGTTTGATTAGCAATGCAGAGGGTATTTTTGTTGGCTTTACCAATTTTCAGCCGGCGTCGGTTAAACGAGTCAATCGGCAGTTTGCCAGAGACTCTCAGATCGAGGCGGATCGTAATGTGGTGAGCATTGATTTCGATGGGACTGCC
The DNA here is from genome assembly GCA_029252555.1 of Porticoccaceae bacterium. Classification (GTDB taxonomy): domain Bacteria; phylum Pseudomonadota; class Gammaproteobacteria; order Pseudomonadales; family Porticoccaceae; genus HTCC2207. The sequence goes on from JAQXBF010000034.1 coordinate 3,827, forward strand.
CTGGCAGGTTATGACTTTACGGTGGGTTCTGCGAACTCAAAGCAAGATGGCATTGTTACTCCTGGCGACTATTCTGCTGACTGGGATGGAACCTGGTATTCTCAGACCTCATCTAAAGGCGATTTTTGGTACAGCGAAATTCATATACCCTGGACAGTTGCACCAATGACCTATGCAGGAGATGGGCGCAAGAATATTGCACTATGGTTTTCAAGGGTAGTATTTGACGAGTCACTGCGCTTTGCTTTCCCCAATGCTTTTTATACGCGTACCACTTTTATGGAGGATTGGGAGCCTTTAGAGGTAGATCAGGTGAAGACATCTACATTGGACTGGTTTCCCTATATTAGCTTCAACAGCGATCTATATGATGCGGGAAAAACAGGTTCGGGCGACGATTTTCATGCAGGTATAGATTTTATTTGGCGTCCGAATAGTAGCACTCAGCTAACTGGTGCTTTGAATCCCGATTTTGGTCAGGTCGAAAGTGATGATCTCGTGGTTAACTTTTCTGCCTTCGAAACATTCGTTACTGAAAAGCGTCCATTTTTCACCGAAAACCAATCGCTTTTCAGCAGTAATATTCCCAATGGTGATCAAGCTCTCTACACCAGGCGCATTGGCTCGGGACCCTCTGGCAGTAATGCTGGTTTGGTGGATATTGATGTCGCAGCTAAAGTTAGTCATTTTGGCAAAACCACCGATGTGGGGCTTTTTGTTGTTAGTGAGGACAGTGGGGATGGCAGTTTTGGTGGAGATTTTCTGTCAAGCCGCATTCAGCGTAAATTGAAAGGCCTGACTATTGGCCACCGCCTTACCTATGCCGATCGAGCTATGATGGACCGGGAAGCTACTGTGCAGGCAGTTGATGTGATCTGGCGGAAAAATGAGACCACAGAGATTAGAGGCCAGATTCTCCACGCAGATGTGCAGCAGCAGGCCAATGCCAATAATGATCAAATATCTGTCGACAGCCAGGACTTTGCAAGCTGGGTTAGTTGGTCCTATGCGCCCAATGATGAGTGGTACCATATTCTCTATTTGTCCCATTACGGTGACGAATTTGATATGAATGATATGGGTTACATGAGGCGCAACGATTTTAATGAGTTTTTTGGCTCTACTCGCCATGATCGTTTGCAGTATGGGCCTGAGTCTGGGTTTCTATCGAGTTCCACGATTTTGGAATATGGTTTAACAGAAAATACCTCTGGGGATCAAATCGACCTTTGGGCAGAGCTTGATCATAGTTGGACGTTTCGCTCGACACGCAAATTTTCACTCGAGGCTGGCTTGGCTGCAGCAGGGTATGATGACCGGATCACCCGCGGAAATGGGCTACTTGCCCTTTCATCGCGCTATTGGCTAGAGGCCAGGTATTCTAGCCCAAGAGGAAATGACTTTGAATATAACACCAGAATAAATGTTGAGTATGGTGATACTGAAAAGTTAGCTTTAACCTTCAATTTCAGCCCACAACTGTACCTCAGCGAAACGATGACGTTGGGTGGTAAGCTGAGCTACAAAACCATTCAAGAATGGCTAATATGGGATTTTGATGTCGAGCAACTGGCGGGCTATGACTCGGAACGCTTCTATGCCGACATGCGTTTTGATTGGTACCCCTCGAACCGTGAAGAGGTGCGGTTGAAATTTCAATGGATAGGTATCAATGCCAAGGTAGTAGAGGGTTACCAGCTTACCGACAATGGTGATCTATTATCATCGGATATCCCTTCATCTGACTTTAGTGTCAGTGATACGGCCCTACAGGTTCGCTATCGTTATCAGTTGGCCCCGCTTTCGGATATTTTTCTTGTCTACAGTCGTGGCGGTTACTTTGGCAGTGATAGTGGTGAAGAGGGCCCTGGCCGTCTGCTTGTCGAAGGTTGGGATGGCCTGCAGGTTGAGTCTATTATCGCGAAAATTCGTTACCGTTTTTAAATCTGAGATTCTTTGTGGCTAGGAAAGAGCAGAGAGATCTGCTTTCGATTAGCTACATTGCCGGCCAAGGTTCTGGCTATTTTTCATAGCCAACCTTGAATAAATCGTGTTGGTTTGCGATAGTGTCGTCAATTTTTTTTAGGGAAATCTGTTTTATGAAATTTGGACTGATTATTGCGCTATTTTTGAGCGCTACGATTCACGCAGGCGAGCATGAAGAGCTGCTGGCAGCGGCTGAGAAAGACAATTTCGTGGCTCAATACTTACTCGGTGTAAAGTACGCAAATGGTGACGGTGTTAGTAAAGACAGTGCTGAAGCGGTTAAGTGGTATCGCAAGGCTGCCGAATTAGGGCTGGCAGAAGCCCAATATAATTTGGGTCACATGCTTATGTTGGGAGAGGGTGTTTCGAAAGATATGGCTGAGGCTTTCAGTTGGTATCTTAAATCAGCCGAAGCAGGCCTTGTGGATTCTCAATTTAATGTTTCGCTCATGTACAAGCAAGGCGATGGCGTTAGTGAGGATGTTGACAAGGCGATTAAGTGGGCCAAAAGAGCGGCAGACCAGGGGCATCTTAATTCTCAGCGCAATTTAGCGGCTTGGTATGGGAAAGGAGAAGGTGTTGCTGTCGACGATGAAAAGGCATTTAAATGGTATTTAATGGCAGCCAAGCAGGGTTATGAGTCGGCTGCCATAGTGGTTGGCGGCAGATATATGTATGGTATTGGTGTTTCAAAGGATATTGTTAAAGCTTACGCATGGCTGTCTATGTCTGATTCAGAGGTAGGTGTTGGGTATTTTAATAAAGCTAAAGAACAGATGTCAGATACGCAGATTAAAAAGGCTAAAGCCTTTGCGGTCGCTTGCATCGAGTCAGAGTTCAAAGACTGTCACTAGGGGTTTTTACAGCAAATTAACGAGCCGGCTTTTAAGTCGGCTTTTTTACATCTTGGTTCGTTTACAGCTATTTTCTGCCTATTTGCGTTTAAGGTAGTTCCTTACTACTAGCTTCCTTGACGCGCGATTAAGAGCTGCTTTAAAGTCTTGATATCAAATTATTATAAGAAGGCTAGATCATGAAGCCAGTATGTTTGGTTATTGGTGCAGGGGCAGGTATCGGTGGCAATGCAGGTGCGCGATTTGCGACCGAGGGTTACCATGCGGTGTTGTGTCGCCGCAGTGATCAGCCGGGGCTTAAGAAACTGGTGGCTAGTATCCAGGCCGATGGAGGTGATGCTTCCGGATTATTACTCAATGCCATCCAGCCCGAGACAATTGAAAACATGGTTGAGAATATCGAAAAAGATATTGGGCCTATCGAAGTGGTTATCTACAACCTTGGTGCTCAGATTGGCGACCGCGCTTTGGCAGACACTTCCTATAAAGCTTTTGAAATGGGTTGGCGTATAGCCACTCAGGGGCTGTTTCGTGTCGCGTCGTCTGTATGTCCACTGATGGAAAATCGCGGACGTGGCACTCTTATAGTGACCTCTGCCACTGCAGCAGTGCGAGGAAACGCTGGCCAACATTCCCATGCGGCAGCGATGGGTGGGCGACGTATGCTGTGTCAGTCTCTGAACGCTGAGTTTGGGCCTAAGGGAATACACGTCGCGCACGTTCTTATTGATGGTTCGGTGGATGCCCCGGATACTCTGGGTAAAATGTTGGGCCCTGAGCAGTTTCAAGCATTGCGTGAAACTCGTGGGCTAGAGCATGATGGTTTGATGCTGCCGGCAAAGATAGCTGACACGTATTTGCATCTGGCTCAGCAACACCGATCAACCTGGACCCATGAAATGGATTTGCGCTCCTTTACTGATCTAGCTTGGTGGAATCACTAGTACAGTTTATTATCTCCCAACGGCACTTCCATAGCATTGGATCCAGTTTTGTCCGGGCCGCCAACCATTTCATCGTAGGGGCTAGTATGGCGCAGTACCGTTTCTGTCGCCTGAACCTGAGCCATGCTCTTCTGAAGCTCGATTAACTTGCCGGACTTCAGAAAATTGCCGCTATTATCTGCAATATAATACTCCTCTCCCTCTACTACAGCAGACACCATGTAAAGGCTTAGGTCCACCGAATGGTATATCAACTTGTCGACCACAAAATATTTTTTCAGTTTTGCCAAGGGCATTTTCATTGAGCAGGTCCTTATCGGGTATAACACCAAAAGCCCTCCTAAGAGGGCTTTTGACTGAACACACAACTAGTCGATTCTATACTAGGTCGAGCGCAATAAAGATCATACAGACTACAGATCCCACCCAAGACGCTGAGCGCAGCATACTGATACCGAACAGGTACAGCGGGATATAAACAACACGCAGAGCCAGCCAGATCATCGCGGTACCACTGACATCCACCTCCAACTGCATAGACAGCAGGCATAGGGCTAAAAACGCAGGCAAACTGGCCTGAAGATTGGCAGAGGCCCGACTTGCTCGCTCATATATCATCGAGGTTTCCACGGTCGCATCTCGGCTGGAAAACAACCAGGAAATGTTTTTCAGATTAAGGATCATAGGCAGCAGCCAGATTTGAACCAGCGCCAATGCGAGGGTGTAGATAATAATATCGCTCATCGGGTTTTTCCTTTTTTCAATCAGGTGGAGGAAATCAGCTTAACAACAATTTTCCTCTCGTCGTACCCTTTTGGCGTATCTTTAAAATATACGTCCCAGTGATAGACTGAAATCCTCAGATACCTCAACGAGACAAGCCATGACTGACACAGCAGATAATAGCTACAATCAACCCCTTGGTGGCAATCAAATGCCCAGATTTGCAGGCCAGGCGAGCTTTTTCAGGCTACCAGTGCAGGACGATGCTAGTGGTCTTGATGTCGCGCTATTGGGTATGCCAGTGGATATAGGCACTAGCAATCGCGCTGGCACCAGATTTGGGCCTCGGGAGATAAGGGCAGAGTCAGTAATGGTGCGTCCCTATGGTATGGCCACTCAAGCCGCACCCTTTGATTCATTTCAGGTGGCTGATATTGGTGATGTGGCGGTGAACCCCTACAACCTATTGAAGACTGTCGATGCCATCGAAGCTGCTATAGATAATGTTTTAGCTGCTGGCGCCAAGCCCATATCTGTGGGTGGCGATCACACCTGTACCTTGCCGGTGTTGCGATCTCTGGTTAAGGTTCATGGGCCGGTAGCATTAGTGCATATAGACGCCCACGCGGATATAAACGATGAAATGTTTGGTGAAAAAATTGCTCATGGCACGGTGTTCCGCCGAGCTATTGAAGAGGGCCTGATCGATGCTGGCAAGATGTTCCAGATTGGCCTAAGGGCCACAGGCTATGCGGCAGACGACTTTGACTGGTCTAGAGAGCAGGGCGCCACAGTCATTACTGCCGAAGAATGCTGGTATAAGTCTCTGGCACCACTGATGGATCAGATTCGTGACACCATAGGGCTAGATACCCCCGCTTATTTAACCTTTGATATTGACGGCCTTGACCCTTCAGTGGCACCGGGAACCGGTACACCAGAACCTGGTGGCTTGACTACTTCTCAAGGGCTAGAAATTATCCGTGGTTGCTATGGCCTAAATTTGGTGGGCTGTGATCTGATGGAAGTATCTCCCCCTTACGACACCACCGGTAATACCTCGCTATTGGCTGCCAACCTGCTATTTGAAATGCTCTGCAGTTTACCTGGCTGTATTCGCCGGAGCTAAAACTATTGATCCTTGAGTAGGGGCGCAGGAGTACCTTCAAACACCGTGCCCCAGATCTTTATATCCTTGATACGCTTAGGCGCGACTCGATAAGGGTCGGCTTCAAGTATGGTGAAGTCGGCATTTTTGCCAGCTCGAATAGAGCCAATTTTATCTTCCCAGCCCATCACCCACGCCGCATCAATGGTGATGGCTCGCAGGCCTGCTTCTAAGCTGACCCGTTCATTTTCTCCAGTTAAATTACCATTAATGGTCACCCGATTAACTGCTGCAGAGACAAGGGTTAAGGGCTCCAGCGGCGCCATTGGGCTATCGGAGTGAAAGGCAAAGGGCATGCCCAGCCGCTCCAGTGACCCCAGTCGCACCATCTGATTACCGCGGTCAGCACCAAGCCACTGATCACTGTATATATCGCTAAGAATAAAATGGTAATAGGGGTTGGCGGAAACCACAGCACCCAATTCTGCCAGCTGTCGATTCTGATCTTCAGTGGTGTAGGCAAAATGTTCTAGGGACAGGCGATGGTCAACGGTGGGGGTATTGCTTTGTAAGGCCTTAAGCAGGTCAATTAAAACCTCGGCACTGCCATCGCCATTGGTATGAGCATGAATCTGATATCCTTCATCCCAGAAAGCTTGTGCCCATGACTCAGTGACCTTATGAGGTACCATCCATACTCCCTCGTGACCATCGATATATCCGGGGAACTTAAATTGGGCCAGCCCACTGTAAATAGCGCCATCGATCAACAACTTAAAACGACGATCAAACATCACCCTATGGCTACTTTCATCGCGCCATTTATCCACCTGCTGCAATGCCTGCTCGATGGTTTGATTCCTCGCAATAAAGTCGGTAATTATGGGTGTTAAAATTACCCGCGCAGGGGCCTGGGTGCTCTCGACCGTGTGGCGGATAAGCTTTATCTCGGCATCCGGGTCACCAAACACGCCGATGCCCATATCCAGTGCCGTGGTCACACCACCTTGGTGTACCATTTGAATAAAATTTTCCATACCTTTGCCAAAACGTACAGGATCAAATAAAAATGGCATTCTTGGTATTACAGCATACAAGCCAGTTTCATAGAAATGCCCCTTGGACCAGCTTGTTAGTGGGTGTTCCGCCAAGTCCATCTCGGTAATCCCCAGTAGATTAAGGGCGGCGTCATTGGCAATTAATTCATGGAATGATCTATGCCACAACATCACGGGTTGGTCAGGGAATAGCTCGCTCAATTCTTTGCGAAACAAGGTGCCATGCCACAAGGGATGATAGCCCCAGGCAATAAAGGGGATAGTCTTGTCCTTATGCTCACTAACTAGCTGTTCAAGTCGTCTGGTATAGGCCTCAGGTGTCTTTGCTCCAGGGAATTCGCCGGTAGGTAATGACCAGTCATCTGGAGCAATAAAGGCAAATTGGGTAAGCACGGCTGGTAGGCTGGGGTGCACATGGGGGTCAATAAACCCAGGCATAATGACCTTATCCTCGAAGCGGCGGTCAATACGACTACTAGTTTGGCTAGTCCAGGTGCTTAGAGATTTCAGGCTGCCCACAGCAACAATCTTTCCCTCAGCGACCGCCACTGCAGTGGCCTCTGGTAGTGCAGGTTCCATGGTAATTATCTTTTTGGCAGTGTAAATCACCAGCTCATCAATAGCTTTTAGTGTATCCGAGCTGTCAGCGCTCAAACTCACGGGATTGAGGAATAGACATAAAAAAGCAAGTTTAACTATGAGTCTCATTGGGCGCACCGGATATTGTAGTTATTATTAAGGGTCGTTTTGTGATAGCCAAAATAGCCTGTTTTGACCTAGTATGGCAACTAACAATAAAGTAACTAACAACAATAATAACTAAGACATTATTTTCATAGAGGAGTCGCAGCATGAAGACTAAAGCAGCCGTTGCATTTGGGGCAGGTAAGCCATTAGAAGTGGTAGAGGTTGATCTCGATGGCCCGAGAGCTGGCGAGGTCTTAGTAGAGATTAAGGCCACCGGCGTCTGCCATACGGATGCATTTACCTTATCTGGCGATGATCCCGAGGGTGCTTTCCCTGCGATTTTGGGGCATGAGGGTGCTGGTGTTGTGGTCGATGTGGGCCCCGAGGTGAAAAACCTGAAGCCTGGCGATCATGTGATTCCTCTATACACCGCCGAGTGTAGGGAATGTGATTTCTGCCTCAACCCAAAGACCAATCTCTGTCAGGCGGTGCGTGCTACCCAAGGGCAGGGCGTGATGCCCGATGGCACCAGCCGTTTCTCTTTTGAGGGCAAGCCAATCCTGCATTATATGGGCTGCTCAACCTTCTCTAATTACACCGTGCTCCCAGAAATCTCTCTGGCCAAGGTGCGTGAAGACGCGCCCTTTGACAAGATTTGCTATATCGGCTGTGGTGTCACCACCGGAATTGGTGCAGTGGCCTTTACTATGAAAGTTGAAGCTGGCTCCACAGTGGCTGTATTTGGCCTTGGAGGTATTGGCCTTAATGTGATTCAGGGCGCCAAAATGGTCGGCGCTACCAGAATTATTGGTATTGATTTAAATCCAGCCCGCGCCGCACTGGGCAAGCAGTTTGGTATGACTGATTTTATAAACCCCCGCGAGGTCGAGAATGTAGTCGACCATATTATTGATATGACCGGCGGCGGTGTCGATTACAGCTTTGAGTGCATAGGCAATGTAGAAGTGATGCGTCAGGCACTGGAATGTTGCCATAAAGGCTGGGGCGAGAGCTGTATTGTGGGTGTGGCCGGCGCTGGCAAAGAGATTGCCACCAGACCATTCCAGCTGGTGACCGGTCGCTCCTGGCGAGGCACCGCCTTTGGTGGCGCTCGCGGTCGAACCGATGTGCCCAAGATTGTGGACTGGTATATGGATGGCAAGATTAATATTGATGATCTGATTACCCATAAGATGCCACTGGAAGATATTAATAAGGCCTTTGACTTAATGCATGCCGGCGAGAGTATTAGATCAGTTGTTGAGTTTTAAGGCGGAGTTTTAGATGACACTTGAACAGATTGGCTCAAACCAGAGCTTTGGTGGCCGGCAACTGCGCTACAAGCATCAGTCCACTGTGCTTAATTGTGAGATGACATTCTCCATTTATCTGCCACCTCAGGCCGAGCAGGGGCCAGTGCCAGTGCTGTATTGGTTATCTGGCCTGACCTGTACCGATGAGAACTTTGTGCAAAAGGCCGGAGCCCAACAGCATGCAGCAGAGCATGGTATTGCCATTGTCTGTCCGGATACCAGCCCCAGGGGCGAGGGCGTGG
>JAQXBF010000029.1 GCA_029252555.1 Porticoccaceae bacterium
GGCGCATCGGCTAGTGTCTTCATGAGAAGAGGCAGTTGATCATGGGGTAGGGCGGGGTGATGCCGTTCTTCTTTGGGTGCTTTGGCTTCTTTCACTTTCGCTGCTGAGGTTAGTAAGCCAGCTAGGTGCCCCCTCCATTGCGCTGGGTTTTTATCTGCTCTTAGCCCTAGAGCCTCTGCTCTCGTGATGACAGCCTCGATACGTCCTCTTACTCGATCTGCAGTCTCTGGCTTTTCATTCCAGATGGGGTTCAGGATGGCCAAAACATGGTCAGTATTAACCTCTGCGATTGGCAGATGGCCTATGGTAGGGAAGGCGTAGGTTTCAATTGATCTGATCCACTGCTTATTGTGCTTCTGATTGGTCCAGCCAGCGCGTTTTTGCTCGTATGTATCGTATGCTAGCTTTTCAAAGGTATTTTGCTTGAGCTTCTTATCAAGTGATTCCGTTTGTCGCTTGAGGTTTAGTCTATTTTTCTCCTCTAGCTTTGGGTCAATGCCCTGTTTGATCTTGACTCGATACTCATCACATTTTGTTCTTGCCATACCAAGGGTATTAGTAACCCTGTCATAACCCCCTAAGCCTTTATAGTGGGTTTCACTATTGATCTGATAGCGCATACCAAAACTCATGGCACCTGATTTCTTTATAGTGAAATATAGGCCATCTCCTAGCGGATAACGCTTGGGTTCCTTAGCCTTAATAATCGCATCGAGTTCCAGTTTGGTAATTCGCTTTGCCATGGCTTCTTAACCTCTGCTTAGACGCTCTAGATTGCGTTTTAAGCGACTTTAAATTGATGTTTGAGTCAATCATGCTGGTACGAGCTAACATCCCTTACACTGCATCAGAGTTACAGTTAGAGTTACAGTTGTCAACCAATACATAGCAATAGCTTATAGGGCAGTATAGGAGATTAATGGCCATAAAGTCAGCGTTTAAGCTGCATTGTAGGGGTTATAAAGTAAGTGATAGGATCGTATCGGAATGGAGTTAGGAAGACTCTTTCTCCGCCAAAAACAATCCCTCACATCAATATGTGGGGGATTTTTTTTGTTTGAGCAATAAGGGTGAGACCCCACCCCGAGTTCGCGAAAACGCAAGGTATTTTAGACGCCGCAGGTGACACTTGGGCTAAGTGACTTTAAACTCAACCTCAAATCTTACTGAGCAAGGATAATCGTCGCTTTAATATCATCAGCAGTCACACCACATGCCTCAAGGGATTTCGCCTGCATGGCCTTCCATTTGGCATCACCTTCTTGCCAAGCTACCACGCTTTGCATAGATGCAACCGAAAGATGGAGATCAACCGCTCCGATTACTCCCTCTCCAATCGTGGCTGGTGATGATGAATAGGATATTGGTGAAGCTTTAACTTCATAAGCGATCAAATCTTTAATGCTTGCCAACCCCGCGACTACATTTTTGCATGGGACTTCATAAACTACGACTACCTGACCCGCGGAAGCGACTGGAGCAAGTTTTTCTGAATCCTTATGATGACCAGACAACGCCATACTAGAGACCACAAGACCAGTAAATAGAACTAAAAATCGATTTATCATATTAATCACACCTTTTTTATTGTCGGTTTACAGGATTTTCAGTCTGCCCGAATCTATGTTAGTGTCGAAAACTCTGAGCGACTATAGATAGAAATAAAACTTATTACAATAACTAGGGATTATCATTATGAGTAACCAACTTACCAAGATTGTTCTAGCGATTATAGTATTTGCCTCCACTTCACTTGCCATAGCAGACCACCATGCGGCACCGTCCTCTGCTGCGCTGGAGGCCTTTTTCTGTAACTTCGAAAAAGGTAAAGATATGGATGACCTGTTAAAAGTGACGGCCGAATGGGATAAATGGATAGATACCAGTGAGTCGAACCCGTATAGCGCCTATATTATGCAGCCTGTCATAAGTACTGGAGCAGACTTCCCATACGACTATTTTTGGTTAGGCGTTGGACAAAACCATCAAGCTATGGGGGAAAGTGCTGACGAGTGGATGAAGAATGGAGGCAAAATAGCCGCAAAATTTGATGCTGTGGCTCCCTGTGACACTCATATATTAATGACGAGCCAGATTATCAAGCCAGGAAATAATAATGGCAAAGGTGGGTTTGCTCAGATATCAGCCTGCGAGCTAAAAGATGGAGCAAGCATGGAGTCATTGATGGCTGCAGATAAAAAATGGGTTAGCTGGATGACCGATAATAAAATGCCGGGAGGCTTGGCCCGTTGGTTTGGTGGAGTGGGTGAGGCGAGAGACAGCACCACCGATTTTTACAGCGTTTATTTGGCAGAAAGCTTGGGTCAGCGAGGTAAAGCGCAGGACATGATGATGGCTGGCGGCAGTGCAGCTCTCAGCTCTATTTATGGGGATCTTATGACCTGCGATGTTCCCCGTGTCTACCACGGAACTCCGGTCGGCGGTAAAACTGCCAGCTGAGTTTTTAACGATTACAATAGGCCCTCACAAAGTGATTTGTGAGGGTTTTTTTTAGGAGGAACCGGCCAACACAAACCCAGTTTGTGGCAGATTGGGCTCAATGCCTTAACTCAAATTGCCCATGGGTCTCCTGCCAGGCCCGCTTTAATACAAATTCCCGATTTAATCCTATGGGCACAATAAGTTTGAGAGGCATATAGCCCTTATCTTCAGTCAAACGGTCACTTGCCAGAGTGTCTTCCAGAGAAATACCTTCCTTTAAAGCCCATTTGCCAATGGCAGCCAGCTGCACCATAAAGGCTTGGAATTGTTTTAGGCCCTGCCTGCCAGTGACCGGACCATGGCCTGGAATAACATGGTCAAAATCTAGCTGCATAATTTGATCAATGCTACTGCTCCAAGCTTGCACAGAACCACCAGCCTCAAGGTCAATATTGGGATAGTGATGATAGAAATAGAGGTCTCCTGTATGGATAGTTTTGTCCTCGACCATTAACACCACAAGATCACCATCAGTGTGGCCACGCCCTGGGTGCATCAGTCGCAATGTCTTGTTTCCAAGGTTGAAATCCATCACATCATCAAAGGTTTCATTGGGCATCAAAGCTTCTGCTCCGGCGAAATACGCCATATCGGTTTGCTCAAGATGGTTCCTGGTTCTATTGGTCGCAACAACCCGAGTTCCCACATCGAAAGCTGGGTTACCGTGGGTATGATCCAGATGATAATGGGTATTGATAATCATAATGACTGGGGTGCCGGTCAGTTTTTCCGCAACCTGTTTGATACGTTCGCCCTGATAGTGCAGCGTCATACTGTCAATAATTACCGTGCCCTTGCTAGTACCTAAAACGCCTACATTACCTCCAAGCCCATATAAAACATGGAGATCATCCGTCACTTTCTCAACGGTAAGTTTGTGCATCTGTATGAAAATATAGCCGCCGAGAAAAAGCATAACACCCAGAGAAGTAACAGCCACTTTTTTCCAAATACCCATAGGAACAGCCTTTATTTTTTGATCTCTTAGTCTAAACCAAGATAGGGTTTATGTATCTAAAACCTTGAACAAACTCTTGAGGCTGTTTAATCTCTAAGTCACCTAATAACCAGAATAAAACTATCCTATGAAAAACCTAAGGTTAATCCTATTGCCGCTGTTAATGTTCTCGCTTGTGACTCAGGCAGAATGGACTAACCGATACCCAAAGGTTGATGGGCAGAGGCACCATATTTATCTAGAAAGCTATGAGCTCCCCATACTATCCTCTGGCCCCAAATACCCAGCGGCATCTCCAGATGGTCAGTCTTTAGCATTTGCCTCGAACGGCTGGATTTGGATTCTTGATCTTAAAACCAATGTGGCTAAAAGAGTGACAGCTGGTATATCTATTGATGGCCGGCCACGCTGGTCACCAGATAGTAGCCGATTGGCTTTTGTAGCAGATACAGGAACAGATTCAGCCATTACTGTACTCAATATTAAAACTGGGGATAGTTTGGAAATCGATACAGAAAAAATTGATTTAGACCCAGAATTTTCGGCGGATGGAAAATCTTTGTATCTCAGCTCTGGCAAAGAGGGTGTGCTGGACATTTGGCAATACAGTTTTTCCTCCGGTATTTTTAATAAGATCACGGAGCTGGATGGGCATTCTAGAAACCCAAGGTTATCCAGTGATGGGGCGAGCCTTTATTTTAGTCATTTGGATTGGCCTGAGCGGCAAATACGGGTTCGCTCTCTGGCCGATGGCAAAGAGAAGGTGCTAAAGACAGTCAGTATTGCCGGGCAATTTGGCTTCGATATTCATCCCCTTAGAGATGTTTTGGCTTATGCATGGCCAGTCCATGACGACCTTAACTTGGTTGTTGCAGACGTTAATGATCTGGCACCGGTAAATAATCTGACTCCCGGTAAAACTTATGTTCAGGGCCCAGCTTGGAGTTCCGACGGGCAGACTATTTATTACAGCGAGCCTGACAAGCATCAGCAATTTAAGCTGATGTCGGTGCCAGTCTATGGTGGAAGCGCAAAAGAAGTGCCGATTAAAAAATGGGATTGGGGGCAAGAAAGAACAGTGGTTAAAGTAGTCACCAAACTCAATGGCAAGGTGACCCCCACAAGATTGTCTGTCAAAGGGCCAACTGGCCATGCTATTCCTAATACCTTGGGAGCAACCTACTTTGACTCGCAAAATGGAGAGCATTATTTTTATAGCGATGGCTCTGTAGAGATTGAGGTTCCCGTAGGTGAGATAACAGTAAAGGCGGTCCATGGACTTATGGGCATGGCTGTTTCCGTCACCTCTGTGGCAGCAGCTTCTCAAAGCAATAAAATTGTTATTCCCGTTACGGAAGTTTGGGAGGCGCGAGCTGCTGGCTATAAGTCGGCAGACTTCCATCTGCACCTGAACTATGACGGCCCATATAGGCAGGTAACCAGCGATATAGAACCACTGCTTGCAGGAGAGAATCTCGATTTGGCTACACCACAGGCTGCCAATCTGCACAACCGGCTTATGGACAAAGAGTTTCTTGGGGATACAGTGGCGACTAAAAATGGTGGCCTTATTCGATTTGCCCAAGAAGTACGGTCACATTTTCACGGCCATATCGGTGTGGTCGGCCCCACTGAATTTTACTTTCCCTGGTTTTGGGGGCCAGGTTATCCAAAGCATAATGACGGCAATCTATCCAATGTTGATGTTATGAAATTTGTCTCGTCACACCCAGATAGCATTGGCACCTATGTACATCCGATAGCTACAGATATTAATCCTTTTGAGGGAGCAAACGGCACCAGTATTCCGCTGGAATTTATTCCCGATGGAATTCTCTCTGAGAATGTAGGTTTGGAGCTTGTCTGTGCCTGGAGTGACGCACTTGGTACCTCAGAGCTATGGTATCGCTTACTCAATGTAGGCAGGCCAGTTATCGCCATGGCGGGTACTGACATGTTCGTTGATTTCCATCGAACTCCGGCTATTGGAACAGCTAGAGTTTATGTCCAGCAGAGCAAGCGCAGAACCCAATGGAGCCCATATATCAGTGCTGTTAAGCAAGGCCGTAGTTTTGTCACCAATTCACCGGTCTTACTCTTAACCCTTGATAATCAGGCCCGCCCTGGGGATGTGGTTGAGGGTGGGAAAAAGTCATTCAGATTAGAGGTTGCCTCATCTATTGCCTTTGACAGAGTTGAGATACTGGTCAATGGTGCGGTTGTTTGGTCTGATAAAGGTCTTAATCGGGGAGAGTCACGGCAATTTAGTGGTCACTTAATATTGCCCGCAGGTGGGTGGGTTGCGGCTCGTGCTTATGGTGGCGAAACATCTTGGCCCTTGATGGACAGTTACCCCTTTGGCCATACCTCACCAGTGTGGATAAATGAAATTGGCAGCACTGACCCTATTGCCAAGGCACAGGCTCAGGTGGAACTTCTCGGGGCGTTAAATCAGCTTGAAGCTCATGCGCAGCAAACTTATGGTGATGAAGATATTTCAAAGTTGATGGGGAGATTAAAAAGTGCCAAAGCGGTTCTAGCTAATTAGCGAGTTAGCTTTTAGTTATTCCGAATCAGCTCTACGTCTAAATATCGGTTCGCTGTTGCGCATGTGCAGAGCTTCTGAGATAGTGCAGTGGCACAATTATAAAAACAATCTAATATTAGAATAGGTTTCCACATAAGGGTGTTAAAGTTTTTATGCAAGCAAAATTAATCCAACTTCAAACTTGTCTGAGGAAAATTTATGAAACTTAATAAAATCATTATTGCCGCAATAACATTATGTTTTAGCCAACTATCACTGGCTGGCCACCACGGCGACAAAGCCAGCCCAAATGAAGCTGTTGTCAAAGGCTGGGTTGAAGCGAGAGTCGCTGGCCAGAAAGAAAATATTGCCTATGTAGAGAAACATATGGCTGAGGATGGCTTATTCTATGGCGGGCGCTATGTAGGTTTTGGTTTTAATTTTGACCCTGTTGATACCGGTAAAATGGTGGTAAGCCGCCTTATTGAAGATAGCCCAGCGTCAAAAGCTCTTCAAGTAGGTGATGAGTTTACAGTTGTGAATGGCGTTGAAGTTAATTCGGCCAATATGGATAAACTCTCTTTCCGAGGCAAGCCTGGGGAGCCTGTGAAAGCGACCATTAAACGCGCTGGTAAAATGCAGAATATAGAAGTGTCCCGGGGCATTATTTCAAATATCAGTTCCAAGGCTGTTCTAATTGATGATCTTAACAATGCTAATGCCGACGACTGGACCTCGAAAGCAAAAGTTGTTGAAATGTTGAGTAAAGGCAATGTGGTCTATGTTTGGACCACTGTTAATGATGCAGATCCTGTCAATGACTTACCATTTGAGTCGCATGTGGTGACTCGTTATGAATTTAATGACAGCGGTTTAGTGGTTGGAGTTGGCGCTTTATCTGAAGATCGATTTGTACTTGAGCAGACAGGATATACTGTTTCAAGATAAGGGTCTGATGTAAAAATTAGGCTAAAGATCGAAGGACAAGAGGCAAGTTGTTTAAAGCAGCTTTTGATTCTACTTCTCTCTATAAAAAACCTCTGTGGTAATAACACAGAGGTTTTTTTTAATTTAAAAAAAACGGCTAACGGGCAACCGATAATATGCCCTCTCTTAATATTACAGGCTCCGCTTGCCCTTATTGACAGTATCAATCAACAGCCTACGGGATAAAATCTCGAGCTGCCAATAGAAACACGAGAAACCCCAAGTGAGTGAGCGAGATCGACCTGTCGCAAATGCACAAGATCAGCATTATCGACACCCTCGCTGACACTTAGAATCTGTTGGGCGACGCGCGCCAACAGAGGCATGCCCAGAGTATCACCAATGTAAGTCAACATAGTCTGTACCCTCATGCATGATACGGCCATTAATGCTTTGAAAAAATTCAGAGAACTAGTCATTAATTGATCAACGTTTGCCCGCGACAATTTCTGCACAACAACATCACTCTCGGCGATTGCATCATGAATCACATTAAGATTGAGGAAAATCTCAGACTCGCCAAATGTATGGCCTGGGCCAAGACGGGCAAGGTTGAATTGTGATCCGTCTACTCCCTTGACACCGAGTTGTACCATGCCTTCGTCTATTAGGTAAATATGGTCGGTTGGCTTCCCACGACTCTCGATCACAGCCCCTTTTTCGAAATGCACCGATTCTGCGAGATCACGAACCTGGGCCACAGCACTGGTGTCGGCGAACGTGGTAAATTTTACAATAGAGTAGTCAAGTGGAGTAAGCATATGTTTAAAAAGTAAAGGATTTACCATTTTCTGTCAAGACTGGTTCCATCGCCAAAGCAGCATGACATAAGCACCCGCGCTTTTAAGAAAATAGCCGGACGTAAGCATCGTTCGACCTATGGTGTGGAGCTATAGATAGGCATCTGTTTTCATGCATATGGGCATAAAATGCAAACTAATTTGCTTTTAGATGGCGGGTTTTCTTGATACTGTCGATCTTTGATTTGACAGGATTTTTTAAAACAAGCAATTATGGACATTGAAGACAATTTGCCAATTATTGTGGGTGTTGGCCAGGTCGTTGACCATTGGAATGGCAGCGACCCAAGTCAAGCACCTAGCCCGATTGGCCTAATCAGAAAATCGATTAAACGGGCTCAGGCTGATGCGGGATTGGCTGACCTTGGCGACAAGATTGATACCTTGGCGGTGGTTCGGGCGTTTACAGATTCCCTGCGCACACCTTTTGATCCATTTGGTAAAGCCAAGAACTTTCCAGCCGCAGTTGTCCAAGCAGCCTCCATAAACCCTGGCAAAATTATTTATTCAACCGCTGGTGGCGAACAGCCACAGTCTCTCGTGAATGAATTATCTGAAGATATCGCGCGGGGAGATATTCGCCTGGCGATGATTACCGGAGGCGAAGCCTTAGCAGCGCTCAAAACAGCGTTAAAGAATCGGCATAAGTTTGACTGGTCTTCGGATGCAAAGGCAAACATCGAAGATCGGGGCCCCAAGATTGACTTTATCTCTCAGTATGAAGTGCTTAATGGGATGGGCTTGCCACCGCAGAACTACGCATCAATGGAGCAGGCATTGCGTGCCCGGTTGGGCATGTCGAAACTGGAGTATCAGAGTTATATCGCGGGTATCTGCGCGGAGCTGTCTAAGACGGCAGCACAGAATCCCTATTCACAGTTCCCCGCTGCAATGCCAGCCGAATTTTTGGCTGAAGCATCAAAAGACAATTATTCTATCTGCGACCCCTACTTGAAATGGAATATTGCACAGGACGCGGTAAACCAAGCCTGCACGTTAATTCTTGCTAGCGTGGGGCATGCGAAAGAGCTTGGTATTAATCCAGATAAATGGGTCTACCTGCATGGCTATGGGGCTGTTAATGAAAAGCTGGTTTCTGAACGCCCAGACCTGTCGAAATCTAAGGCCCTTGAGCTCGCTTTGCTGAAGGCTATAAACAGTGCCGGTATTACGGCTGCTGAACTCGCTTATCGCGATATTTATAGTTGTTTCCCAATTGTTGTGCATCTTGCAGCTGAGGTGTTGGGCCTGGATCCTGTTCAGGATCAGATGAGTCTGACTGGCGGCTTGCCATTTTTTGGCGGAGCCGGAAATAATTATTCCACCCATGCTATTGCCGCTGTAGTTGAACAGCTGCGCCAAGATAGAGAGGCCTATGGTTTAGTGCTGGCCAATGGTGGATTTATCAGCAAGCATTCTGCTGGGGTCTATTCGGCCAAACCCAGGCAGACCTGGGCCGAGGTTTCTAGTCAAGGATTACAGGACGAGGTAAACGCCCAGCCAAAATACCCCTTACTTAACGAAGATTGCACAGCAGTTATTGAGGCCTACACAGTGCGCCATGATCGCCATGGCATTGGCCATGCCTATCTATTTGCGCGCAATCCCGAGGGTCGGGTAATGGCAACGGTTCCCGTCGATCATAGGGCTACCATGCAAGCCCTTCATCAATTTGATAATCCAGTTGGTCAGACGGTCAATATTATTCACAGAGAGGGTAAAAACATCCTCACAAACCCCCATAAATTAGGAGCTCCCATGTCAGACGATTTCCTCGCTCGCAAATTTCAATATGTCACCGTTAAACGAGACGGCAATGTGCTTGAGTTAACCCTCAATAGACCCGAGGCCTACAACGCCCTATTTAGTGCTGCCCACTTTGAGTTGGCAGAAATTTTTGATGAGTTTGAGCGCGACCAAGATCTTTGGGTCGCCATCGTCACCGGTGCCGGAGATAAGGCCTTCTGCAGTGGCAACGATCTAAAAGTCACCGCTGGCGGTGGTGATATGTCTGTTCCGACTTCAGGGTTCGCCGGGCTCTGTTCGCGAAACGACCGAGAAAAGCCGGTCATCGCCGCGGTGAACGGTGTTGCCATGGGTGGTGGCCTGGAAATTGTTCTGGCCTGTGATATCGCCATTGCTGACCCGGTGGCGAGCTTTGCATTACCCGAAGTTAAGGTAGGTTTGTTTGCTGCTGCTGGTGGGGTGCAACGCTTAACCCGTCAAATTGGTGAAAAGGCTGCGATGGAACTCATTTTGACTGGGCGCAAAATAGGTTCTGAGGAAGCCTCGCAACTAGGGTTGATTAATTCTATCTCTGAGGCTGGTGGAGTCTTGGACGCTGCCCGCGCGCTTGCGCAGACCATTGTCGGCAATTCACCGACCAGTATCCGAGCATCAAAGCGCGTTATTAATGCAGTGGATGATTTAGGTAATTGGGATAAAGCACTTGAGCTTAGTCAGGCAGAAATTGTTCAGCTTATACAATCAAAAGATGCCCGGGAAGGCATGATGGCATTTGTGCAAAAACGAAAGCCTAACTGGGTCAATGGATAATCTATGTGGGCATTGGCGGGGCTAAAGCCTCTATGAATACTATAAGTGTTGGCACAGATCTAATTCAGCGAGATATCAGCCCAGGGCCTGTGTTTGGGTTGCCACAATCTGTAGATATCAGCCGTGAGCTTCCATTTTAAGAGATTAAGCTGGAGTAAGCTATGCTCATTCTTAGAAAACTATGTCTGATTATTCTCTGTCTCGCAGCTAACGCCTGTTCAAGCGAAGTGGCTAGTCCGGTAAATGATGAAGCCATGCCAGATGCAAGGGTAAAAACGCAATCTGGGCCCTTAACGGGCATTATTCGAGGTGATGTGCACCTTTCGGATTTTTACAACTATCGGGGTCAGCTGCCTAAAAGCTCGGGCATATTAATACAGCGCGAATCTCTAGCCGATCATCAAAAGGTGCCTGGCGCCGCAGTTAATATGCGGCTCTTGTATAGTTCGACAGATGGTCTAGATGGCGAAACACCGGTTATGGTTTCAGGCAGTTTATTTCTGCCTCAGGGCACCGCTCCCGATGGCGGTTGGCCGCTGGTGGCTTGGACCCACGGGACCGTTGGAATAGCAGATATTTGCGCACCGAGTTGGACTGGATATAAGCCTTTTCATGAGGTGTATCTAAAGCAGTGGCTAGACTAGGGGTACGGGGTTGTCGCTTCGGATTATCAGGGTTTAGGTACGGCGGGCACCCATCCCTACCTGGCCACCAAACCGGCCGCTTATAGCAATCTGGATATCATTCGGGCAGTCCAAGCGATGGGTTTTACTGTGTCTGACAAGGTTGTTTTACTCGGCCAGTCCCAGGGCGCCGCGGTGGCCTTTGCGATAGCAGGTTATGCACCTGACTATGCGCCTGAGGGGAATATTCTTGGGGTCGTTGCGACAGGGATTTCGTTCTTTACATCGCGCACTATCGACATTATTCAGGAAACTCGGCCCAACGATGTTGTTGATCCTATGCTTGGCTGCAACTATTTAACTTTGACATTGGTTGAGCAGCTTGATGAGGCATTCACCTATACCGACTTTATATCAGAGCTGGCCATGCCAACGGCGATGTCGGTGGATACCACATGTCATGTGGATGTTAAGAATCTGGTTGTCGACAATGCTCTAACCTACGATCGGTCTTTTAAAGTTTCGCCCCAAGAAGCCCTAAAAGGTGCATTTGCACAGATGGGATATCCAAGGTTTGGCATCTCGGTTCTGGCCTATATTGGTTCTGGTGTAAATGACAGAGATACACCATTGCGTATGCAGGCTGGTTTGGTTAAGAAAGCCTGTGCCTCGGGCGCCATTATCGAATCTCATATCTACCCAGACCATGATCACTTAACAGTGCTTAATCATTCGACCCTAGACTCAATACCTTTTGTCAGAAACCTATTTGCAGGGCAAACCATAGCGGGAAACTGCGATACTCTGCCATTTGAAAAGTAAACAATAAAATTTTTTACCCTTATCACTTAAATAAAAACAAGGAACTAAAACTATGGAACTCAACGCTAGCATCACTGCTTTTGTTACTGGAGGGGCCTCTGGCCTTGGCGAAGCAACAGCCTTTAAACTTGCCGACCTAGGGGTCAAAGTAGGCATTATTGATATGAATGAAGAAAAGGGCCAGGCTCTGGCTGCAGAGTTGGGAGGCGCCTTTGCCAAGGTCGATGTAACATCAGATGAAGATGTTGCTCGAGGGTTTTCAGAGTTACGTGACTCTATTGGTCAGGAGCGCTTGTTAATAAATTGCGCCGGCATCGGTGATGCTCTAAAAACGGCTTCTCGGGATCGTGAAAGTGGCGAGATTACCCCTCATCCGATGAAGCGGTTTCAGCGGGTTTTGGATATTAATTTGTCTGGTACCTTTCGTTGTATCGCCGAATCTGCCGCAGGCATGATGGCGCTGGACCCAATCGATGGTGAGCGAGGTTCAAT
This sequence comes from Porticoccaceae bacterium, assembly GCA_029252555.1. Lineage (GTDB taxonomy): Bacteria > Pseudomonadota > Gammaproteobacteria > Pseudomonadales > Porticoccaceae > HTCC2207. The sequence continues at coordinate 12,268 of JAQXBF010000029.1, forward strand.
TGTGAATACAGCTTCTGCTGCTGCCGAAGATGGGCAGGTAGGGCAGGCCGCCTATTCTGCGTCTAAAGCAGGCATTGTTGGTATGACATTGCCTATAGCGCGGGACTTATCTCGTGAACTAATCCGTGTAAATACCATATTGCCTGGTATCTTCGATACGCCGCTATTGGCCTCTGCACCAGAGCCCGTCAGGCAGGCACTTGGGGCTATGGTTCCGCATCCGGCGCGACTTGGAATGCCTGCAGAGTTTGCCTCGCTGGCCGTTGAAATGTGCCGTAATAGTTATTTTAATGGTGAAGATGTTCGTCTCGACGGCGCTATTCGTATGGCACCAAAATAAAAGGCGATCTGGGACTCACAGCAGGTTCTTGTTGGCAGATTACTCCACCAGAAAATGACCAATGCCAATTTGCGGCATTGGTCACTTTATAACTGGCTGGGTTTTAATCTTGGATAGCAGTGCCGCTGAGTTCCGCGATAGCCGCCAGCGTAGTCTGGGCTGCATTTAGGCCAAGCCTAAAATCCTTATCTGAGAAGGTTGTCCACACATCCAGCGGTGTATGCCAGGTTGGATTCCAACCGGCACCAGTCTGAGCGCCACGCTCATTTTCCCGCAAACTAATCGACGGCACCATATTCATAAACGGTGTTGAGTCGGTGTTGGTCATATGGGGGCCAACGGTGGCAGGGTAGTCGGTGTTATAGGCATCGGCGGCTGCTTTAAAAATAAAGGCCAGTTTCATCGACTGTTCGGCCAGTTCAGAGTTGGACTGAAATTCAATATTTACATCTGCCTCGAGCCGTTGCTCTGAGCTCACCGTGCCATCGGCTCTGGGGGCACCATGGTCCCAAAGCATCATATCGTGTTGAATAACCCCTAGCCAACGGGGTTCAGGGTAAAGCCCTGATCCCGGAGGGTTTTCAATTCCCTGCAAGCCCTGCCGTTGTTCGATATAGGCTTTGGAGCCATTGAGCCCAGTCTCTTCATTATTCCACAGGGCAAAGCGTATAGAGCGCTCGGTCTGCACATCAGGAGAGCTCAAAATTCTAGCCAACTCCATCACCAGCGCAGTACCGGAGCCATCATCATTAACGGCCTCATTAACACCATGGCCATCCATATGGGCGCTGACAATATACATTTCATCTGGATGGCTGGTGCCAATTTTGGTGCAGTAGATCTCCTGCCGCTCGCCATTAGTGGGCTCTTCTCGGTTAAGTTCGCGAATGCGGGCATCGGGTTGGGCATTCAAATCCCGGTTAACCCCAGTCTCTACCCGATAACCATAGATGGATGACCCACCGGGGCCACTGCCATTGCGCCCCACGGCACCACCGGTTGCGGTTTTCAATTTTGCGGGGTCTGTGACCAGAGGTTTACGGGTTCTGGGTGGCCTGGGCTTGGGGTCATAGGTATAGGTGATGCGCTGGATATCCTCACAGCCATAGTCTGCCAGCTGCTTTTCAATCCAGTCGATGGCGTTGCTATTGCGGGTTGTGCCCTGACGGCGATCACCAAATTGGGTAAGGCCCTTAAGAGTACTTTTGTAGCTGTCCAACTCCAGACGGCTAACCAACTCAGCAATTGGGTCTTTCTTCAAACTGCTATTGGCTGGGGAGGGTGCAGAATAAACGCTTTCACCCTGCTTAATAGTCTCCAACACCAGAATATTCTCAATCTGTGATGGGTCTTCGGTGAGTGGGTTTTTGTTAAGAATCACAAAGTCTGCCAGCTTGCCGACTTCAAGGGAGCCTTTGCTGCCCTCTTCGAAATGTTGATAAGCCGGCCAGATTGTCATGGCTTTGATGCCTTCCATTGGGCTCAGTTTGTGTTCAGGGCCAATCACATAACCGGATCTGGTGGCACGATTAACGGCACTGTGAAGTACGCGCATGGAGTTGGGAAATGTTACTGGCGCATCAGAGTGAATCGAAAATTTCATACCGCGCTCTAGCAACCAGCCCGTGGGGGAAATATTTTCTGCTCGCTTTGGCCCGGCCACAGAGCGTCTGTGCCAGTCGCCCCAATAAAAAGTGTGCATGGGGTAAAGAGCCGGGAAGATATCTAAGTTGTCTAGGCTTGATACCTGATCGGCTCGCAAATACTGGCCGTGAATCAGCACTGTGCGCCGGTCTGAGGCCGGATTATTTTGCTGAGCCACTCGGGCTGTATTAATAAATTGTTCAATCGCAGCATCACCATTGGCATGCACCATAAGCTGCCAGTTATTCTTGTAGGCCAGCTCAAACCATTTTAGTGCCTCTTTGTTACTAAAAGCGCCATAACCCGCATAGCTCTTGCTCTGATTTAATGGTGGCTGATGATAGGGATGACTAAACCAGGCGGTTTTGCCCTGGGGAGAACCGTCAAAGGTGAGTTTTACCCCGCCGATTCGAAAGTGATTGCTGTAGTTCCTAGAAAGCAAAGGGCTGTGCACCGGAGAATCATCCTTTATTTTGACTAGGTCAGGGTAGGCCACCAAATCTATATTTAGGGCCCCAGCCGCCGAGACCGTGGCAAAGGTTTTTAGGGATAACGGATCAGTTTTGCCGTCCTGAATAGTGGTAAATCCATTGGAGGCGTAGACCATTTCACCGGCTTTAAGGGCGGCCATATACTGTGCCGGGGTAAAATCTGGAACCATTGAATAAACCACAGCAAAGTGCGCATTTTCCTGCAAGATGCCATTGGGCGTTTTGCCATCCGCTTCGCGCTCAATCACACCACCGAGCGGGTTTATAGATTCAGCATTAATGCCAAGAATCTCCAGTGCCTTACTGTTGTAGACGCCCAGATGCCCCGACTGGTGCAGAGCCATAATAGGTAGCTCAGTTGAGACTGCATCCAGATCATGACGGTTAGGGTGGCGCCGCTCTTCAAGCTGGGAGTCATCGTAATTAAAGCCAATCACTACCCTGTGTTCTGCCACTACGGGAGACTCGGCTATATAGGTTCGCAGAGCCTGTTGTAACTGGGCAATATTATTGACTGGGCCGTCTGGGGCTGGCAGTAGATTGGCGGACACCGCCTGAATTGCCACGCCGGATAGGTGACTGTGAGCATCTACAAACCCCGGGAGCATTGTGTTGCCCTGAAGATTGATCAACTTGGTGTTTTCGCCGCGGTATTGCTCCATGGCTCGGTCAGAGCCCAGGGCGAGAATGCGACCATCTTTAACCGCAAGGGCTTCAACGGTGCCCACAGCATCATCCACAGTGACTATCTGGCCGCTGCTATAGATACTGGTGGCCTCAACTGTGACCTCTGGTTTATTACAGCCAGCCAGAGCAATGCTAGTTAAGCCTATTATCAAGACTCTTAAACGGGATGTTGTCATGGTATTTATGCCCTTTATTATTTTTATACCTCGAACCCTACAAGACTCTGGCGCGAGCCGCCACGGTTTTGTGGCGAAGCTTGTTACAATACAGACATGAGTATCTGTATGGGTGAGAAGCCCGATTTAATGCGCATTAACCAAATTATCACTGAGGCTGCGATGGCTTGGCCCATGGGTGAGCGGATAAAACGTCTGTCGGTGCCGGTGCTTTGTTACGACAGTGAAGACTTCAAACATTATCAGTTTGCACTGTATAAAGAGGACAACCTTATTGTGGCTGTGGCGGCATGGAATGCAGAGGTGCCAGTGGTTAGTCCTAGAGGCACTGGGCGCTTACTCCATGGCCTCTATGTTGCGCCATCCTGTCAGGGCAATGGTTATGGCCAGTTATTAATGGCCCATGTCGCAGCTGAGGCCAAGGTTGTAGGGGCTAACGGGTTGTTGGTGAAGGCCGAGAGGCCAGCGATAAAATTCTTCGAGCACTGTGGTTTGCAGCTCCTGCCAGCCAACGGACCAACTGATTACCCCTACCAGTTTTGGTACCAGTTAGACGGTTAATTTTCGTGAACCTTGAGTCTACTTTTCGTAATTTCATGCTGGAGCAACAATGTTAGAATTCACCTAGGAATAAAAATAACTCATTAAAGAGAATTCATATGGAAAACAATCGAGAGTTGGGCATTGTTGTTTATGGCGCTACTGGTTTTACTGGCCGTTTGGTTGCCGAGTATTTAAACAATCAATATGGCGTTAATGGCGAGGTAGTCTGGGCTATGGCAGGTCGCAGCCTGAGCAAACTGGAGCAGGTTCGTGATGAGATGGGTATCTCCGCTGATGTGCCATTAGTTGTGGCCGACTCATCCGATTTAGACAGCATAAAAGTAATGGTCGAGCGCACTGCTGTGGTTTGTACCACCGTAGGCCCTTACCAGCTGTATGGCAATGAATTGATAGAGGCCTGTGCTGCTGCTGGTACCGACTATGTTGATCTCTGTGGCGAGCCCGGTTGGATGCATAAAATGATTGGTGCCCATTCCGCCGCCGCTAAAGCCAGTGGGGCGCGAATTGTATTTTCCTGTGGTTTTGACTCGGTTCCTTTTGATTTGGGTGTATTGTTTCTACAACAGACCGCAGAGCAGAAGTTAGGCTCTACAGTACCCCGTGTCAGAGGCCGTGTGCGCGCCATGAAAGGTACTTTTTCCGGCGGTACTCTGGCAAGCTTCCGCGAGACTATGGCGGCAGCAGCAAAGGATCGAGACTTAGTTAATGTGCTGCGCGACCCATTTTCGTTGACTGGCGATTTCTCTGGGCCCAAACAGCCGTCGGGTAATAAGCCTGAGTTTGATGAGGTATTACAGACCTGGATTGCTCCTTTTGTTATGGCCAGCATTAACACTAAAAATATCCATCGCTCGAACATGCTGCTGGGCCACCAATACGGCACGGACTTTGTCTACGACGAAATGATGGTGACTGGCCCTGGAGAGAAGGGTGAAGCCATTGCGAACCATATTGCCAATGATAATTCGATGGCCGAAGACCAAACTAAGCCCGGTGAAGGTCCAAGCAAAGAGGAGCGGGAAACTGGGTTGTACGATGTCTTGTTTGTTGGGGAAGCCAGTGATGGCCAGCTAGTCAAGGTCAGTGTGCAGGGCGATAGAGACCCGGGTTATGGCTCCACCTCAAAAATGATTGCCGAGAGTGCGGTTTGTCTGTTGAAGAACCCAGACGCTGCCAGCGGTGGAATCTGGACTCCAGCACCTGCCATGGGGCCGTTGTTGATTGATCGCCTAACACAAAATGCGGGCCTCACATTTACTGTAGAAGACTAGGGGATTTTTAAGAATGTTGAATAAAGTTGGAACTTCTCTGCTACTTAGCGCGGCTGTGCTCACCAATTCTGCAGTAGCAAATATTGATGAAATCGTAACTGTTGCGACCAGAGCCGAAGCAGATATTGCCCAGGTGATTGGCAGTGTCTCTGTGGTTGATGAAAAAGCGTTAAAGTTGGTCTCCCATGCCCATGTGCAGCAGGCCCTTTCTCGCGTCGCAGGTGTTAATTTACACCGCGGCAACGGTCAGGAATATCTGCCCGCTGTGCGCTCACCCGTGCTGACTGGCGCCGGAGGCTGTGGTGGCTTTTTGATGCAAGAAGACGGTATTCCCCTGCGCGCCGCCGGGTTCTGCAACATTAATGAACTGTTCGAAGCCAATACAGAAATGGCTCAGCGTATCGAAGTGTTGCGAGGCACGGGCACTGTCTTGCATGGCTCTAATGCGATGCATGGGGTAATTAATATTGTCACACCAGAGATTTCCGAACAGCGCAATCTGGGACTGGAGATCGGTGGCAATGACTACAGCAGAGTTAAGTTTAAATCTGCCAGAGACAATCTCGGGATCGCTGGTCATTTTACTCGGGATGGTGGTTATCGCGATGAGTCCGGTTTTGATCAACAGAAAGTGTCGTTGCGTCACGCCTATAAAAGCGATGATTTAAAGATTGATTCCGGTATCACTGTAACCAATCTCAATCAGGAAACAGCTAGCTTTATAGAAGGCCTTGACGCCTACAAAGACGATTCTCAGATCAAACTAAACCTTAATCCCGAGGCCTATCGCGATGTCCGCTCCGCGCGAGCATGGTCGCGAATGAGTAAATCAGAGCAGAACTACCAGCTGATTGTGACTCCCTATATTCGTTACAGCCAAATGGATTTCTTGCAGCACTTTCTGCCGGGCGACCCATTGGAAGAGAATGGTCAAAAGAGCCTCGGTGTGCAGGTGGGTTACTACCGAACACTGAGTCAGGGCGTTAATGTTATTGGTGGCGTTGATGTGGAGGTAACCGAGGCCTACCTGAAGCAGTCTCAGGATGCGCCGACCAGAGGTCCAAGCTTTTTGCAGGAGACTATTCCTCAAGGGCAGCATTACGACTATCAGGTCGATGCCAGATTAGCAGCGCCCTTTATCCATATGGACTGGGCTGTTAATGACCAGCTGTCCCTGAGTGGTGGCGTGCGTTTCGAGTCGGTAAGCTACGACTACAGTAATAATATGCTGACCGGTCGCACCAGAGCCGATGGCACCGAATGTGGTCGTGGAGGTTGCCGTTATAGTCGCCCTGCCAGTGGTAAAGATGATTTTAATAACTGGTCATCTAACCTGGGTGCAAAGTTTAATCTGAGTGAAAGCAGCAGTGCTTTCGTGCGACTGGCGCGGGGCTTTAGAGCACCTCAGGCCACGGAGCTTTATCGTTTACAGCGGGCTCAGCAGATTACTGACCTAGATTCAGAGAGCATTGACTCGGTGGAGTTAGGTATTGCGGGTTATAACCAATCCCTGAGTTATAAGTTGGCTGTTTATCATATGGAAAAAGACAATGTGATTTTCAGAGACTCGAGCTTTTTTAATGTCAGTGATGGCAATACAGAGCATCAGGGTATTGAATTGGAACTAGACTATGAGATTAATTCCACTTGGTCCCTGGGGGTTAGTGCAACTCAGGCGCGCCATACCTATCTCAACAGCACAGTTCTGGGTGGTGTTAGTATTCGTGGCAATGATATAGACACGGCACCAAGGCTTTTTGGCAGTGCGAGACTGGCTTGGACGCCCGCAGATAATAAGAGTTTAGAGCTTGAATGGCAGGCGATGGGTAGTTACTACTTAAATCCGGAAAACCTGCATAGGTACGAAGGCCATGACTTAATTCATCTCCGAGCGGGCTGGACTGTCTCTCAATCAATGAGAGTTTTTGCCAATATTAGTAATCTCACCGACGAGCACTACGCAGAGCGCGCGGACTACACGAGCTTTAGCCAGGAGCGTTATTTCCCCGGTATGCCGAGATCATTGCAGGTTGGCATGGAGTGGAGTTGGTAGCGGGCGAGCAAAGTAAACCAAAACAGCGGCCATAAACGTAACATCTGCACTTTAAATGATTTTAAAGGTAAACTATATGTAGTTTAGATGTATAGGGCAGGAAAACAGGACAGGAATAAATATAGGAAAAATAACAACTAGATAACTGATATTACCTGCTGAGGGGTTGCGCTATATGGATCTTCATCCACTTAAAGATTCTTTAATTAACGAGTTGCACAATCGCCCCTTTCCGGTAGTTGACCTGCCTGCTCAGGTTTCCAGCCTAGTATTTCTGCACTGCGGCGATCGCCAGTCGGAGTTGGATAAACTCACCGAGCTTGCGCAAGTGCATGGGGCAGCAGCACCTCAGGCTAACGCCGACTGTTACTACCAGAGCTTTCAGGATTTTGATTTGCGCTGGGAATTTCACAATGAATTTTCTACCTACACGGTTATTAGAAGGGGTCAGTCGGAGCAGTCTTTTTGCCCGGATGTCTTTTCACTGATAAACGGTGGCTGGGTTGATAGCCTTCATGGACAGGTTATAGCCGCCAACCATATCGATTTGCGGCCCGCAGCTAGCGCCCCAACATCCCAAGAAAAACTCTCCGAGCTATTTAACGGCCAGCGATTAGTCGGTAGCAAAATTTACGATGGCATGGCCAGTATCTGGACCTCAGTGCAGTCGGAAGATGACGGGTTTATTCGTACCCTGGTTGTTGATGATGGTTTGGACTCATTTCAGGCTGGCAGATTAGTTCGCAACCTTCTGGAGATTGCCGCCTATCGTTCAATGACGTTACTGGCACTGCCAACGGCGCGGCTTCTAATGCCCGAAGTTCGCCAGTTAGAACAGCGGTTAGTAGAGACCAACGGCAAATTAAATCAGCTAGTTACCCTGCAGGACGAGCAGACTTTAATGAATGAGTTGATCGCAGAGGCGACCCAGTTAGAGAAACTGGTTGCCGACCACAACTACCGTTTTTCCGCCACCGAGGCGTACTTTAATTTAACCGAGAGCAGGTTGGATATGCTGCGAGAGCAAAAGATGCCAGCGATTCGCACGCTAAAGCAATTTCATGTCCGGCGGTTTATACCTGCCTTTAACACCTGCATGTCAGTGGTTAAGCGCAAAGAGAATCTATCCAAGCGCATCAGCCGCACCAGTGAACTACTCCACCTCAGGTTACAGCTATCCCTTGAGACACAGAATCAGCAACTCTTGGCCTCTATGGATAAGCGCAGCGAAATACAGCTGCGCCTGCAACAAACGGTAGAGGGGCTCTCGGTGGTTGCCATGACTTACTACAGCATGAATCTGATTGAGCTGCTGGCTAAGCCATTGCCTATTCAAGACTACCTGCCAATTTCCCACGGCATGGCGCTGGCGCTATTCACACCGGTGGTTTTTATTGGGGCCATTATGGTGGTTTTAAGAATTCGTAAAAAGCTGCACAGTTAGTTTGCCTGAAGATTCCACTGGATACAGTCTTCGAGACTAATGCCATTGCCGCCAAAGATGTCCAGGGCACTGCCTATGGTCAGGTCCACCTTACCAGCAGAGAGGGAATTGACCAGCTGAAGATCGTCCAGAGAACGAGCCCCCCCTGCATAGGTGCAGGGAAGAGAGCAGCAACGCCCAAGTAACGCGACCAGATGTTTATCTATACCAGCCTGCAAGCCTTCAACATCTGCAGCATGTACCAAAAATTCAGCGCAGTGATTTTCCAACTCAGCAATAGTGGGCTGGTCAACAACAGTGCCTGTGATGGTCTGCCAGCGATCTGTGGCGATCATCCAGCCCTGCTCCGTTTTACGGCAGCTGAGGTCAAGAACAAGATGCTCAGCGCCAACTGCCGCTTTAATAGCCTCTAACCGAGGCCAAGAAAATTGGCCATTCTCAAAGAGATAGGAGGTGACAATAATGTGTGAGGCGCCCGCTTCTAAATAGCTGGCTGCATTGTCAAGATTTACCCCACCACCAAACTGCATGCCCTTGGGGTAGGCCCCCAAGGCTTCCAGAACCTGCTGTTGGTTATTGGGCCCCAATGCAATCACATGGCCACCGGTTAACTGGTTTTGCTTATAAAGGTCGGCGTAATAGGCTGCGGAATGGGTGCTGACAAAATTGGTATTTGCGCCGACATCGGTAAGGCTGCCGCCAACAATCTGTTTGACCTGACCCTGATGTAAGTCGATACATGGACGGAAAACAGTCAACGGCATAACTCCAAGGGTAAATTTAATGACCGCATTATAGCTTAATGGGTGACTGGTACTAAAAAGTTGTTACTGAAAAGCGATGGAGACTTTGGAACCGTTTTGCCGGTTGAGCTTTGCACAGATCATATTGCCTGCTGCAATCAACTTTTCCAGATTGACACCATGTTCAATACCCAAGCCATTAAGCATATACACCAAATCTTCGCTGGCCACATTACCCGAAGCACCTTTTGCATAGGGGCAGCCACCTAGCCCAGCGACCGAACTGTCAATCACAGCGATGCCATGTTGCAAGGCGACAAGAATATTAGCTAGTGCCTGACCATAGGTGTCATGCATATGCACCGCCAGTTTATTGGCCGGCAGTTCAGTGAGTAACCTTGCCAGTAGCGCCTCTGTGCAAGCAGGGGTGCCCGCGCCAATAGTGTCACCCAATGAGACTTCATAGCAGCCCGTAGCCAACAACTTGCTCGCCACATCTGCTACCTGCTCTGGGCCTATCGTGCCCTCATAGGGGCAACCCAACACACAAGAAATATAGCCACGCACTGCTATACCAGACCGACGCGCTTTTTCTATAACCGGCACAAAACGTTCAAGACTTTCTGCAATAGAGCAATTAATGTTTTTCTGGCTAAAGCTTTCCGAGGCAGCAGCAAACACCGCAACCTCTTTTACTCCGCATTCAATGGCCCTTTCAAGCCCCTGCATATTTGGTGTCAGAGCGGCATAGGTAGTTGATTTATCTACGGGCAAGCCAGCGAAGACCTCGGCACTGCCAGCCATTTGCGGTATCCATTTAGGGCTGACAAAACTACCCGCTTCAATATAGCCAAGGCCGGCCTCGGCCAGTTTATTAATCAACTCAATTTTGGTGGCCAGATTCAGGGCAACGGCTTCATTTTGCAGGCCGTCCCGAGGGCCCACTTCAACGATTCTTACACTGCTAGGGTAGCTCATTTTTGATCCGCCTCAAATGCCAATAACTCCTCACCACCATCCACCAGATCACCGGGCTGGAAATAGAACTCAGCCACCTGACCATCTGCTGGGGCGATAATGCAGTGCTCCATTTTCATGGCTTCCATCACTAGCAAGGTATCTCCTTTAGCTACGGTTGCGCCAAGCTCAGAGAGCAGAGTCACCACTGTGCCATTCATTGGCGCAGTTAAATTACCACCGGCCAGCTCATCATCCAGACCCAGATCAGGCATAACTTCGCAGCAGCGAAAAAAGCCTTGGGGAGTAAAAAGATCAAAGCCGGTATCGTCAGCTACAATTGTTGAGTCTGCCAAGCTAGTGCCGGAGTCGGCGCCTGAATTCACTGTGGTACCCTGAATCTCGATTGCATAACTGGGCTTGGGTAGCCCCCAGTTATCTCTGGCATGCCAAGGGGAGTTGGGGTCCCTGGATACCTTGGCCTGCGCTAGTGCCTGTTGGCCCCGTAAATGTTGTATGGCCGCTGCTGCCAGTGGGGTGGCATAACCGACATCCTGCTCTCGCTGGCGAAAGATTTCATCCCAGTGCTGTTCAATATACCCAGTGTCCACATCACCAGCGCCAAAGGCCTGGCTAGTGGCGAGATTGTAGAGAAAACCGATATTGGTTTTCAGCCCGCCAATGCGGTATTGGGCAAGAGCCTGAGTTAAGCGTTTCAGCGCGCGCTTACGATCCGTATCCCAGACCACCAGTTTGGCAATCATAGGGTCGTAATAAATACTGACCGAATCGCCTTCCACCACACCGCTGTCCACACGAATATGGTCGGTCTCTGCTGGTGGCTGAAGCAGGTTTAAACGGCCGGTGGCAGGAAGAAAATCATGGTCCGGATTCTCCGCATAAATACGAGCCTCAAAAGCATGGCCATTAATTTGAAGCTGACCCTGAGTGCAGGGCAGTGGTTTGCCTACGGCAACCAACAGCTGCCATTCCACTAGATCCTGACCGCTAATCATTTCAGTCACCGGGTGCTCAACTTGCAGGCGAGTATTCATCTCCATAAAGAAAAACTCGCCCTGGGTATCCAACAAAAACTCAACAGTGCCAGCACCCTCATAGTTAATTGCCTGAGCCGCCTTAATAGCCGCCTCACCCATTTGCTGACGCAGAGCAGCACTCATTCCCGGTGCTGGAGCCTCTTCAATTACCTTCTGGTGTCGACGCTGCAGAGAGCAATCGCGCTCAAACAGATACACGGCGTTTTTATGGCTATCGCAAAATACCTGAATCTCAACATGGCGGGGTTTAAGCAGGTATTTCTCCACGAGCATAATGTCGTCATTAAAGCTGTTTTGAGCTTCGCGCTTGGCGGCATCCAAAGCCGCATCAAACTCGTCCTCAGAATAAACCGCGCGCATTCCCTTGCCACCGCCACCGGCAGCAGCTTTAAGCAGCACCGGATAGCCCATATCATTTGCCGCGCGCTTAAGTAGGTCTGAGTTTTGATCATTACCATGATAGCCAGGCACCAAGGGTACCCCGGCATCGGCCATAATCGTTTTGGCCGCAGACTTAGAACCCATCGCCAAAATAGCCTCAGAGGGTGGCCCAACAAACACCAGATTATGGGCACTGCACTGACGGCAGAACTCAGCGTTTTCCGAAAGAAAACCATAGCCAGGGTGAATAGCCTGAGCACCGCTATCCAATGCCGCTTGAATCAACTTATCGATCACCAGATAGGATTCATTGGCGGGAGAAGAACCTATATAGACAGCTTCATCCGCCATTTGCACATGCAGAGCGTCGCAATCAGCATCACTATAAACAGCTACCGTGGCGACATTAAGCGCACGGGCAGTTTTAATAATTCGGCAAGCAATTTCACCGCGATTGGCAATCAATATTTTAGTAAACATAAGGCGCTTCAATCCTTTAGCCAGTTGGGTTTTCGTTTTTCCAAAAAGGCATTTAAACCCTCCTGACCCTGCTGGCTAACGCGAATAGTCGCAATCACTTCACAGGTATGATCAATCAAACTCTGATCTATAGTTTGACCGCTGACATCAGAGACCAACTGTTTGGCTGCCACAACAGCTTCAGGGCCATTTGCCAACACAGCCTCAATAAGCAGGTTAATCTGATCGTCCAAATTCTCGGCATCAACGACCTCAGTCAGCAAGCCAATTTGCATCGCTTTATGTGCGTCAAAACGTTCTGCGGTAATGAAGTATCGTCGTGCCGCTCTTTCACCAATCGCCGTAATCACATAGGGGCTGATAGTCGCCGGCACCAACCCAATCTTGACCTCACTCAAACAAAAGCTCGCCGCACTGGTTGCCACCGCCATATCACAACAACTCACCAGCCCCACAGCACCACCGAAGGCCGCACCCTGAACTCGGGCAACAGTGGGTTGGGGCATCTGATGTAGCGTTTTAAGCATCAGCGCCAGAGCCTGAGCATCCTGAAGGTTTTCATCATAGGAATAGGTCGCCATGCGTCTCATCCAATCCAGATCGGCACCGGCAGAAAAGTTTTTGCCCTCAGAACAAAGCACCATAATCCGCACATCAGCATTAGCCGCAACCGCAGCAAAGGCATGGGTAAGCTGCAAAATAATGTGATCATCAAAAGCATTGTGCTTATCCGGATTATTCAACCTAACCCAAGCAACCCCGCTATCATCAATCTCAGTAATCACTTCACTCATACTAAATTCCACCTAACTCTAATCCTACCTAACCCTAATTCCACTCAATGCTCCGATTCAGGTTCCACAGCACTGATTCAAGAGAACCTTCGCTCCGCTCAAGATGACTTAGGCCTGCGTCCTAAGTTACATTCTAAACAGCCCAAACTTAGTCTCACCAATTTCCCGGTTGTGGCTCGCCGAAATCGACAGCCCCAAAACCCTGCGAGTATCCGCCGGATCAATCACGCCATCATCCCATAGCCTAGCCGACGCATAATAGGGATGACCCTGATTCTCATAATTATCAATAATTGGCTGCTTAAAGTCGGTCTCCTCCTGAGCACTCCAGCTTGTGCCATCGCGCTCAAACTTATCGCGGGTAACCTGCGCCAAAACCCCCGCCGCCTGCTCACCACCCATCACCGAAATGCGCGCATTGGGCCACATAAACATAAAGCGAGGATCATAAGCGCGACCACACATACCATAGTTACCAGCGCCAAAAGAGCCACCAATCACCACAGTAAACTTAGGTACATTAGCCGTAGCCACCGCCGTCACCATCTTGGCGCCATGCTTGGCAATGCCATCATTTTCGTACTGCTTACCCACCATAAACCCAGTGATATTTTGCAGAAAAACCAGTGGAATTTTGCGCTGAGCGCAGAGCTCAATAAAGTGCGCACCTTTCTGAGCCGACTCACCAAATAAAATGCCATTGTTAGCCACAATACCCACCGGATAACCAAAGATGCGGGCAAAGCCACAAATCAGCGTAGTGCCATAGAGTGCCTTAAACTCATCAAAATCAGAGCCATCCACAACCCGGGCAACAACCTCGCGCACATCGTATTGCTTGCGCGAATCAGCAGGGATTACGCCATAAATTTCATCACCACTACAGACTGGCTCAACCGCATCAGCGATATCACCATTCACCGGCTTAACACGGTTTAGCCTAGCTACCGCCGAGCGTGCCAACTCCAGCGCGTGGTGATCATTGTTAGCCAGATGGTCTGCCACTCCAGAGGTGCGGCAGTGCACATCGCCACCGCCCAATTCCTCCGCACTGACAACCTCACCCGTGGCGGCTTTGACCAGAGGCGGGCCACCGAGAAAAATCGTGCCCTGGTCCTTAACAATAATAGACTCGTCTGCCATGGCAGGCACATAGGCACCGCCAGCAGTGCAAGAGCCCATCACAGCAGCAATTTGAGGGATATTTTGTGCAGACATATTGGCCTGATTAAAAAAGATACGACCAAAATGATCACGGTCTGGGAACACCTCATCCTGCCGAGGCAGATTGGCACCGCCAGAGTCGACCAGATAAATACAGGGTAAGTTATTCTCCGCAGCAATAGCCTGCGCGCGCAGATGCTTTTTAACAGTCAGAGGGTAATAGCTACCACCTTTAACCGTCGCATCATTGGCAACCACCACACATTCCTGGCCACTAACTCTGCCAATACCGGTAATAATGCCCGCGGCCGCAACATCTTCACCGTAAACATTGTGAGCCGCCAAGGCTGAAAACTCTAAAAATGGGGAGCCCGGGTCCAGCAGTTTTTGCACCCGCTCCCGTGGCAATAACTTGCCGCGACCCCTATGGCGATCGCGGGCTTTTTGGCCACCACCGCCATTAATTTTGGCGATAGTGGTTTTAAGGTCATCGACCTGAGCCTGCATTGACTCGTAATTAGTTTGATACTCAGTGCTGGCGATATTGATCTTGGAGTGAATAATGGTCATGGTCGTTTTCTCCGGCGCTTAAACCGTTTGGGCAAAAAGCTCGCGGCCAATCAACATGCGCCGCACCTCAGAGGTACCAGCACCGATCTCATAAAGCTTGGCATCGCGAAGTAATCGCCCGGTGGGATATTCATTGGTGTAGCCATTACCGCCCAGTGCTTGAATAGCCTGCAGCGCCATCTGAGTGGCTTTTTCAGCGGTAAACAAAATCACCGCTGCGGCATCTTTGCGAGAGTCCTGACCTAGATCACAGGCCCGGGCAACGGCATAGAGATATGCTCTAGAGGCATTTAGATCAGCGTACATATCTGCCATTTTGCCCTGCATTAACTGGAACTCGCCAACAGGAGTACCAAACTGCTGGCGCTCATGAACATAGGGCAGCACAACATCCAGGCAGGCTTGCATAATGCCAACCGGGCCACCAGAGAGAACCGTGCGCTCGTAATCCAAACCCGACATCAGCACAGCGACACCGCGGCCCTCGCCGCCGAGAATATTCTCGACTGGCACTTCACAGTCTTGAAATACTAACTCACAGGTGTTGGAGCCTCGCATGCCCAACTTGTCGAGCTTTTGATGGCGAGTGAACCCGGGGAAGTCGCGCTCGACAATAAAAGCGGTCATGCCCTTTGAGCCAGCGTCGATATCAGTCTTGGCATAAATAATATAAGTGTGGGCATCTGGGCCATTGGTGATCCACATCTTGTTGCCATTCAGCACATAATGGTCACCGCGTTTGTCGGCCTTGAGCTTCATGCTCACCACATCAGAGCCCGCATTGGGCTCGCTCATGGCCAGCGCGCCAATATGTTCACCCGAGCAAAGCTTGGGCAGATACTTTTGTTTTTGCTCTTCAGAACCATTTTTGTGCAGCTGATTAACGCAGAGATTGGAGTGGGCACCATAGGAAAGGCCAACTGATGCCGAGGCTCGAGAAATCTCCTCCATGGCCACGCAATGGGCGAGATAACCCATCCCGGTGCCACCGTATTGTTCATCCACGGTAATACCCAGCAGGCCCATATCACCCAGCTTGCGCCACAAGCCCATAGGGAATTCATTACTACTATCTATCTGGGCAGCCTGGGGGGCAATCTCGGTGGCACAAAACTGGAAAGCGCTGTCGCGAAGTATGTCGATATCTTCGCCAAGATTAAAATTTAATGTGGGGTAGGTCGTATTCATAGATTATGTCCGTCCGGTAGATTTCAGGGCGGTTACACAATCAACTTCCGCCTGATTAAGGTCTTTAAGCAGTTTGCTGATATCGTCGAGCTGCTGGTTAAGTTTGGTTCGCTGGGACTGAATGGCATCAATCAGTTTTTTAAGCTGATCGACATTGGTTTTGCCCGGCTCGTACATGTCGATAATTTCCCGAGAATCATCCAGAGATAGCCCTAGCCGTTTACCGCGCAAAATAAGCCTGAGCCGGGTGCGATCTGCAGGACTGTAAACCCGAGTTTGCCCTCGGCGGGCAGGGGACAGGAGCCCCAGCTCTTCGTAGTGGCGGATGGTTCTGGTGGTGACCTCAAACTCTTTGGCAAGCTCAGAAATGCTGTATTCAGCCATTTATAGTCTCGGTAGCAGTCAAATATGGTTGGAGTATACACTTACCTTTACGTTAACGTAAACTACATAAGCAAAAAATTTTGAGCGCTCGGGTCGGGCAAAAAAAGGGGGTTTAATCCAGTTTTAGGTCCATCTGATACTGGAACAACTCAGTGTTATAAAGCGCCACCAAATAATCCACCAGCATCTCCCTGTCATCATCCTGATAATAGGAGCGACGCACCAAACTCAGCAGAGGGAAACCCACCGACACCTGCAAATGTGCGGCAATGGCTTCTGTGGCCGGCACCGCACTAATAGTCTGGTTGATATGGCTGACAATCATGCCGCTCTCGCGGAAATACTGGTGTCGGGATTGGTCGATAAAGATATCGGTAGTGTCCGGCATATCCACGCCGGCACTCCAGCTATCAAAATAGCCAAAAAAAGCGCCAGCACGCTCTCGCTTGCGCACTAAATGGAACAATGAATCATTATTACCCAGTGTGAACTCCGCGCGGATATTTTGCGGTGGCACAACCACTCGGCAATCCAGCACTTCGGCCACTGAGTTTTGGGCAATGCTGTCAATTTCCTCCAACACTCCCAGCAATGGTGCCTGCACCGGTTTCGGTGTGTACTTGTAGATAACGTGGGTGCCTTTGCCACGCGCCCGCTCTACCAGATCTTCTGCGGCCAGTTCATTTACAGCCCGCTTAACCGTGATACGCGATACATCAAATGCCTCTGCCAGTTCTTTCTCGCTGGGCAGTTTCTCCCACTGATGGAATGTGCCGTCAATAATATAGCCTTTGATCAGGCTGTAGAGTTGGTAATAGAGTGGAGAGGGCAAATCTTCTGAAACCCTGTTGCGCTGGCTTTTGCTAAAAAGTATTGCGCCTGTGTGGATCGTCATAGGGGTCTCATGGGTTGATGATTTGTGTTGTACGCCAATTGATACTTTGGTATAACAATATACCATTGTAAAACGGTTTTCCAATTAGCGGCCTGCTGGTCAGTATTTTACCGGTCAATAGCGTGGCATTGTAGGCTTTTTGGTTGTAACTAGGGCATTTGGAGAACGATGAAGCTAAACACCCTCGATCATTCATCTTATTCCGCCAGGATTCAAACTCAGGCAAGCCGAAAAGGCCTGCGTAAGGAGTTTGTCTGCCTGCCCAAACTACGTTCTGAATATTTAACAGCCAACGTCGGGGGTGTGCAATGAAACAGGCACTGGCTGGTGTTCGCGTGCTCGACCTGACACATATGCTGTCTGGGCCCTACGGCAGCATGATTCTCGCCGATCTGGGGGCAGAGACCATTAAGGTAGAGCCCTGCCATGGTGAGGGCACCCGAAAGTTATTGGCCACAGACCCAAAAAACTCTCTCGACGGTATGGGTGCTTATTACATCACCCTAAACCGCAATAAAAAGAGTGTGGCTGTTGACCTTAAAACACCCGAGGGTCTGGCGCTGTTCAAACAGCTAGTGACCAATGTAGATATTGTGATCAGCAACTTTGGCGCTGGTGTGCCTGAGCGTTTGGGCATTGATTATGAGTCTTTGGCCCAGGTCAACCCGCGTATTATTAGCTGCACTGTCTCTGGTTTTGGTTCAGATGGCCCCGGCTCCAAGCGGCCTGCCTTTGATCAGGTGGCTCAGGCCATGGGTGGTGGTATGTCGATTACCGGGCCAGATCCAGAGAATCTGGTGCGCGCCGGTATTCCGATCGGCGACCTGGGCGGTGGCATGTTTGGCGTGATGGGCATTCTCGCAGCGCTGTATGAACGCGAGCGCAGTGGGGTTGGCCAGCATGTGGATATCTCCATGCTCGATTGCCAGATATCGATGCTAAATTATATGGCCACCATGCACTTTCTCTCTGGCGATGACCCCTACCCAATTGGCAATAGCCATTTTGTGCATGTGCCTTACAACACCTTTACCTGTTCCGATGGCCATGTAGTGATTGCCGTGATCACGGATAATTTTTGGCAGAATCTTAAAGAGGTGGTCAACTGCCCTGAGTTTGATGACGCCAAATATGACAGTCAGCCGGGTCGCTGGGAAGATCGAGATATGATCAACAGCACCCTGAATACGGTCTTGAGCACCAATACCTGCCAGCACTGGCTGAATCTGTTTGAGGCAAGCCGCATTCCCTGTTCACCGGTCAATTCTTTGAGCCAGGCGCTCTCCGATAGCCAGGTGATGCACCGCAATATGGTGGTGGACTTAAAACACCCTAATGGCAATGCCACCAAGGGGCCGGGTAACCCGATCAAACTGTCCAGAAGTGGCGATGAAGTATTTACCCCGGCACCTCTGTTAGGTGAGCATACTGATGAGGTAATGAGCGATTTGCTCGGTCTCTCCGTAAATGAAATATCGCAGATGAGAAAGCAGGGGATTATTCGATAATGCCAGAAGCCGTTTTAATCACTGATGTTGGCCCTCGCGATGGCCTGCAAAACCAGCCAAAAATTCTCACTATAGAGCAGAGGATAGCGCTGATTGGCGCTATTGCCGAGGCCGGTGTCCCGCAAATTGAGGTGGGTAGCTTTGTCTCGCCCCGCGCAGTGCCTGCGATGGCAGGCACTGATCAGGTTTTTGCTGCACTGAGCCAACAGCCCTACTACAGCACGCCAAGCCTTGCGCTTATTCCCAATATGAAAGGTTATGAACTGGCCCGCGACGCCGGTGCCAAAACCGTGACCATGGTGCTCTACGCCAGTGATGGCATGGCACAAAAAAATGCCGCCATGACTATGGCTCAAGCAGAAGACATTACTATAGATATTCTCAAGCTGGCCAAACAGGAAGGCATTCAAGTGATTGCCACGGTTGCAGTCGCTTTTGCCTGCCCATTTGATGGGGCAACAGATCCTAAATTAGTAGAAACCATTGCTGGTAAGTTTATTCAGGCAGGCGCAGACCAGTTGGTGTTGGCCGATACTATTGGTTCGGCGCACCCGCAGCAGGTGCGGGATATTACCGCTTCGCTGGTTAAAAGCCATGGTGCCGCCCAATTGGGATGCCATTTTCATGACACCAGAGCGATGGGGCTGGCCAATGTCTTTGCAGCTGTGGAGTCTGGTATTCGCCGCTTTGACAGCTCTATTGCAGGTTTGGGAGGCTGCCCATTTGCTCCCGGTGCATCGGGCAATGTGGCTACAGATGATATTGCCATGATGCTAGGGCAGATGGGCTTTGATACAGGGATTGATATTAATAAATTGATGCAAGCGTCGGATTTGGCGCAGCAGTTGACTGGCACAGCGCCTGGGGGAAGATCTAAGCCCTGGCTGCAGGGTCATTTGGCCAAGATAGCGAGTTGAGCCGATAGCATTGAAAATTGAAAAGTATGATTAAAAACAAAAAATAAGAATAGTTCGGAGATAAAAATGAGCTACAGATTAGGGGTAGATGTAGGGGGCACTTTCACAGACCTTCTGCTGATCAACGAAAAGACAGGGGAAACCCACACGGCTAAAGTACCGTCCACGCCAGAGGATTCTTCCATTGGCGTGCTCAATGGTATTGCCCGTATTTGCGATGAATCCGGTGTTAATCCAGCGGATGTCAGCAGGGTGATGCACGGCACCACAGTGGCCACCAACGCGGTGCTGACGGGTCGCGGCGCCAAAGTAGGGCTGGTGACTACCGCTGGCTATGAAGATACGCTGCAAGTGGCGCGATCGTTCTGCCCCGGTGGTTTGGGTGGGTGGGTCAGCTTTGTTAAAAAGCCTCTTTTAGCCCCCCTTGAATTAACTATTGGTGCCCATGAACGCATTGGTGCTGACGGTGAAATAGTTTCTGGCCTCGATGAAGACCAGTTGCGCAAAGACCTTAAGACTCTCCGCGCTAAGGGCGAAGTTGAAGCTCTGACCATCTGCTTTATCAATGCCTACATTAATGGTGCCCATGAACAGCGCGCCAGGGAAATTGCCGCAGAGATATTTACTGACACGCCCATTTCCATCTCCAGTGATGTTGTGCCAGAGATGCAGGAATATGAGCGCACCGAAACCACGGTAGTTAATTCCTATGTCCGCCCAGAAGTGGCCAACTACGTGAGCAACTTGCAGGCGGCGCTGGATGAGAGGATGGGTTCTGACACCCAGCTGTCGATTCTGCGCTCCGATGGTGGTCTGGCCTCGGCCCGAGCCTCGGCTGAGTCACCGGTAAATATGCTGATGTCCGGCCCAGCTGGCGGCGTTTCCGGTGCAATTTACTTTTGTAGCCGCGCTGGTTACGACGATATTCTGACCTGCGATATGGGTGGTACCTCTACAGATGTAGCCTTGATTCAAAACTCCCGCGCCCGTGTGCGCCGTGAAACCATTGTCGCCGATGTGCGTGTGCGCGCGCCTTCAGTGGATGTGCGAACGGTGGGTGCTGGCGGCGGTTCCATTGCCTTTGTTCCCGAGTTAACCAAAGCATTGCGTGTGGGCCCTGAGTCTGCAGGTGCAGTGCCGGGCCCGGCTTGCTATATGAAAGGGGGCGAGCAGCCCACGGTATGCGATGCCAATGTAGTGCTGGGTTATCTGCCCTCTGATGTGCAGTTGGGTGGAAAGATGGAGATTAATCGCGAGGCCTCTGTGGCCGCGGTACAGTCAGTGGCAGACGCTATTGGCATTGACCTGATGGAAGCCGCGGAAGGCATTATCAAAATTGTAAACGAGTCGATGTTCGGCGCTCTGCGCCTGGTATCGGTGGAGCAGGGTTATGACCCTCGAGATTTTGCTCTGGTTGGCTTTGGTGGTGCGGGCCCCCTACATGCCAATGCACTGGGCGTGCTGACCGATGCTTGGCCAGTGATTATTCCACCGGGCCCCGGTGTTCTCTGTGCCTATGGTGATGCAACTACTCAGGTACAGGACGAAGCGGCACGTACTTATCTAACCATGGCCAGTGATCTTAGCGACGCAAAGTTGACCGCTGATTTACATGAGCTTCAGGTGCGCGCGGGTGAGGCTCTGTTAAAAGATAATATTCCAGCCTCAGTCCATGAAATTACCTATCAGGCTGATCTGCGTTATGCAGGGCAGGCTTTCCAAATCACTATCGACTTTACCGAAGCCGAGCTTGAAAAGAAGGGTGTGGCTCTGCTGACCGATCAATTTGATGCGGAACACGAGCAACTGTTTACCTTTAAGTTGGATGATGGCCACGAGATATTAATGATTCGTGCGGTGGCCAAAGCTCGTGCCAAATCTATTGCCGAGCGCCAAATTGGCGAAACCGGAATGACTCTGGAGCAGTGCAAAATTATTGCCAGCCGTTTCTATTACGAAGGGAATTGGTACGACGCCAATATCTATGATCGCAATAAACTCAATACGGGCTTAAAAGTACCAGGTCCCGCTATTGTAGGTGAGATGGATTCAACTACCGTTGTATTGCCGGGCTTTGTTGCCGAGGTCGATGCGGTGGGCAACTTACTGATCAACCCAGCGAATGGAGGGCAATAAAATGACGGCAAGATTATTAGAAACCAATAAAGAGCCTCTAAACAGTGTTGATGTCGATGGAGTGACGGTCGATATTATTGAAAATGCCCTGCGCAATGCGCGGGAAGAAATGGATGCGGTGCTATTTAGAACCGCCATGTCTCCTGGTATTCGCGAGCAGGGCGACTGCTTCCCCATGATCGCCAACAAAGAGGGCAAGATGGTAGTGGGCCAGTTTGGTTCATTTATCGGGCCCTTTTTAGACGCCTATGATGAGGAGATCGAAGAGGGGGACATCATCCTTACCAACGATCCCTATATGTGTAATGCGGCGGTCTCCCACTTACCCGATTGGGTGGTGCTGGTGCCAGTATTTAAAGATGGACGCCATATTGCCTGGTCCGCAATGTTCGGTCATATGTCTGATAATGGGGGTATGGTGCCGGGCTCGATTCCTATCGAAGCAACCACCATCTTTCAGGAAGGCATTCGTATTCCGCCGACCAAGCTGTATAAGAAAGGCGTACTGCAGTCAGATTTACTAGAGCTGATTTTGCATAATGTGCGCACGCCCCAGTGGAACCGTTTTGACTTAAACGCGCTGGTGGCAGCCTGTAATACCGCTGCCAAACGCTGTGTCGAATTGGCAGTGCGTTTTGGTGATGATGTGCTGTTCTCGACTATGGATATTATGTTGCAGCGCAACTATGACGCCATGAAACATATTATCGGTATGTTTATCCCCGAAGAGCCCCGCGAGTTTGAAGACTATATTTGCGATGACGGCATGGGTATGGGCCCTTACAAAATTAAGTGCACCATGTGGCGGGAGGGTGAGAAGGCGATCTTTGATTTTTCCGGCACTGACCCCCAGGCTCAGAGTTCGGTGAACTTCTTCCTTAACGAAGATATGTTCAAAATGTTCTTTGGCTCGTTCACCATTAATGTGGTGGACCCGCAGATTGTGTTTAACGATGGTTTCTATGATCTGGTGGATGTGCGTATTCCTCAGGGCACTTTATTGAAGCCTAATTACCCAGCGGCACTGTCGGGCAGAACCCATGCATTGGGTCGTATCTTTGATGTGCTGGGTGCTTTGCTGGGCATGGGTGCGCCAGAGATGATGTTGAATGCGGCAGGCTTCTCTGATTCGCCTCACCTGTTCTTCTCGGGCTACGACACCCGACCGGAAAAAGGCGGCGAGTGGTTCCAGCTATTCCAGATTGGCTTTGGTGGTGTTCCTGGCCGGCCCGTGGGCGATGGCCCTGATGGTCACAGCCTGTGGCCTGGGTTTACCAATGTGCCCAATGAATTTATTGAGTCTTACTTTCCGTTGCGTATCGAACGCTACGAGACTATTCCTGATTCTGGTGGTGCCGGTTTGCACCGCGGCGGCAATGGTTTGAGTGTGGCCTATCGCTTCCTCTGTGATGGCGATGTAGGTATTCATGATGAACGCTGGCTGACTTATCCCTGGGGTGTGCTTGGGGGTGAGACGGGTCTGCGGTCGACCAAGCGGCTAGTGTGCGTGGATGGTTCTGAAGAATGGCTTCCAGCCAAGGCCGAGGGTATCAAGGTTAAAGCTGGCGATATGTTGTATTTCAATACCTGGGGTGGCGGTGGTTGGGGCGACCCATTCGCTCGCGATCCGGAGCTGGTGCGCCAGGATATTAATCGACGGCTGGTAACAGTCGAGGGAGCCAAGCGCTACGGCGTTGTGATGGCCGCGGATGGATCTGTAGATGAGGACGCAACTAACAGCTTACGCTCTGAATTAAAAGCCGCCGCTGGAGAGCCAGCACTATTTAATTTTGGTGGTGATGTAGAAGAGATTCGCAGCCGTTGTGAGGAGGAAACTAAACTTCCTGCACCGGTAAAACCGACCTTCATTGGGGCATCTTGAGAGTTGGCCCAATAAGGCTTTTGGCGAATTAAATTTAAAAAACGAAATAAATAATAAATAGAAATCTAAATTTTAAAAGACAGATGAGGGGAAATATCATGAAAATGCTAAGCGTTAAAAACGTTATGTCGATGGCGATATTGGCCAGCATAGCTACAACCTCGGTGGCAGAAATTGCTATTGAGGAAATTGTTGTTTCTGCACGGAAACGCGCGGAAAATTTGCAGGAAGTGCCGATTGCGGTTTCTGCGTTTACCGAAGCTCAGATTGAAAGTGCTGGTATCCAGCGGCCAGGTGACTTTATTGGGTTGATGCCCAATGTCACTATGGTTGACTCAGCTAACGTCGGTGATACTCAGGTGAGTATCCGCGGTATTGTTTCTACCCGTGATGCTGAATCAACCTTCGCCTATGTGGTTGACGGCGTCTTGGTTACCAACCCCAATGGCTTTAATGAAGAGCTAATGGACGTGAGCCAAATTGAAGTGCTAAAAGGTCCCCAGGGCGCACTCTATGGTCGTAATGCGGTAGCCGGTGCCATACTGGTGACGACAAATCGTCCAGATGAAGAGTTCGAGGGCAAGGTTAAAGTAGGCGCCGGTAATAACGGCTCCAGCACTGCCAGTCTAACGCTAAGTGGTGGTTTGGGCGATGGAATGCTTGGCAGATTGAGTATGAACCGTCGTGAAACTGATGGCCATTATAGCAATGCCTACACTGGTGCAGACTCAGTTGATTTTCTTAAGGACACCACAGTTCGTGGTCGTCTGATTTGGGATGTCAATGAAGAGCTATCACTGGATATGCGGGCTGGAATGAGTGAAGTCAAAGGCGGTGCTATAAACTTTAATGCCGTGTTTGCTATTCCAATGTTCGCTGAAGGTTTTGGCCTTGGCCCAACCTTTTTTAAAGATGTGAATGAGCACGAGTTTATCTTCTCCAACAATGTGCCTGGTGAAAACGAGCAAGAGACAACGGAATTTTCGATCAAGGCAGACTGGGATCGTGAAGATTATGATATCAGTGCGATCTTTAGCTACAGTGACTTGGAAGAGTATCTGCTGTCTGATGGCACCAGTGCCACATTTTATGGTTATGAGGTGACACCTTCTTGTCAGGCAGATCGAGCCACATTAAACAACTTGCCAACCTCCATGGGTGGGGCGGGTCGCGATGACCTATTTGGTGGTTTCTTTGGCCCCTTCGGCGTCTTCCCTGGCGCTGGTGGATCAGCTCCTGACTTTACCGGTATCTATGGCCCCTACACGCCAACATCCTGTGACGGTTACCAGTATCAGGAGCGCAATCAGTCAGATACCAGTTTAGAAATTCGTCTGACCTCCGAAGCCGATGCCGAGATAAGCTGGATTGCCGGTGCCTATGTCGCGGATATTGAGCGTGAGGTTGTTGTTGCCTATGGTGCAGATACTGGCAATGGTTTCCTCCGTCAGCCTTATGTTCCTGCTACTGGCCCTAACCCAACTGACCTGATGTTTAACGATAAGTTTGACACTTCAGTGATGGCTATCTTTGGCCAGGTTGAGGTTGATCTGAGCGATGATATGGAACTGGCATTTGCTGCTCGTTACGATCGTGAAGAGCGAGATGTGCAGAATCAGGTGCCCAATGTAGCTGCTTCTGGGCTTAGTGTGAATGCTCTGACCAACCCAATTAACCCAGCTTTTGCCGCTAACCCAAATGGCATACCAAATCGTGATGCGACCTTTAGCCAGTTTCAGCCCAAAGTGACCTGGAGCTGGAATGCCGCAGAGGATATCAATGTCTACGCTAGCTGGGGTGTTGGTTTCCGCAGCGGTGGCTTTAACTCCATTGGTAGTGAGGCGCTGATTGATCTCTGGTACAACAATAACGGTGACGGCACCAACCCCGGTGCACTGGTCGATGCCAAGCTATCGGTTAAAGATGAGTATGACAAAGAAGTGTCTACCAGCTTTGAGTTAGGTAGCAAGATGGAGTTTTTGGATAACCGCCTGCGTGTCAATGCATCGGTATTTAAAACTGAAGTTGACGACAACCAATTCTTTGAGTTTTATGCAGGGCCCTTTGGCTTAATGCGAGTGGTTACCACAATCGAAGAGTTAGAGATTCAAGGTTTCGAGATTGACTTCAATGCCGTCGTTACTGAAAACCTGTCAATCTTTGGTGGAGCCGGTATTCTAGATAGTGAAATCATCAAGAATACTCACCGTCCAGCTACGCAGGGCAACGATGCACCTCAGGCGCCAGAGCGCACTTATAACCTGGGTGCACAGTTCGAAATGTCTGTTGCGCAGGGTATCGAAATGACTGCTCGCTTAGATTGGCAGCATGTTGGTGAGATGGCCTTCCACAGCTTACAGGGTGAGGAGACACCAACGATTTGGCAGGTGTTCTACCCTGGTGTGCCCATCGCGCAGAACTTCAGTAAAGCGACCCGTGATGATTACTCCACGCTGAATGCGAGAATTTCTTTCGATAGTGAAAACTGGAGCCTGACATTCTGGGGTCGCAACATCACTGATGAGAACTATCTTGAAGAAGTGATTCCCGCGCCAGAATTTGGTGGTTCATTTATTCACCCAGGTGCTAAAGACTCTTATGGTGTCGATTTTAACTACCGCTTCTAGAGCACAATAAATAGTTAAAATAGCGTAGTATCAACAGCGGGCTGTTTCTCTTAAGGAGTTTTATTTTTAAGAGAACAGCCTGCTTTTTTATGACGGGTAAAAAGAGTAATTATAATGGCATCAAATAATCTCCAGCAAAATCATCTGGGACTCAGCAGCAAACCAGCCCTTCTTCTGGTGGATATGATTAATGGCTTTACTGACCCCGACTGCCCCCTGGGAACTCATTGTCCAGAGGTTATTACCGCTAATTGCGAATTGCTAGGCGCCTTTCGTAGCAAAGGTCTACCGGTTTTCTTTACCACTGTGGTCTATCACAATGATCAGCAGGCCAGTGTATTTCGTGCCAAGGTGCCGGCGCTGAATGTGCTGGAGCCAGAGTCTCACTGGGTGGCGCTGCACTCGAGGATGGGTCGGTTAGAGTCTGAACCCTTAATAGAGAAGCAATGGGCCAGTGCCTTTTACAAAACCGACCTGAATCAGCAGCTTAAAGCTTTGTCTGTGGATTCATTGGTTGTTACAGGCTTAACCACCAGCGGCTGTGTGCGTGCATCAGCAGTGGACGCATTGCAGAGTAATTTTCAGGTGGTGGTGGCTAGAGAGGCTGTGGGAGATCGCAATCAAGAGGCCCATGAAGCCAATCTGTTTGATTTAGATGCCAAGTATGCAGATGTTGTTTCGGTCGTTGACATTATTGCTATGTTATAACGGGCGAGGTTCAGGAGGCTTATAACTGCTTTTCTAAAGCGTCGCCTATCTTTTGTTTTAGAGCGCCGCGTAACCTCCGCGATGGAAAACCAGTGGCTTATGGCCATGGTCCGTAATCTCAAGTACCTTACCCACCATAATCACGTGATCTCCGCCATCGTACTTATGGGCGATAGTGCATTGGAAACAGGTGCTGTAGTGAGACAGTAAGGGCACGCCTGAAAGCCCCTCCTGGGTTTCCAACCCAGCAAACCTATCAGTACCAGTTTTAGCAAAGCGATTAGAAAGCTCTTCCTGATCCTGTGCCAGAACGTGAATCGCATAGGCTTTTGCCGCTATAAAGTCCTCGAAGCAGTTGGTATCTCGACCAATACTCCAAAGTACCAGAGCAGGGTCCAGAGAAACGGAGTTAAAGCTGTTAGCTGTCATACCGATCTTCTGGCCATTTTTGCCCAGAGCAGTTACCACAGTTACGCCAGTGGCAAAACTGCCCAACGCATTGCGAAAGTCGAGCTTTGTGAAATTAGAAATAGACATGGGATTCTTATTAAGTATCGCTTGATGAATCAAGGCGGCAATGATGGGGGGATTACCCTTTGGTTGCAAGGTTTAAAGGTAAAATACTCGCCGTACCCTGACAGGCGCCGGTTATCAAATTATCTTATAACCGACAGCCGGGTCTGAGTTATTGCTCTAGCACTACATCGCCGCAGCGAGTCTGGTGCCTTGGTTAATAGCGCGTTTTGCATCTAGTTCGCCAGCTTCATCAGCGCCACCGATAAGATGATGTGGCAGTTTGAGGCCCTCGACGAGTTCGCGCAGCGGGTCCTGACCGGCACAGATAATAATCGTATCCACGGGCAGCACCTGGGGGTCATCACCAACAGTAATATGCAGGCCTTCGTCATCAATGTGACTGTAGTCACAGCCGGGCATCATGCGCACGCCTTTCATAGCCAGACCGGCACGGTGAATCCAGCCGGTGGTTTTACCCAGCCCTTTACCTACTCTCGAGGTTTTGCGTTGCAGTAAGTAAACTTCTCGGGGGGAGGGCTCTGGTTGAGCCTGAATACCCTCAATACCTGAGCGCGAACCAAAGGTCATATCAATACCCCATTCCTTCATAAAGGCAGGGATATTTTGGCTGGTTGATTCGCCACTGTGCGTAATATATTCCGCTGTATCAAAACCGATACCACCAGCACCAATAATGGCTACTTTTTCGCCAACGGGCTTTTTGCTGCCGATCACATCTAGATAGTTCATCACTTTCGGGTGATTGATACCTTCAATTTGTGGAGTTCTGGGGCTGATACCCGTGGCAATAATCACTTCATCAAAGCCGCCGTCATTAAGCTGCTCGGCGGTGACTCTGGAGTTTAGCTGCAGGTCGACACCAGTGATTTCAATCTGCTTGCCGTAGTAGCGCAAGGTCTCGTAGAACTCTTCTTTGCCAGGAATCTGCTTTGCAATATTGAACTGACCGCCAATTTCATCAGCGGCATCAAACAATGTGACATGATGGCCACGAGAGGCAGCGGTTGTGGCAGCAGAGAGGCCTGCAGGGCCAGCGCCAACCACCGCAATTTTCTTGGCATCGTTGGTGGCAACAATATGTAGCTCAGTCTCATGGCAGGCGCGAGGGTTAACCAGACAGCTGGTCATTACGCCACCAAACACATGGTCGAGACAGGCTTGGTTACAGCCAATGCAGGTATTGATCTCATCGGCGCGATTTTCAGCCGCTTTGTTAACAAAGTCCGGGTCAGCCAAAAAGGGGCGAGCCATGGAGATCATATCGGCATCACCACGGGCCAAAACTTCTTCGGCGACTTCTGGGGTGTTGATGCGGTTAGAGGTGATAACCGGAACTGACAGTTCCTTTCTAAAGCGTGCTGTCACCCAGGTAAAGGCGGCTCGTGGCACCTTTGTCGCGATTGTGGGTATTTGCGCCTCATGCCAGCCGATACCAGTATTAATAATAGTGGCACCAGCTTCTTCAATGGCTTTGCCCAACTGAATCACTTCTTCGGCGGTACTGCCGCCATCCACCAGATCTAGCATCGACAGTCGGAAGATGATAATAAAGTGCTCGCCTACGGCTTCACGGACTTTGCGAACCACTTCAATAGGCAGACGGATACGGTTCTCGTAGCTGCCGCCCCAGTCATCTTCGCGCTGATTGGTACGAGCGGCGATAAACTGATTGAGGAAGTACCCTTCGGAACCCATGATTTCGACACCATCGTAGCCTGCTTTTTGCGCTTGCACTGAGGTGAAAACAAAGTCATCAATCTGCTTGTAGATCTCTGCATCGGTCAGAGCTCGCGGAGTGAATGGGTTAATAGGTGCCTTGATTGCCGATGGAGCCACCTGATTTGGTGAATAAGCGTAGCGGCCTGTGTGCAAAATTTGCATACAAATCTTGCCGTCGTGCTCATGGACTGCATCGGTAATCTGCTTGTGGCCAGCGATATCATCGTCGGTTACCAGCATCTTAGTGGCGGGGTGGGTACCGCCCTCTGAGTTGGGGCCAATGCCGCCAGTCACAATGAGCCCCACACCGCCTTTGGCGCGCTCACCAAAGTAAGCCGCCATGCGTTCATGGCCATCGGCTACTTCCTCGAGGCCGGTGTGCATTGAGCCCATGAGTACCCGGTTCTTCAAGGAGGTAAATCCCAGATCTAATGGTGCAAGCATATTGGGGTAGGTGTTATGTGACATAAATTTCTCTCTGATTATTATTTTATTTAATGACTCTAGGCAGCAGATTGCCGAATTTGGGAGTGCGTTTTTCGCTATTGGCTTGCATTGCTTCATGGATATCGTGCGTCTGCAGCATGCCTGATTGCCAGGTAGCCATATGATTAAGGCTGTCTTGAACTGAGTGATCGCGGCTGTAGTTGAGCATTTCCTTTGTGCCATGCACAGCCATTGGGCTGTGCGCAGCTATTTCTGCGGCTAGCGAGCGAACAGCTCCAAGCATTTCTTCTTGATCACAATAGACTTTATTAACAAAGCCAAATGCCAGAGCTTCTTCGGCGCCTAAATTACGACTGCTGTAGGCCAACTCTCTGGCCAAGCCACTGGGCATAACATTTTGGATGCGCTGCAAGGTGCCAACATCTGCCGTGATACCCAGAGCAGTCTCTTTAATGTTGAAGTAGGCATTGCTGGTGCAAAAGCGCATATCAGTGGCACAGATCATATCCACACCTCCGCCAATACAGGCGCCCTGAATAGCCGAGATAACTGGCATCCGAGTATTTTCAAGTGCCGTGAAAGTATCTTGAAGCTCGAGAATCCAGCGGCGAGACTTTTCCGCTGCGCGGGCTGGCTCATCGGAGTTGCTTCTGCCGAGGTTATCAAAGACGCTGAGATCCATACCTGCGGTGAAGTGCTGACCCTGTGAAGACAGGATAATAACTCGGGCAGCAGCCTCTCTCTCCAGCGCTTCAATAATAGCGGGCAGTTCAGCCCAGAAGTCGCTATTCATTGAGTTAATAGCCTCTGGGCGATTGAGGCTGATTTCAGCAACATGGTTGTAGTCAATATCTACTTTAAAAGCGTGTAGCTGAGGAAAGTCTGTAATCTTCATAGGCTTTTTCGCTCTATTTAGTCTGTTATTTGCTGTGCTGCCGTTAGTTACGGCTCACCTAGAAACGCAGATTAAGGATCTATTTTGACACTGTCAAGATGCGTTGCTACATTACACTTATGAGCTTAACAAATGTTATCGATATTCCCCGCCCGAGCTATCACCATGGTGATTTGCGGCAGGCGCTATTGGCGGCAGCAAAAGAAATCATTGCCGAGGCCGGCATTGAGAATCTTTCCCTGCGCAAACTGGCCGAGCGGGCAGGGGTGTCGCGGACTGCTCCGTACCACCATTTCTCTGGCAAAAACGACTTGCTCTGCGCCATAGCTGCCGAAGGCTTCCGCCGTCGGCATGGGTTGGCTAAAGAAACTTTTGACGACCCCTCTCTGAGTCAGGAGCAGAAGTTCGGGGAGTTTATCTGCGGTTATGTCAGATTTGCTGCGGACAATCCTGAGGAATACGAGCTAATGTTTGGCCGCAGTATATGGAAACTGGAAAATAGCACCCAGGAGCTGCGAGATGTCGCTTACCCCTGTTTTCAGCATCAGGTCGAAATGGTACGCAGTTGGCAAGAGGCTGGGCTTATTAGTGGCGATAACGCCCTTAGAACCTCGCAGGTGATCTGGGGCGCCGTGCATGGCATAGCCAAATTGCTAATTGATGGCATTTATACTGACGCAGCGCAAATTGAAGAAGTCTCCCTGTGCGCAGTTAAATTATTTATTCAAAATCCCGCCTAAGCTATTGTTTTCAAAATAGTAAACTTTATGATTATTCTAGATACCATAGGTTTTTCTCAACAAAAACAGCTAAGTTCCTGATTTCTTTTGATATAAAAAGCCTAAAAATCCGGTTTTATTTTTTGACAATGCCAAAAATGACAACCACCTTTACCTTTACCCGTTAAGTAGTTTAGTTTTGTACTCAAAATAAGGAAATAGACGCGTTTTACATACGCGTTTAGTTAGTTTTACGAGTTTTTAGGAGCTTGAACATGAATAGGAATCTATCAAAATTACTGCAGTCGCTTGCAGGTGTGGTTATGTTATCAATGGCTAGTCTTTCAATGGCCGCAACTAATACGTAAGACTTTGACGCTGATGAAAATGAGCGAGGTGGGCAACCACTGAACTTTGGCGACCTTACCGTTTACGTTGGAAAGCTTAATGGCGCAGCGAAGCCCGATCCAAACGTAAGAAGTGCTTACGCTTATCTAGATGCGGGCAATAAAGCTGGTCTGGGTGTGTGTCAAGGTTCAGTAGACAACAGTGCTGGTGGCGGAAGCCCAAGTGCTAACAAGTGTTTTACCGCAGGCGTTGCTTATGCCGGCTATGATGACAATATGCAGAAAAACGGCGTACTTGGTTTTGTCTTCTATGTCACCAAGACTGTTTCAGAAGTTGGTCTTCACGGTGGGCCGGTTAGCGGGCACGATGATCTTATCGATGGAACTAAAATTCTGGTCTGGGCCGATTCTGCGACTGATGGCGGCTTTAAGTTGTTAAGCGTCGTTGGTGGTCAAATCAGTCTTGGCTTTAAGTTATTCACAACGGCTATCTTTGGCTCTATGAGTAAGTTCTACAAAGATTACATATACGATAACTTCAAGATTGGTACAACAACAGCTAACAACCTCTACGTAGCTGGTATCAATGAAGTGCCAATTCCTGCAGCCGTATGGTTGTTTGGTTATGCACTGCTTGGACTGACTGGTTTGCGTCGCCGCAAGGTAGCGGTTTAACAATCAGTAATGTACCCCATAAAAAACCCCGGCGTTGCTGGGGTTTTTTATGTCTCGCGAAAACCGATTAAACGCTTATTCTGATCTAGTTTCTTCTAAGGGATCTCCAGCGTTGTCCATAGCATCATCGGCTACATCGCCCATGGCTTCCACAGCCTCGTCGATCGTTCCCATGGCTTCGTCGGCAGTTTCTTCGGTTGCATCCATAGCCTCTGAAGCACTGACTTCAATAGACTCTGGTGCATCTTCAACCGCAGGATCACCGCTATCGCAGGCGCCAAGGCCTAATGCAATAAGTACTGTAAAGAGCAGTTTGTTACTGTGTTTTATAATTTAACTCCTAAATAAGTTGTTTTAAGGTTTGCGTTAAAAGCATAGATCAACTTGAGAGCGGCTTCCCAACTTCTTTGTAGCCATTTCACGGCAGATTTTTAGCTAAGTTGGCCAGATGCTAACTTTGCAGCGAAATAGAGGCTGAAACATCGCTGAAGTAGTTGCCGATTCAAAGGTGCTGTGGCAAACTTGCCGCCCTTTTTGGACAGGTCTGATAACGCGCCATCCCAGCGGCTTATATCAGACCACAATTAACCCAAAAAAAACGAGTTTATGCGAGTGTGGCGGAATTGGTAGACGCGCTAGATTTAGGTTCTAGTGTCTTAGGATGTGAGAGTTCGAGTCTCTCCACTCGCACCATATTTTTTGTATTTCAAGAGGATAACCCATGCAGGTTTCTATTGAGTCGAGCGAAGGTCTAGAGCGTCAGCTGAAGATTGGCGTGCCTGCCGACAAAATTGATCAAGAAGTCATCGATCGTTTACAGAAAGCCACCAAGACCGTCAATATCAACGGCTTCCGTAAAGGAAAGGTACCCCTGAAGGTTGTTAAGCAGCAGTTCGGTGCTGGCGTTCGTCAGGAAGTAATTGGCGAGATCGTCAATTCGAGCTTCTATGATGCCATTCAGCAGGAAGAACTGCGCCCCGTTGGTCAGCCACGTATCGATGATATTAAAGATAGCGAAGGTCAGGACCTTGAGTACACGGCGATTTTCGAAGTTTATCCCGAAGTGAAGTTGGCAGACCTGAGCAAAGTTAAAGTATCTCGCCCTGTTTCAGAAGTAGACGCAGATGATGTTGAGAAAATGATTGAGGTATTGCGCAATCAACAGGCTACTTTTGACGTTACCGAGAAAGCAGCTGAGGATGGCGATCAGGTTAATATCGATTTTGTGGGTACCCACAAGAAAGAAGAGTTTGCTGGCGGAAGCGCAAAAGCTCAGGATTTGGTGTTGGGTTCCAACAGCATGATTCCAGGGTTTGAAGATGGTTTGGTTGGCGTCAGTGCCGGTGATGAAACTGTTCTAAAATTGAAATTCCCCAAAGACTATCATTCTGAAGACTTGAAAGGTAAGGCCGTTCAGTTCGTCGTTACGGTGAACTCTGTGTCTGTTAAGCAGATGCCAGAGATGGACGACGACTTTTTCAAGCTCTACGGTGTTGAAGGCGGCGGCGAAGAAAAATTCCGCGAAGACGTTCAGGGTAATATGGAGCGAGAGCTGCGCAATGCGATCCGTGGAAAAGTTAAAAACCGCGTGATGGACCAGCTATTTGAACTAAATAAAGTGGATGTTCCAGACGCGTTAGTCAGCAATGAAATCATTCAGCTAAAGCAGCAGATGGTGCAACAATTTGGTGGCGGTCAGCAAATCGATCTTAGCATGTTGCCCGATGATATGTTCAAAGAGAAGGCAATTCGCCGCGCAGCATTGGGTGTTATTGTTTCTGAAGTGGTTAAGGTTGAAGAGCTGTCTCCAAACGAGGAGAGCGTTCGTGCCAGAATTGATGAAATTGCATCAACCTATGAGCAGCCTCAGGAAGTTGTAGACTATTATTTTAGTAAGCCTGAACTGCTAAGTTCTGTTGAAGCTGTTGTTTTAGAAGATCAGGTAACCGAGCTGGTACTCTCTAAAGCCAAAGTGAAAGAAGAGACATTACCGTACGAAGAAGCAGTTAAGCCGGATCCAGAGCCAGATTCTGAAGCTTAAGTTTTGCTGTTTGGCAAGCTGGACAATCCGGCTTGCCCGTTGCCCGCGTATACAGGCTGTTGTTTAAAGGCTAGCATAACCCTTCAATTAGCAATCAAATAAGCGAGGAAGCAATGATTTTTCAACCGCCAACAAGTTTTAACGGTATTCCGGATGTGGAAGCCAGTGGCTTGGTGCCAATGGTTGTTGAGCAGAGTTCAAGAGGCGAGCGAGCCTACGATATCTACTCAAGACTTTTAAAAGAGCGAGTTATTTTTCTTGTTGGGCAGGTCGAAGATCACATGGCCAATCTGATTGTGGCCCAGATGTTGTTCCTCGAATCCGAAAATCCAGATAAAGATATTCACCTCTATATTAACTCACCCGGTGGTTCGGTGACTGCGGGCATGTCTATCTACGACACCATGCAGTTTATTAAGCCCGACGTCAGCACAATGTGCATAGGTCAGGCAGCGTCCATGGGTGCATTCTTGTTGACCGCAGGTGCAGAGGGTAAGCGCTACTGTCTGCCCAATTCCCGCACCATGATTCACCAGCCCAGCGGCGGTGCCCAGGGTCAGGCAACTGATATCCATATTCAGTCCCAAGAGATTCTCAAGATCAAACAGCGTCTGAATAATCTAATGGCTAAACATACCGGCCAAACAGTCGATAAGGTTACTGAAGATACCGAGCGAGATAATTTTATGAGCGCCGAAGAGTCTAAGGAATACGGGCTGGTAGATGAGGTGCTGGACAAAAGAGGGTAGAGGCGTTAGTCTTCTGAATGAAATTATTAGATAGTGCACATAAGCTTATGTTTTATATGGCTTTTGTTGATTTGGCAGGAGAGAGAAATGAGTGACAGTGACACATTAGGGGGCGGCGGAAAGCTACTTTTTTGCTCCTTTTGCGGCAAAAACCAGAACGAAGTTCGTCGTCTGATTGCTGGCCCGTCGGTCTATATTTGCGATGAGTGCGTCGATCTGTGTAACGACATAATTTCTGAAGAAACCCAAGTTGTCGAGGCAGATAGCAGCCCTGACAAGCTCCCAGTGCCCACCGAAATTAAAAACATCCTCGACGAGTATGTGATTGGCCAAGAGCGCGCCAAGCGTATCCTCTCTGTGGCAGTTTACAACCACTACAAGCGGTTGCAGGTCATCGAGCAAGCTGGCGATAAAGCTGAGGTAGAACTTGGCAAGAGCAATATCCTGCTGATAGGTCCCACTGGTAGTGGTAAAACATTACTGGCCGAGACCCTCGCCCGCATGCTGGATGTGCCCTTCACAATCGCCGATGCAACAACCCTAACCGAAGCTGGTTATGTGGGTGAAGATGTTGAAAATATCATCCAAAAGTTACTGCAAAAATGCGATTACGATGTCGACAAAGCCCAGCGTGGTATCGTCTACATTGACGAAATCGATAAGATCTCCCGCAAGTCTGATAACCCTTCGATTACCAGAGATGTCTCCGGTGAAGGTGTTCAGCAGGCTCTGCTCAAGCTCATTGAGGGTACGGTTGCATCAGTGCCACCTCAGGGCGGCAGAAAGCACCCCCAGCAGGAGTTTCTGCAGGTAGACACCTCCAATATCCTGTTTGTTTGCGGCGGCGCCTTTGCCGGCTTGGAAAAAGTTATCCGCGACCGCTCCGAAAAGGGCGGCATCGGCTTCAGTGCTGAGGTAAATAGTAAAGACAATCAAAAGTCTGTAGGCGAAACATTGTTGGATGTCGAGCCAAGGGACCTGATCGGCTATGGTTTAATTCCCGAGTTTATCGGACGCCTACCCGTTGTTGCGACATTGCAAGAGCTAGATCGGGATGCTCTGGTAAATATTTTGGTTGAGCCAAAGAATGCTGTGGTTAAGCAATATCAGGCGCTGTTTGCAATGGAAGATGTAGATTTGGATCTGCGCAGCGACGCATTGGATGCCATCGCAGCTAAAGCTATTGAGCGTAAAACCGGTGCCCGAGGCCTTAGGTCTATCCTTGAGACAGTGCTACTGGACACAATGTATCGAGTGCCCTCAGAGCCAGATGTGGTGAAAGTGGTGGTCGATGCGTCGGTGATTAATGGCGAGAACGAACCACTTCTTGTCCATGAG
Organism: Porticoccaceae bacterium; assembly: GCA_029252555.1. Taxonomy (GTDB): domain Bacteria; phylum Pseudomonadota; class Gammaproteobacteria; order Pseudomonadales; family Porticoccaceae; genus HTCC2207. The sequence continues at coordinate 48,797 of JAQXBF010000029.1, forward strand.
CAGCAAGAGCCCAAGAAAGTAGCCTCAGATGAGGGTTAAAAAAGGCGGCGCAAGCCGCCTTTTTTGTATCTGCTCAGACCTCAACTGCCTTATATCCAGTAAAAAATAGGCCCTAAAAAAAGAGTTTAGGGCCTATACGGTTGTAATTATTCTGTAAGGCCCAATATAAAAACTTAAGATGTTATGTGGCCTGAATTAAAGTCACCGTCAAATAGAGTCACCACAAAAATTTAGAATTAGAGGTAACGATGGGTTCCAAAGAGACCGACGCAGAAAAAATTATCTATCCACTACTGCCATTGCGTGATGTTGTGGTTTACCCTCACATGGTCGTGCCATTATTTGTTGGCAGAGAAAAATCTATTGTCGCCCTTGAAGATGCAATGGAATCGGGCAAGCAGATTATTCTGGTTGCCCAGAAGAACCCCTCAGAAGATAACCCGAGCATCGAAGACGTATATCAGGTGGGGACCTTTGCCACTATCTTGCAAATGCTCAAGCTTCCCGATGGCACTCTTAAAGTCTTGGTAGAAGGTACAGGGCGCGTGAGCCTTGTCGAGCCCCGTGAGGGCGAAGCCTTTATGCAGACCTATGTTGCCGAGCTGGCAGACGGCGAGTTAGATGAAGCTGAAGCCGATGCTCTGATCCGCTCAACGCTGTCGCTATTTGAACAGTATGTGAATCTCAGTAAAAAAATCCCCTCCGAAGTTATTACCACTGTTGGTGGCATTGAAGACGCCAACCGTTTGGCAGATACCATTGCCTCCCATATGACCCTCAGCCTCGAGCAAAAGCAAGATGTGCTGGAAATTGCTGATTTAACCGGGCGATTCGAGCATCTTATGAGCCTGATGGAATCGGAGATTGATCTGTTCCAAATTGAACAGCGCATTCGGGGTCGAGTGAAAAAACAGATGGAGAAAAGTCAGCGCGAGTACTACTTAAATGAGCAAATGAAAGCCATTCAAAAAGAACTCGGCGATATGGATGAAGGAGTCTCTGAGCTAGATCAGCTAGAGAAAAAAGTAGAAGAGTCAGGCATGCCCAAAGCAGCATTGGAAAAAGCCCAATCTGAAATGGCCAAATTAAAGATGATGTCGCCGATGTCTGCGGAAGCCTCAGTGCTGCGCAATTATATCGACTGCATGATTGGAGTGCCCTGGAACAAGCGGACCAGAGTAAAGCACAACCTAGATAATGCCGAGAAAACACTCAATGAAGACCATTATGGTTTAGAAGAGGTCAAGGAGCGCATTCTTGAGTTCCTGGCAGTGCAGCAGCGGGTGAAGAAACTCAAAGGGCCTGTGCTCTGTTTGGTTGGGCCCCCAGGTGTGGGTAAAACCTCTCTAGGTGAATCTATCGCCAGAGCCACAGGTCGAAAGTTTATTCGCATGAGTTTGGGTGGAGTACGTGATGAGTCAGAGATTCGTGGGCACCGCAGAACCTACATAGGCTCTATGCCAGGCAAACTAATTCAGAAGCTTTCCAAGGTAGGCGCTAAAAACCCACTGTTTCTCTTAGACGAAATCGACAAAATGGGTATGGATCAGCGCGGCGACCCGGCTTCGGCACTATTAGAAGTGCTGGACCCAGAGCAGAACCACACCTTCAATGACCATTATCTCGAAGTGGACTATGACCTGTCTGAGGTGATGTTTATCTGTACCGCCAACTCGATGAATATTCCCGGTCCATTATTAGATCGCATGGAAGTCATTCGTCTTCCCGGCTATACCGAAGATGAAAAGGTTAAAATTGCTGAAAAATATCTGGTTCCCAAGCAGCGCAGTGCAAATGGTCTGAAAGAAGCCGAATTGGATATTACCGAGGATGCCTTAAAAGATACTATCCGCTACTACACCAGAGAAGCTGGTGTCAGGGGCCTAGATCGCGATATAGCCAAGATCTGTCGCAAGACTGTCACTAGCCATGTGCGCAGTAAAAAGAGCTCAGCGGACGTTGTCGGGGCTGCAGAGCTGGAAGATATGTTGGGTGTTCGCCGTTTTGACTACGGCCGCGCCGAGGTAGAGAACCAAATCGGTCAGGTCACCGGTCTGGCATGGACTCAGGTCGGTGGCGAGCTGCTCACCATTGAAGCCTCAGCCATTCCTGGCAAAGGGCGGGTTATCAAGACAGGTTCCCTTGGCGATGTGATGCAGGAGTCTATTCAGGCCGCATTGACCGTTGTTCGCAGCCGCGCCATGGGTTTGGGTATCCGCAAGGACTTCTATCAGGAAAACGACCTGCATATCCATGTTCCAGAGGGCGCAACGCCAAAAGATGGCCCATCCGCCGGTGTCGGGATGTGCACCTCTTTAGTGTCAGTTTTGACCGGTATCCCAGTGAAAGCTGATGTGGCCATGACAGGAGAAATTACCCTGCGCGGGCAGGTGCTAAAAATTGGTGGATTGAAAGAAAAGCTACTGGCAGCGCACCGTGGGGGCATTCGCACTGTCGTTATTCCCCATGACAATGCTAGTGATTTGAAGGAGATACCGGACAATATTAAAGCTGACCTTGAGATATGCCCCGTCAAGTGGATTGATGAAGTTTTGGACATCGCCCTGCAAGAGTCTCCAACGCCAATGACTGAAGAAGAGTTTAACCGCGCTACCGCTGGAGAAAAAAATGCAGAGTCGGGCGCTAGGCCAAGCACTCACTAGCGTATAACTATTTTAGGATATTTAAAAAGTAAGCTTGACCACCGATGGTGCTGTTGGTATAAAGTTAGCGTGGAGGACGATCTTAGCTAGGGATTCCAAGCATCCAGAACATATAATCGTCCTTTCCATACAGCTAGGATTAACCAATTCCATAAAAAAGGGGAATACCGTGAATAAATCTGAACTAATCGATGCAATGGCTGCTGGTGCAGACATCTCTAAAGCTTCTGCTGGCCGCGCTCTTGATTCTGCGCTAGATGCAGTTACTGGCGCACTTAAAAATGGCGACCAGGTTTCATTGGTAGGCTTTGGTACATACTCTGTTAAGCACCGCGCAGCGCGCGCTGGTCGCAACCCACAGACTGGTGCTGAGATTCAAATCAAAGCAGCTAACGTGCCAAGCTTCAAAGCAGGTAAGGCACTGAAAGACGCTGTAAACTAAGTTATTGATTGAGGGACTCAACCTAGGTTGAAAACCTTACCTTAAAAAGGCGCATCTGAGATGCGCCTTTTTAATTATCAGGATAAGACAAATGTTGGATAGTTTTCGAAGTAATATGCGTGGCATCGCCACTGTAATTGTTGTTTTTATTGGCGGTATCTTCGCGTTCTCCGGGACCGGTTCATTATTTATCTCTGGTACAGGTGCTGAGGCCGTCTTAATTGTTAATGACGAATCAGTCAGCGCCCTCAGAGTTCAGCAGGTACTCTCCTCAGAAAAGCAGCGGATCCTCCGCAGCAATGAAGGTTTAGACCCAGCATTACTTGACGACGAATTAATTCGTCCTCAGGTCATTCAGCAGCTAATTGCGCGCAAAGTAATAGCCCAGTCTGCTTCAGAGCAGGGGCTTGGTGTGTCATCAAAAGCGGTCAGTGAACTGTTACTCGCCACTGAAGGCTTTCAGTCTGACGGCCGATTTAATCAAGAAGTGTTCCAATTCGTGATCCGCAATCAGGGTTACACCAGCGCAACATTTGTAGAGATGGTCAAAGAAGATCTGCTGATCCAGCAGTTCATTCAGGGCCTGTCGAATACTAACTTTGTGACTGAGGGTGAGTTAGCCAATCTCGCCAGCTTTACGGAGCAAGAGCGCGACTATTACTATCTAACGTTGCCGATGAAGCCAATTGTTGATGCCATTGATATTAGTGACCAGCAGATTGCTGATCACTACCATCAGAGCAAAGACCAGTATCAAACTCAGGTTCAGGTTTCCGTTGAATCTATCGAACTCAGTGCAAGCGAGTTGGCGGCAGAGCAAACTGTTACCGAAAAACAAATTCAAGCGCGTTTTGACCAAGAGGCCGAGTCGATCAATACGGCCGATAGCTTGCAGGCAGCGCACATTCTGCTGACCGACCCAGATGCAGAAATCTTACAAGAAATTCGAGGCAAATTAGATGCTGGGGGCAACTTTGCCGCCCTGGCCAAAGAGTATTCAGACGACTTTGCATCAGCAGACGCTGGTGGCGAGCTTGGGTTCACAACAGGTGATACATTCCCCGAGGCCTTCGAAACTGCATTGGCGGCACTGGAAATAGGGCAGGTATCAGCAGCGGTTGAAACCGACGCTGGCACGCACTTTATTAAGCTGCTGGACCGTCAGCAAGAAACCTTCGAATTGTCAGCAGAAGGTAGCCGTATTGAGCAGGAATTGCTGCGGGAAGCCGCCAGCGATTTGTTGGTAGAGAAGTTAGAAATGCTTAAGGAGTTGAGTTTTAACTCCGAGACATTGGCCGAGGTAGCCGCAGACTTGGGTCTCGAAGCACAGGTCAGTGAACCATTTTCCCGTGTTGGCGGGGCTGGTGTTGCCGCTTTCCCCGCAGTGGTCAAGGCAGCCTTTAGTTCAGAGGTGTTAGAAGATAAATATGCCAGCGAAGTATTAGATCTGGGCGATGAGCGCTATGTGGTTATCAAGTTGCAGGAATATTTCCCAGCGCGTCAAAAAGAACTTGATGAAGTTAAAGTCAATGTTGCAGCAGCGCTGCGCGGGTCAATTGCTCAGCAGACTGCCGAAGAGCAGGGCGGGGCGTTACTGGCACGTGTTGAAGCAGGTGAGAGCGTAGAGGCCGTAGCCAAGTCTGCAGGTTTGGAATGGCAGGCAGCGCAAAATGTGAAGCGTGTTGACAGATCAGTTAACGAAGAAGTGAAGGCAGCGGTTTTTCAGTTGGATGCACCAGCCGACAAGCCCACTATTAAAGGGTTCTCAGCGCGTAATGGCGACTATATTGTTGCTTCATTACAAACGGTTACCTCTGGTGATGCCAGTAAATTGAGCCAAGAGCAGAAATCCAGCTTAATTTACACTCTTCAGTCGACAAATAGCAGCCGAGATTTGGCGGCTTATCAAGCCAGCTTGTTAGCAGAGGCAGAAGTAAATCAGTAAAGTTACCCAGCAGAAGCAATCCAATAAAGACTCATTGCTGGTGCCATTTAAGGCTTAAAGTCACGAAAGCCACAGGCAATAAAAAAAAGCAGGTTACCCTGCCTTATTTGCGTCTGGGAGTCTGTAATATTAATACTTTGCTTATTCCCTAGGGAGAGAAGCCTGAGCCTCAGGCTAGATACGCAGAGCATTAATAAACAATGTCAGGCGTTGGCCCGGCTGCAAAAACTCATTGCGGCTAATCTTGTTCCAGCGAGTGATATCACGGATGCGGATATCAAACTTTTCAGCGATCAGATAGAGAGAGTCTCCTCGGCGTACCCGATAGGACAGGCGGCGTAGGTTGTCTATGCCAGATACCGCCGCAGAATGCACCACATTGAGTTTCTGGCCTATTTGCAATGTATCTGTGCGCAAGTTGTTAGCGCGTCTTAAATCAGCCGTAGAGACCTTAAATCTGGCGCCAATGGATGAAAGTGAATCACCTTGTTGCACCCGATATACAGACTTCTGGGAGGCGCTGGCCACTGAACTGTTGGAGTCATTCCCCGAATGGGGAATAAACAGCACCTGATTGACGCGCAAGCGATCATTTTTTAGGCCATTACGGCTTTTTAGCCAGCTAGTTGGGATACGGAAACGCTGGGCAATTTGTGACAATGTATCACCGCTTTTAACTGCATACTCTGTGTGAGGCACCCAAGTTTTTGGGTCTGTGCTGGCGAGAAGATCCCGCAGCGGCTGAGCAGACCCTACCGGTAATAAAATATTATGTTTGCCCTGAGGCGGAGTAATAGAGCGCCGATAAGCCGGGTTTAAGCGGGTAAAGTCCGGGCCTTTGATGCCAGTGATCTCTACCACCTTAATAAGATCAATTTGCGATTCGATTTCAACTACCTCGAAGTAGGCTTCATTTGGTATTGGCGGCAGTTCAATTTTATATTCCTTGTGTTTGGCGATCAGCTCGGCCAGAGCAAGCAACTGGGGCACATAGTTTCGGGTTTCCCGCGGTAACTTGATTGACCAAAAATCCGCAGGCTTCCCCTTTTTACGATTCCGCTCCATCGAGCGCGACACATTGCCTTCCCCCGAGTTATAGGCGGCCAGAGCCAGTAACCAATCGTTGTCGAAGCGCTTATGCAGATAATTTAAATACTTGATCGCAGCCTGAGTCGAGTAGATCACATCGCGACGCCCGTCATACCAGCGGTCGCGGCGTAAACCAAAAGACTTCGCCGTAGACGGAATAAACTGCCAAAGGCCAACCGCATGGCTATGGCTGTAGGCAAGCGGGTCATAGGTGCTTTCAACAATTGGCAATAGAGCGAGCTCTAAAGGCAGCCCGGCTTTGTCGAGTTCATCGGTAACATAGTAAATAAAAGGCTCAGCTCGGCTAAATACCGTAGCCAAATAGCTTGGATTGCGCAGATACCAGTCTCGCTGCTTAGAGACAGAAGCATGCATTTCATCCGGTACCAGATGATAGCCCTCACGGATTCGCTGCCAAAGGTATGGCGCTGGGACAATTTCCTCCGCCAGTACCTCTTGAATTGGCTCAGCCTCAGCAACGAGGGCTTCAGGAAGCTCGCGTTCAAGCACCGCAGATTCAATATTTTCATCCAGAGGCACAAGCTCACAGCCGGACAATATAAAGCTAGTGAGACCGATGGTGAGCATAGGAGCAAAGGGTTTAAAGAGGGGCAATTGCAATCAACTTTTTGGATAGGTGTCTAATAAGCTGCGAATTGTAGCGATCACGGCTACATTAAACAATAAACGACCCTCTAAACTGTATTGGCAAGTTGCAGTTTCACTTGGCTATATCAGCATCTCTTCAGGGGGCCCTTCATCAGTCTGGACTGGCGTTTAATGTAATCATTGAACATAATAAGGGTTAAAGACTAAGGGCTAAGTTCGGGTAAACACAAAACAGTATGCCGAAAAACTTCCTACGCAGGCGCAGTAAACTTATTCTGGATCGGCTCAAAGTTGATGATCTGGGCTCATCAGCCAACGATTTGGAAAATTGGCTAAATCGAGATTTTGGCCGCTACCTACTGCAACAGGAAAAGCGTTTATTAGAGCAGAAGTACAGCCAGCTCCCAGGCTACAGATTAATGCACCTGGGGTTGGCACCTAACCCGCAGACAGTCGACTGCTTTAAGCAATTGCACCGTTTCTATATCCATTCTAACCCCCAGAGCTCTTCAGACTTGCCGTCGAGCTCGCTATCAGCATCCAGCAACTATGCAGAATTACCGCTGCCATCAGAAGTTGTCGACGTGGCACTGGTGCAGCATGCGGTTGAGTATTCTGTGTCACCCAAGGCAGTACTGGCAGAGATTTCAAGGGTAGTGGCGCCTGGGGGGCACCTCTTGCTCTGTCTGTTTAACCCCTACGGCCCCCGAGGAGCAGCCAAGTTTCCAATGCAACTTGTCACTGGTCGCCCCGAGTATCGTTTTCACAATTTGCGTAAAGGTCGCGTGATCGACTGGCTGTCCCTGTTAAATTTCCAAGTATTAGAGATCGACCATGGTGCCTATAACCTGTCCCTGGACCGGCCCAATTGGCTGGAGGCAGATAGCCGGTGGGAAAAGATAGCGCAAAAGATTCGCTTTCCGCTGGGTAATTTTTATATGATCCACGCGGTGAAGCGCGAGCTCCGTGGAATTGGCAACAGATCACATCTGTGGCGACCAGCAGGAACCAATGGCTACCGCTCCACAGGCAGCAAACTCAGTCGCAAAAATCCCAGTAAGCCCCTATAAAGGAACAGCATGAATCAAGTTCAGATATTTACAGATGGTGCCTGCCGAGGTAACCCGGGCCCCGGCGGGTGGGGTGTATTAATGCGTTACGGTGAAGAAGAAAAATCACTATGCGGGGGTGAGGCTGAAACCACCAACAACCGTATGGAACTAACAGCAGTGATTGAGGGCTTGGCGGCATTAACGCGCCCCTGTCGTGTTGAGCTGACATCTGATTCAACCTATGTGCTAAAGGGTATTCAAGAATGGATGCCCAACTGGAAAAAGCGCGGCTGGAAAACTGCGTCGAAAAAGCTGGTAAAGAACGTCGATCTATGGCAAAAACTCGATGCCGTTATTGGTGAACATAAGATAAACTGGCACTGGGTAAAAGGTCACAGCGGCCATCGGGAAAACGAAATAGCAGACCAACTAGCCAACCGTGGTATCGATGAATTAGGCTAAGTAAAAGTGGCGCAAGCGACTCAAAAGAGATATTCACTAGGTATTCACTAGATAGAAAACAGATAAAGAATAGAGCCCATGAGACAGATCGTACTTGATACAGAAACCACAGGCCTAGAAACCTCTCAAGATCACCGCATCATTGAGATTGGCTGTGTCGAGATGGTCAATCGCAAATTGACCGGTCGCCATTACCATCAATATATAAATCCCCAGCGCAAGGTCGATGAAGGGGCGATGGAAGTTCATGGTATCACCGACCAATTTCTTGAAGACAAGCCTACCTACGATGCCATAGCGGCAGACTTTATGGCATTTGTCGATGGTGCTGATCTTATTATTCACAATGCCCCCTTTGATATTGGCTTTATCAATCACGAAGTGGGTAAGCTCTCGGGGCGCAATAAGTCGATTGAGAGCGGCTGCAAAATAATTGATACCCTGGCCTTGGCCCGACAAAAACACCCGGGTCAAAAAAACAACCTAGATGCACTTTGTAAACGTTACGGAGTCGATAATTCCCAACGCGATCTTCACGGTGCTTTACTGGATGCGGAAATCCTTGCCGACGTCTATCTGTTGATGACCGGTGGGCAGGTCAATCTAAATATCAGCAATCAATCCTCCTCAGCCAGCGGCGAAGTGAATACTATGAGCAGTATTCGCCGACTTTCTCAGGATCGCACGCCGCTGAGGATAGTCAAGCCCAGCGAAGAAGAGCTCAGCCTTCATCAACAAAAACTCGATGCCATTAACAAAAGCAGCGGG
>JAQXBF010000005.1 GCA_029252555.1 Porticoccaceae bacterium
GTCGTAGTTTGCCCGTACGTGGACAACGTACTAAGACGAATGCGCGCACCCGTAAAGGGCCGCGTCGTCCCATAAAAAGATAATTAGGATCATTTCTAATGGCAAAAGCAGCAGCTAAACCGGCCCGTAAAAAGGTCAAAAAGACAGTTATAGATGGCGTAGCCCATATCTATGCTTCTTTTAACAATACGATTGTTACTATCACTGACCGTCAGGGAAATACTCTTTCCTGGGCAACGTCGGGCGGTTCAGGTTTCCGCGGTTCTCGTAAGAGTACCCCGTTTGCCGCCCAGGTCGCTGCAGAGCGTGCTGGTGAAGCAGCAAAAGACTACGGATTGAAGAACCTTGACGTGCAAGTTAAAGGTCCAGGGCCCGGTCGTGAGTCGGCAGTTCGCGCACTCAACAACGCTGGTTACAAAATTACTAATATTACCGATGTGACGCCTGTGCCCCATAACGGCTGTCGTCCACCGAAAAAACGTCGCGTGTAAGGGAGACAGGAAATGGCTAGATATCTCGGACCAACTTGTAAACTCTCACGCCGAGAAGGAACTGATCTGTTCCTCAAGAGTGGCGTTCGTCCATTAGAATCCAAGTGTCGCTCAGAGAGCGCTCCTGGCCAGCACGGTCAGCGTCGCGGTCGTCTGTCTGACTACGGGGTTCAGCTTCGCGAGAAGCAAAAAGTGCGTCGTATTTATGGCGTTCTTGAAAAGCAATTTCGCAACTACTACAAAGATGCTGCGCGTCTGAAAGGTAACACAGGTGAGAACCTGCTTACTCTTTTAGAGAAGCGTCTCGATAACGTTGTTTATCGCATGGGTTTTGGTGCGACACGCGCTGAATCACGTCAGTTAGTTGCCCATAATTCTATCTTGGTTAATGGCCAGAAGGTCAATATTGCCTCTTTTAGAGTTCAGGAAGGTGATGTTGTTGGTCTTCGAGAGAAGTCCAAGAAGCAGCTTCGTGTTCAAACTGCTCTGCAGTTAGCAGCACAACGTGGTGAAGTTGAATGGCTGAATGTTGACAGTAATAAGATGGAAGGCACATTTACGCGCAATCCAGATCGTTCTGACTTACCGGCCGAGATCAATGAAAATCTGATCGTCGAACTGTACTCCAAGTAATCGCTGTTTAGCTCTTACAGGTAATACTATGCAAAATTCTGCTACTGAATTTCTAACACCACGTAACATTGATGTAACGTCTTATAATCCTACGCATGCAAAGGTTGTTCTTGAACCTTTAGAGCGCGGATTTGGGCATACTCTGGGTAATGCCCTGCGTCGTATTCTTCTTTCTTCTATGTCTGGCTGTGCCATTATCGAAGTAGAGATCGACGGTGTTGAGCACGAGTACTCCTCAATTGAGGGTGTTCAAGAGGACGTGATGGAAATCCTCCTTAACCTCAAGGGCGTTGCTATCGTCATGGAAGGCCGTGATGACACAACAGTTAGCCTTAATGTTAAAGGCCCTGGTCCTGTTACCGCTGGCGATATCGAGAGCGATGGACATATCGAAGTAATTAATCCTGAGCATGTTATTGCCAATATCTCTGGCAAGACAAGCTTAAGCATGCAGCTTCGCATCGTTCGTGGTCGCGGCTATCAGCCGTCTGACGCACGTGTCGCTGACGAAGAGACTCGCTCTATCGGCCGTTTGCAGCTAGACGCAACCTATAGCCCGATCTTTAAAGTGTCGTACAGCGTAGAGAGTGCCCGTGTTGAGAACCGCACCGACCTCGATAAGCTGGTTTTAGAGCTTGAGACCAACGGTACCATTGACCCAGAAGAGTCTATTCGTCGTGCAGCGACTATCCTGCAACAGCAGATGGCCGTATTTGTTGATCTTGAAGGCGAGACTGCTGCAGAGCCTGAAGAAAAAGAAGAAGAGATCGATCCGATCTTACTGCGTCCAGTTGATGATCTTGAACTGACTGTACGTTCTGCTAACTGCCTGAAGGCAGAGAGCATCTATTACATTGGTGATCTGATTCAGCGCACCGAAGTTGAATTGCTGAAAACACCTAATCTGGGTAAGAAGTCCCTTACTGAGATCAAGGATGTATTGGCTTCTCGAGGGCTGTCTTTGGGTATGCGTCTTGAAAACTGGCCACCAGCAAGCTTGAAAAGTGAACGCGAACTAGTCTAAGGCTTGCTCGTATAGATATCATTGCTGAGACAGCAACGAATTAAGGAATAATAATCATGCGTCATCGTTACAGTGGCCGCAAACTGAATAAATCTGGCCCTCACCGCAGGGCAATGTTTCGCAATATGACTGCGTCTCTGGTTGAGCACGAGTTGATTAGAACCACTTTGCCTAAGGCTAAAGAATTGCGCCGTTTTGCAGAGCCTTTAATTACACTGGCTAAAGAAGACAACGTTGCAAACCGTCGACTGGCATTTGACCGTCTGCGTAACAAGGAGGCAGTAGGTAAACTATTTACCGACCTCGGTCCGCGTTTTCAGGAACGTCCTGGTGGTTACCTGCGTATTCTAAAGTGCGGCGCCCGTACGGGCGACAATGCACCTATGGCCTATGTTGAATTGGTTGGTCGTGAAGTTGTTGATGCAGACGAAGAAGCATTGGAAGTCGTCGTTGAATAAGCTCGCTGTCAATGAAAAAAGCCGAGCCTAGCTCGGCTTTTTTATGCCTGTCATAAAATCTGCTGCACTTAGAGAATGGGCTCAGGCAGGTTGGTGAAAGTATTCCCGGCTCTGTAGATTCATCAGTCGCATTGGCCCTCCCCAGACACAGCCAGTGTCCATAGCAAATACATTCTCACCGCAGTCACGCCCTTCAAGCGCAGCCCAGTGGCCAAAGACAATCTTATCCTGTGCCGTCTTTCTGTTACTGTGAGCAAACCAAGGCTGGAAGGGCAGAGGCATCTCTAGCGAATTTTTTGATTCCAGCTCCAAACCCCCATTGGGCTTACAGAAGCGCATTCTGGTTAAGTAATTGGTAATCACCCGCCAACGTTCCGGCCCTTCTAGGCTTTCAGACCAAACCGCAGGTAGGTTGCCATACATATGTTGAAAATACCGAGCGCTTTCGCCCGACTGTAAAACGCCGCTGATCTCCTCAGCCAGACGATAGGCAGTTGCCATATCCCAGATCGGTGGCACACCAGCATGAACGATATGATAGTCACCTGCTTTCATTAACAGGGGGTGTCCCTGCAACCAATGCAGCAATTCATCACTATCAGGAGCGGCGAGAATTTCGTTGAGAGTATCTTTATTAGTTGGGCCCCTAACACCCTGTGCAATGGCCAATAGATGAAGATCATGGTTGCCCAAAACCATTTTGAAAGCGGGGCCCAAGTCCTTGCAAAAGCGCATTGTTTCGAGGGATTTAGGGCCGCGGTTAATCAGGTCACCGACTGAGATCAGCTGATCCTGCCTCGAGTCAAAAGACACTTGATCCAACAGCTGTAGTAAAGGGTCCAAGCAGCCCTGAATGTCACCTACAGCATACTGTGTCATTTAGTTAACAGCATGGGGGGTGGAGAGTAAAAAGGGTTCTATGGGCGCGTCGAAGGGGTTGCCGTCGCTGCCAACAAGCTGATAAGAACCCTGCATGGTGCCAACCGGTGTTTCAATAACAACGCCACTGCTATATTGGTAAACACCACCAGCTTCTATAAGGGGTTGCTCACCAATCACTCCATCGCCACGCACCTCCTGTCGCTCTTGATTGGCGTCGACAATAATCCAGTGGCGGCTCAGTAGCTGCGCCCCTTCACCGCCTTGATTCTCGATGCGGATATGGTAGGCAAAGGCAAAACGACTTTGCTCTGGTTGAGAATGAGCAGATAGATATTCGGTAGTCACACTAACCATAATAGGTTGGCTGTTAGAGGTCATAGGGACTTATTTAAACTCCTGCTGATACGGTTAGAAAGGGCCACAAATTCGGCAACTGATAGCTCCTCTGGGCGGCGGGACAGATCAATGCTAGCTTCCTTGCCCTCGGCAGACTCAAGATGTTCAAGATAGCTGCGAAGACAGTTGCGCAATGTCTTGCGCCGCTGCTGAAAACTCTGGCTGACAACCTGACTCAGCAATGCTTCATCATCGGCCAGACAGGGCATGGTCTTATGTGGTTTAAGGCGAACTACAGCAGACTGTACTTTGGGTGCAGGACGGAATGATTCTGGTGGCACAGGTATTAAGGGCATCACACGGCAATAATATTGAATCATTACCGACAGGCGGCCATAGGCCTTGGTGCCTGGCGCTGCGCTGAGGCGATCTACAACCTCCCGCTGCAACATAAAATGCATATCAGAAATCAGGTGGCGCACTTTTAACAGATGAAACAGCAGTGGTGTAGAAATATTGTAGGGCAGGTTGCCCACCAGGCGCAGATCACGGCCATCATGCAGCTCGGAAAAATCCATTTTTAAAGCGTCGCCACTATGGATGGTAAAACCGGAGTAATTGGCGAATTTCTGCCCCAGAAACTCCACCAAATCTCGGTCTAATTCCATTACCGACATATTGGGGCAAAGTTCTACAAGATGTTCAGTAATAGCGGCCATACCCGGGCCAATCTCCACCAGATTTTGCTCAGGCTTAGGTGCCACAGCAGAGATAATCTGGGCAATAATCTGTTGGTCGACAAGGAAATTTTGCCCAAAGCGTTTGCGGGCCTGATGATTTAAGCTCAACGGTTACCTGCACTGGCTGTTGCCATCTGTATTGCTACCTGAATGGCAGTTACCAAGCTGCCATTATCTGCGGTGCCTGTCCCCGCCAGATCAAGGGCAGTGCCATGATCCACGGAGGTGCGAATAATAGGCAGACCCAAAGTGATATTGGCTGCGCGGCCAAAGCCCTGATATTTCAAAACCGGGAGCCCCTGATCGTGATACATCGCCAGCACGGCATCGGCAGATTGGAGATATTTTCCAGTGAACAGTGTATCTGCAGGCAGAGGACCGATAATATCAACAGCCTGACTTCTGAACTGTTGCAGCACTGGCTCAATAATGTCTATTTCTTCCCGGCCCAAATGGCCGCCTTCGCCCGCGTGGGGGTTAAGGCCGCAAACCAAAATTTTGGGTTGAGCAATATTAAACTTTGCCTTGAGGTCATGTTGCAGAACATTGATAACCTCAATTAATAACTCAGCACTAATAGCACCTGCCACATCTTTTAGAGGCAAATGGGTAGTGGCCAGAGCAACTCGCAGCTCTTGTGTTGCCAGCATCATCACCACAGTTGCACTGTTGGTTTTGTCCGCTAGGTATTCAGTGTGCCCAGAAAAAGATATGCCGGCATCATTGATAATAGATTTCTGCACTGGGCCAGTGATCATGGCTTGACAAAATCCGGATTGGCAACTGGCAATGGCAGCGTCCAAGGTTTGCAGAACATAGGGGGCATTGCTTTGATTTAATTGCCCAGCCACCGCTGTTTCCTCCAGAGGAGTGGCAGATAAGACAAGTGTTCCCGCTAAGGTTGGTACTGGCGCTGCGGTTAGGTCGAAGGGTAAGATTTTCAGGGGTAGCCCAAGCTGCTGAGCTCGCTGAGTTAACATGTCCGGGTCAGCAAAGGCGACCAGTTCGGCTTCCTGTTGCTGCTGTACAGTTTGAATCAATAGATCGGGCCCGACACCAGCTGGTTCCCCTGGTGTCAGTGCCAGTTTTAATGTCATGACTTAGATGACTCTTTTATCTCAATAAAGGCTTCGTCGCGAATCTCTTGCAGCCATACCTGAAGCTCTTCCTCGTACTTGCGTTGACGCAGCATATTCTCAGCTCGGTTGCGCAGAATATCGCCACTAAAGTCCTGTTTGCGACGCTCAGTCACCTGCAGGATATGCCAGCCAAACTGTGAGCTGAAAGGCGCGCTGATCTCGTCGACCGCGATGCCGTTCATCGTCTGTTCGAACTCAGGCACAAACATGCCTGGGGTTGACCAGCCCAACTCACCGCCCTTAAGCCCGGAGCCTGGGTCTTCAGAAAACTCTTTTGCCAGCTCGGCAAAGTCTTCTCCGGCGAGAACCCGATCACGCAAGCTATTAAGCTCGGCTACTGTGGTATCTTGATCGCGAATTTGATTCGGCTTGATAAGGATATGCCGCGCAAAGTGCTGCTCAATTAATTGCTCGCCACCACCGCGACGCTCATAGAGTTTAAGTAGGTGGTAACCGGCACCACTGCGAATGGGCTCCGAGATCTCTCCCAACCCCATATCTTCAACGGCATCAATAAACACTCCTGGCAGCTGGGCCATTTTCCGCCAGCCCAAATCACCACCCTGAAGGGCCGATTGATCTGCGGAGTTAGCTATAGCCAGTTGGCGGAAGTCTGTGCCTGCAATGGTCTGAGCGCGCAAGTCATTGGCTCTAGCCAATACCTTATCGGCATCCGCTGTGCTGGAGCTGCTTTGCACACTAAGCAAAATCTGCCCAACGTTGACATCGGGTGAGGTTAAAAATCGTCCTTCCTCGGAGTTGAGGAAATTATCTAGTTCCTGCTCACTAATGCGAATGCGGCGCATCACCTTGCCCTGCTGTACGCGCATTAGCGTCATTTCATTGCGAATCTCTTCGCGAATATTAGCCACTGTCTGCCCCTGAGCATGAATCTGCTCTACATACTGTTCCATACTGAGCTTGTTGCCTGCCGCGATTCGTGCCATAGCCATATTGAGCTCTTCATCAGGAATTCGCACACCAGCACTGTAGGCTATATTCAACTGTAGACGCTCTGAGATGAGTCTATCCAATACCTGCTGCAGCAAGATTTCTTGGGGCGGTGGCTGGGTACCAGATTGCTGTATCTGGGCATAGACACTGGCTACTCGCAGATCGAGTTCACTCTGCAATACAACATCGTCATCGACGATGGCGATAACCTTGTCCAATAACTGTATCTGAGCCGTGGCTGAGAATGAAACGAGCAAGGCGCAGGCCGCAAGCGTTGTAGCCAATAAAAATTTAGAAGGTTTCCAGAGGTTCATAACCATAAATACCATTGTTAAGCATTGTATCTACCCGACTGCCAGTACCAGCCAGACCTTTAAATTGGATTTGGAAGAAGATACCGTTTCTTGCTTTGAGCTCTTCTTCCGGAAACAGTATTTCATCTTCACGATCAAGCCAGCGTCGCGCGACTAGACTAGCACGCCAGCAGCAGCTGTTGTATTCGAAACCAGCAAACAGCTCAAGTTCCCTCTTGTTGGTGAAGTCATGGTTCCAACGCCCCACCCAGTTGAAATTGCCGGCTACAGGAACAAAAGCGGATAAATCAGCCTGTTCAATATCCTGATCTACTTCCATACCAAAAAACAGGCGCGGTGACCTGCGAGTATATCTGTAGGTAAAGTTAAACAGCCGATTTTGACCATCATTGTAGCGCACACCCAAACTACTTTTTTCCAGCTCATTGTCATGGTTGTCATAGATAACATCACTGGTAATACGCCAGTCTTTAGAGACCCGCGCTGCCCATTCAATAGCCAGAGGAGATTGGTTGCGGCTCAGTTCGTCAAGTTCCGCGATGCTGGGGTCAGCAGACAGAGTCACCCTGCGGTCGGCATAATAGATCGACTGGGCAAACCGGGCCCTAAATCTTTCTTGGCCGGTTTTTTGGTCGATATACCTGCTGGTAAATGCAATGGTCATGCGATTTTCGTCAGAAATTCTATCCCCGCCATTAAAACGATTTTCTCGAAACAATAAGTCGTATGAGGGAGTAAATTCTCTGGTATCAAAATCTGGCAGCCTAGATTGATCCTTGTAGTCCGCCCTTACATAGTATATTCGGGGCTCAAAAAACTGTTTGTAATTGTTCAGCCAGCTCACATTTCGCTGGAGGTAAATACCAGTATCAATGGAATAGACTGGCACCGACACCGAGGGGCTTGCATCCAGTAGTGCCGAGTGCTGCCCTGCATCGAGACTGTAAGATAAATGCCTCGCCCTTACTTGGGGTTTAAAGTAGCCCCAGCTCCAGCGTTTGTCCCAGCTTATACCGTACTCTATGCTACTGCGACTGCCGGTCACAAAGCTGTCGTCGCTGTGGTTAAACACAGAGTGACGGTTCTTTAAATCTATGACTACCGAGTTGGGGAGGCGGTAGTAGCCATCTGCTGAAATTTGCGGCAGCACTGAATACTGGTCGGCTAGACCCTGAGTAATTACCTGATAATCTTGAGCCGCCACTGAATAATTCCAATGCTTGGTCCTATAGCTAGCCGAGGCCCGGCGCTGAAGGTGAGTCAGACTATTATCATCCAGAGTCAGATTGCCCAAATCACGAAAGTAATCCATATCGCTGACATGGTTAATATCGAGAAATGTCGACCAGGGGCGCCCTGCACCACCAGCATGTTTCAGTGCAGTGAGATAGCGGTCTTCCCCTTCGTTGGGGCGCAGGCCTGTGACAGGGTCAATTTTTTCATCGTCGGCTCCGCCTTTGTCACTGCCCAAAAAACTGGCGAGAATCTGGTTTTCTGACCAACTATTCAGGTAACGAAGATCAGTTTCTATGCCAACACCGCGCTCTTGAATGTAGCGGGGAGTAATAGTGGCATCGTAGTTAGGGGCAATATTCCAATAGATGGGCTGAGCAAAATCCAGACCATTTTCCTTATCTGCACTGATGGTCGGGAATAATAAGCCAGAGGATCGCCGGTCATCGACAGGGAAGCGGATATAAGGCAAATAGAAAACCGGCACATCCTTTACTTCGAGGCGCGCACTTTTGACCGTCGCAAAACCAGTATTTTGGTCAATATCAATTTCACTCGTCACCAACTGCCAAGTGTTGTCGCCGGGCTCACAGGCAGAGTAAGTTGCTTCATCAATAACAATAATGCCCTCTTTATTGCGCGAGAGGGTCTCGGCATTTCCCCGCACCGAAGCCTCGTGGAGCACATAGGTGGCATTATTAATTTGCACCTCTTTGCTATCGATATCGACCTTCGCGTTGTCTCCAAGTAGCAACATTCCTGGCTCGCGGAAGCGAACATTGCCCTCCAAAACAACTTGGCGATTGACTTGATTAACCACGGCGCTATCACTGCGCACCTGGCGGTAACCCTGAGATATCTGCACATCGCCCTCGAGCAGAGCAATGTCATCTTGCATGGCTTCAGTGCTATTGGCATTTACTCGCAGGGAGGCCTGTTCCGGCGGTATGTCGGCATCAGGGTAATCTCTGGTAGGTTCTATGTAGGCACCACAGCAGTTTTCATCCAGAGCGGCCCTTTGCTCTGGGGTCATCTCGGGTTCTTCAACCCAGTCCAAATTGCGCACTGTCGCTAATCGGGGTTCCTCGGGGTTCGAAGCCTTTTGCACAAAGCTACGAGCTGGCCGTGGGACCAAATTTTCACTACTTATGGCCTCTTCAATACAGAGCCAGTCGCCACTTGTATCCGCCGAGCAACTCCATTGGAATGGCTGCTCATCATCTGCCACAGAGATCACAGGAACGGCTCCCCCAGCAACCAGCATAAGGCCCCACAAATTGCGGACTATGGTCGGGTGGCGCTTTAAAACGGCTCGGTGCAAAACTGTCATCCAGAGAATCTTTTACTTGCCAACATTTTACCTGATATCTGCCTTGAGTAGAGACCTCTAATTGCCGCAAATAGGCTAGAATGGACTTTTTTTACCCCAGTCCAAATTTGAGCTGGTATAGACCGCCAAGTAAGACATAATAATTAGCATTGAAAACAGGGTTTAAGCATTGCCAAACAAGCATCAACAGCACTTTCACGAGTGGATACAGGCCTCACTTCCAAGAGCCAGCAGGTTAAAGGGTGCTCTGGTAGCTGACCAGCTTGTGGGCGATGCAGGCTTTCGCTGCTACTACCGTTTAAATACTGAGCCCAGCCTTATTGCTGTGGATTCTCCCCCGTTTAAAGAGAACAATCCCGCCTATGTGAATATAGCCATGGCACTGCAATCTGAGGGGCTGCGAACACCAATCATCCATGCTGTGGATTTCACCCATGGCTTTATGCTGCTGGAAGATTTTGGCGTTCAGTCATTGCATCCATTGCTCAATGACCAGACGGTTTCCCAACTATACAACCGCGCTGAAACCCTATTACTTGAGCTTCAGCAACTACCGGATAACGAGCAGTTATACCCTCGCTATGATGCCCAGCTACTTGAAGATGAGATGGTCCTGTTTAACCAGTGGTTTGTCACCGATCTGCTGGGTATTGATCTAGAAGCAGCAGAGATCGCCATGCTGGGCAGCCTGTATGCCAGTTTAATCGAGAGTGCCGAGGAACAGCCTCAGGTTTGGGTTCATCGAGATTATCATTCACGCAATTTGATGGTTCTGGAAAATCATGAGTTGGGCATTATCGATTTTCAGGACGCCCTTTGGGGCCCCATTACCTATGACCTAGTGTCTCTGTTGAAAGACTGCTATGTCCGTTGGCCGGCCCAGCAGACCCGCCAGCGGGCCACCGCTTTTAAAGAGCAGCTGGGATTAGAGATTGATGATCAGCAGTTCCTGCGTTGGTTTGATTTGATGGGCCTGCAACGGCATATTAAAGTTATGGGAATATTCGCTCGCTTAGCATTGCGGGATGGCAAGAAAGGCTATCTGAATGATTTACCCATGGTCATCGAATACAGTCTCGAAGCTGCCCGAGATTATCCGGAAGGCCAAGCCTTTTGTGACTGGTTTGAACATCGAATCACCCCATTGCTGGGGTCCCAGAGTTGGTATGTACAGTCTCAGGGGTCTGCGCTTTGAAAGCAATGATTCTTGCCGCGGGCTACGGTAAACGGTTGCGACCACTTACCGAAACCACGCCAAAACCCCTTCTGCCTGTCAGTGGCAAGCCAATGCTACAGCATCATATTGAGCGCCTGTCAGCCCTTGGAGTAACTGAGTTGGTTGTCAATACCAGCTGGTTAGCTGAACAAATAGAGGACTACTTTGGCGACGGCCATCGATTCGGTGTTTCTATTCGCTGGTCTCGAGAGCAGCAGCCTCTGGAAACTGGGGGTGGTATAGCCAATGCGCTGCCGCTGCTGGGCAATGAACCCTTTTTGTTGATCAATGGAGATGTCTGGACCGATTTTCCCCTGCGTTTAATCAGAGACAAAAAGTTAGAGGCCAATACCGATGGTTGGCTGCTGCTCGTTGAGAATCCCGACCACAATCCACAGGGTGATTTTGCGCTCCATGATCATCAGGTAACCTATGAAGGAAGCCCCAAATATACCTTCGCTGGGATTAGCCTATTGCGCCCGCAGTTATTTCCAGCCCATCCAATGGCCGAGCCCTGTTTTCCTCTGCGAGATATTTTGCGCCCTGCAATTAATGCAAACCGCATCGGCGGAGAAGTCTATACTGGAGATTGGTGCGATGTAGGTACCGTTGAGCGTTACCAGAAAATTAACCAGCAGTTAAAATAATAAATGATTAAAAGGCCAGTCCAACCTATGATTGCAAAAAAACACTTCAAGATATTTTTCTGGTTGTTCCTCGTTGGGCTTCTGTATTTATCTCTGTCTCCCGTTTCCTCGAAACCGATCATGTATAACAGCGATAAAGTGGGACATGCCATCGCCTATGGTTTGTTCTTTGCACTAGCAGTTAAATCCTACAATGCTCGTTTCCCTCTGTGGATACTAGCTGCGGCTATTATGGCTTTTGGTATGGCAATGGAATGGGCTCAGTCCTATACAGGCTATCGCCAGGCCGACGCTCTCGATATAATCGCCAATGGGGCAGGAATTTTAATTATGTGGCTGCTGGTTATTTTGAGCAGAAGACCGAGGGCCTAATGATTTCCGTCTATCGCGGCAGCGACTACTTTGAAGCCCAACTATTGACTGGCCTAATGGAGCAGGAAGGGCTAAGAGTATTTTTGCAGGGTGCCGCACTGCAGGGCGGCATGGGTGATCTGCCGGCGCTTGGGCATCTGTCGATCACAGTTAACGATGCAGATCAGGCGCGAGCAGAAGAGATAATCGCCGCCTATGAAAACGGCGATTACAGTTTGGACGAAACCAATTAAAGCGTTCAGGATGATTTATGACAACTAAGTTAAAAAGCCTCTCTCTTTGGCTGGCACCTCTAATAGCAGCTTTGGTTGCTCTATTAATGATGGAATTTGGCTGGGCTCGAGAGGGGGCTTTGGCCGCTGGCCTCACCATTCTCTGTGCCCTGTGGTGGATATCTGAACCCATACCCATACCCGCCACCTCCATGATACCTCTCGGTTTTTTCCCATTGCTGGGTATTCTCGATGGTGCGCAGGTCGCCCAAGCCTATGGTGATCCTTTAATTATTCTATTGATGGGCGGGGCTATGCTGTCCAAAGCGATGGAGAAAAGCGGGGCACATCGGCGCCTCGCGTTGTATATGGTCAACCTGTTTGGCGGCCATGATCAGCGCCGACTGGTTTTCGGTTTTATGGTTGCCTCTGCCGTTCTGAGTATGTGGGTCTCCAATACCGCGACCACATTGATGTTGCTGCCCGTCGCCTACGCGGTGCTAGAAAGCGCTGATTCAAAGAGCGCCGCTAATAAGCTGGCGGTACCGTTATTTTTGGGTATTGCCTATGCCGCCAGTATCGGTGGGCTCGGCACACCCATTGGCTCGCCACCCAATATTGTGTTCTTAAAAATCTATGCTGAAGCCACAGGCTCTAGCATTGGTTTTGCCCAATGGATGCTCTGGGCTCTTCCCGTGGTATTTCTAATGATTCCAATGGCCGGTTTCTGGACGACACGCAATCTGGAAAAAGGCAATCCCTTGGATATTCCCAAGGTGGGTGGCTGGCGCACAGAAGAGGTTCGGGTACTGACATTATTTGGTCTGACAGCGCTGGCCTGGATTACGCTGCGTGAGCCTTTTGGTGGTTGGAGCCTGATGCTAAATGTTCCCAGTGCGAACTATGCAGCGGTGGCGCTAACCTCTGTTGTGTTGATGTTTGTGATACCCAATGGCAGTGGCGGCAAGCTCTTGGATTGGGAGTCGGCCTCCACCATTCACTGGGGCGTGCTGCTGCTGTTTGCCGGTGGTATTGCTATTGCCAAAGCCTTTGCAGTTACCGGCATTAGTGAAGCGATTGGCCAGTCACTCTCGGGCGTCACAATGCTGAGCATTATTGCGATTGTTGCTATTGTTGCCCTTTCCGTTACTTTTCTGACAGAGATAACCAGCAACACAGCGACCACTACACTACTAATGCCCATTCTGGCAGCGGCGTCTTTGGGTGCAGGCTTAGAGCCAGCGTTATTAATGTTGCCCGCGGCACTATCGGCCAGCTGTGCGTTTATGTTGCCAGTGGCTACAGCCCCCAACGCAATTGTGTTTGGCACCGGGAAAATTACCGTGCAGCAGATGGTGCGTGAAGGGTTTACTTTAAATCTGATTGGTGCGGCGATAATTTCTGCAGTGGTTTATTTTTGGTTGGCCTAGAGGTTTAGCTATCCAGCAGAACCTTAATATTGTTGGGCTGCAATGTCTGGCTGCCCGCCAGAGACAGAACCAATGTGGTTAGTTCATCCCAAATATCAGCCTGGCGCTGACCTTTAATGCCGCGATCAATGGCGCCTGCCTGATGTATAAGCATACGCAAATGAGCGGGGCTTAAACGGCGCAGGGCATTGCGAAATAGAGGAATACGCTTGTCCCAAACTCCAGCGGATTTAAGTGCAGAATCACTGTGGGCACCCTGACTGAGCTGTTCGCTGGCCTTGGCCAAAATACGCAATTCCCGTGTGATTGCCCAGAGTAAAGGGATAGGTTCGATGCCTTCGTTTTGCAGGCCACGCAAAGACCGGGCTGCAGACTGAGCATCTCCCATCAATACCTTATCGATAAACTCAAATAGATTATATCTGGCACTGTCAGCCACCACCGAAGACATACGGCTAGCGTCGACTTTGCCATCCAGAGCTAACAATTTAAGTTTTTCTATTTCCTGAACCGCTGCCAGCAGGTTGCCTTCAACCCGGTCAGCTAAAATCTGCACTGCCTCTGCGTTGGCATCAATACCTGCGTGATTCAGTCGCTGCTGAATCCAGCGCGGCAGGTGTGTGCCGGTCACTGGCCACACCTGGATATGAGCGCCAATAGATTCCAGTGTTTTTATCCACTTGCTATTTTGTGTTGCACGCTCAAGTTTTGGCAGAACTATTAGCAGTAAATTATCTGGGTTGAGATTGGCGCACATTTCGCACAGAGCTTTGCTGCCTTTGTCTCCGGGCTTACCATTGGTGATGCGAATTTCGAGAATTTTTTTGTCCGCAAATAGCGACAGGGAGTTGGCTTCGTTAAGCAGCTGATTCCAGTCGTAGTTACCCTCGACATAAAAAAGTTCACGCTCGGTAAAGCCGGCGGCGCGTGCGGCAATGCGCACAGCATCAGCAGATTCTTGAGCTAGAAGAGGTTCGTCGCCGCTAATAATATATATGGGCAACAGCTGCTTTTGCAGATGGCTGTGAAGCTGCTCCGCTTTTATTTTCACTGGGGCGTCTGGCCTGCTGTCTGATTGTCGGCAGACATTTCTTTTGGCGCTTCTTTTGTTGCTTCTTCAGGTACTAGGCGCAGACGATTGAGAATCTGGCGCACAATCTCTTCACGCATGCCGTTTCTAACCAGCCGCTCTTCATTGTCTGAGGCCAAAACATCCAGTTCATTGAACTCATAGACTCGCTCTACAGAAGCTGTCGAAAGGGGAATAAGCTGTGAGCCGTCGGAGCTGACAATCAAGAACTCCACATCTTCATTGAGCTGATATTCTGCAACTCGAGCACTGGGGTTAATGGTGCCGGTGCGGCGGTTGCGTCTAAAGTCCACAATGACCACTGAGTAGCGTGCATCAGCAGCGCTGGCTACTACATCGACACCGTAGAGGTTTAGGGCTCGGGTCAGTTCTCTGATCAGCGCACTATGGGGGTCCTGGGAAGACAGGTGCAGGCTGCCTAGGTCATCTGGCACGATCTGGGCATCGCGGAGCTGCCAGTGGCAGGCAGACAGCAACACTAAAACAAGGGGTAACAGTATTTTCTTGATTGTCATAATCAGTACTCTCAAAAGGCTCTGTTTAGTTGGCTACTATGTTAACCAACCGTCCCGGAACCACAATAGTCTTACGGATAGTAACCCCTTCGGTGAATCGCTGCACATTACTATCTTTAAGGGCCAGTGTTTCAACAGATTCCTTTGAGGCATCCGCAGCCACCTGAATTTTTCCGCGCACCTTGCCGTTTACCTGAATCACCATCTCAATAGAGCTGCGCGCCAGCGCCGATTCATCGACGGTAGGCCAGGCTGCATCTGCAACTGCATCATTGTTGCCCAGAAGATTCCACAGACTGTGGCAGATATGTGGAGCAATGGGAGACAGCAGTAAAACGGCACTGCTCAGGGCTTCATGGCGCACAGCCACAGTCTGAGCTTCGTTGTCACTGAGTTTGCCTACTTTATTGAGCAGTTCCATAACAGCGGCAATAGCCGTATTAAAGGTGTTGCGACGGCCGAAGTCATCGTTGACCTTACTGATGGTCTCATGGGTTTTGCGGCGCAAATCTTTCTGCTCATCGCTGTGGCTGGCATGGTCTAGCTCGACGCGGATATCCGCCTCAAGATGGCTGTGTACCATGGCCCAAAGCTTGCGCAGAAATCTATGGGCGCCGGCAACACCTTCATTGCTCCACTCCAGAGTCTGCTCTGGGGGTGCGGCAAACATCGTGAACAGACGCACTGTGTCGGCACCATGTTTATCGATGGCGGTCTGGGGGTCGACACCATTATTTTTTGACTTTGACATTTTGGTAATGCCGCCGCTTTTGATCTCTTTGCCGGTGGCTGTTTCCGTAGCTTTGATGGTGCGACCTTTCTCATCGCGCTCAACGGTCACATCTGAGGAGGCCAGCCAGCGCTTGCGGCCATCGGTTTCGGCATAAAACGACTCGGCCAGCACCATGCCCTGACACAGCAGGCTCTTGAAAGGTTCGCTGCTCTCCACCAGACCTTCATCGCGCAGCAGTTTGTGATAAAAGCGCGCATAAAGCAGGTGCAGAATCGCATGTTCGATGCCGCCCACATATTGATCCACTGGCAACCAGTAGTTAGCCCGCTCGGGGTCAAGCATGGCGCTGTCTAAATCAGAGCAGGTAAATCGGGCATGATACCAAGATGACTCCATAAAGGTGTCAAAGGTGTCGGTCTCGTGCTCAACCATTTGGCCATTAAGCTCGGCTTTTTTCCAATCTAGATCGGCTTTAATAGGCGACTGGATGCCGTCCATCTCTACATCTGTGGGCAGCAGTACCGGCAGCTTTTCTAAGGGCACCGGAATCTCGCCCCCATCGGCCAAGCTGTACATAGGGATAGGTGAGCCCCAGTAGCGCTGGCGGCTAACGCCCCAGTCGCGCAGACGATACTTGGTGGTTACCGAGCCCCGATCTTTTGCCTCAAGCGCCGCAGCGATGGCATCAAATGCAGTGGTAAAATCCATCCCATCATAATCGCCGGAGTTAACCAGCAGGCCCTTGGCAATAAAAGCTTCGCTGTCAATATCGCAGACGTCATCTCCCGCAGGTGCCACTACCTGCTTGATGGGCAGCTGGTACTTTTTGGCGAATTCATAATCTCGCTGGTCGTGGCCAGGTACTGCCATAACAGCACCTGAGCCGTAGTCCATCAGCACATAGTTGCCTACCCAAACCGGCACCATTTCTCCTGTTAATGGGTGCACTGCACTTATTCCGGTGTCCATCCCGAGTTTTTCCATGGTGGCGATTTCGGCTTCGGACACCTGTTGGGTCTGACATTGCTGAATAAACTCCTTTAGGGCTGGGTTGGTCTCGGCGACTTTCAGAGCAATGGGATGTTGAGTAGCCAGACTGAGGTAGGTAACCCCCATCAATGTGTCTGGTCTGGTGGTGTAGATATCAAAGCTTGCATGTTCGCCCAGAGCCTCGGCCAGGTCGAAGGTCATATCGACCCCACGGCTCTTACCAATCCAGTTGCGCTGCATCGTTTTGACCTGCTCGGGCCAATGCTCCAAGTCATCTAGGTCATCCAGCAGCTGCTCGGCATAGTCGGTGATACGGATAAACCACTGGGGGATTTCTTTGCGTTCCACCAGGGCGTCTGAGCGCCAGCCACGACCATCGATCACCTGTTCGTTGGCCAGCACAGTCTGGTCTACCGGGTCCCAGTTGACGGTGGACATTTTTTTGTACACCAGCCCTTTCTCGAACAGGCGGGTAAAGAACCACTGTTCCCACTTGTAGTAGTCCGGCTTGCAGGTAGCTAGCTCCCGAGACCAGTCGATGCCAAAACCCAGAGACTTGAGCTGGGCTTTCATATAGGTAATATTTTCGAGGGTCCATTTAGCGGGGGCGGTTTTGTTCTGAATTGCGGCATTTTCTGCTGGCAGACCAAATGCATCCCAGCCCATAGGGTGCAGTACATTTTTGCCCTGCATACGCTGATAGCGCGCGATAACATCGGTGATGGTGTAGTTGCGCACATGGCCCATATGCAGCTTACCGCTAGGATAGGGGAACATGGCCAGGCAATAAAACTTTTCTTTGGAGGGGTCTTCACTGACCTCAAAGGTTTTGTTGTCAGTCCAAAATTGTTGGGCATCCCGCTCTAATTCGGCGGGATTGTAATGCTGTTCGTCGGTCATGAAGATTCACTGCTTTCAGAGGTTACGTTATTAGCAGAGAATTATAGGGGAAGTGGAGCCAGTCTAACAGCGATTAGACTGGCTTTGATTGCCTATTCAGATTAGCTAGCCTGTCGCTCAGGAATGCCCAGCTCTTCGAGCTTGGCAGCCATATCTTCCGCTGAGGTAGCGGCATTAATTTCACGGTCAATGAAGAGAATTTTACCGTCTTTGCCAATATAAAAAGTTTGACGTTTTGGCACGCCGTAAAAGGCCAGCACATCGTAGGCGTCAGCGACTTCTTTGCTAGGGTCGCTAAGCAGCGGGAAGTCGGCTTCGTTCTCCTCCGCAAATGCCTGATTATCTTCGAGAGCATCAACACTGGCCATAAAATAAGTCACATCGAGGCGTTTCAGCAGGTGGCCATTTTGCGCCAGAGATTTGCATTCAATGGTGCAACCGCTGGTAAATGCTTTCGGGTACCAGGCAATCACAATGGCCTGCTTGTCATGGAACTGCTCAAGGCTATAGGTTTTGCCGTCGGTGGCCGCTAGCGAGAATGCTGGTGCCTGATCGCCTACTTCTAAAGCACCAGCGGTTGCAGACAACATGCATGCCAGCGATAGCATAATTTTGATTAATATAGATCTAGTTAATGTCATATTGGTTTCCCCTCTCGGTTTTAATTTGTCTGATTTTAGTTCGTCTAGAGTTGCCTAGTAAGCCAGCGCACATGAGCAATGAAGCAATCACGATGGGCCAACTGCCGAGCTGAGTAAATATCGTCTGCCCGGCTCTAGGTCTAATCGTGCCGCTTAACTCCGTGGCGGTAAACTGTTCGAGCTGCTGAAACATGGTGCCACGATAATCAACCAGCGCCGATACCCCATTGTTGGTGCCGCGCATTAAAGGCTTGGCATTTTCAATGGCACGCATTCTGGCCATCTGCATATGTTGCTGAGGCGCTATTGAGCGCCCAAACCATGCGTCATTACTCACGGTTAAAATCATTGTCGCTGTGGCCGCTGTGTTGCCCACCAGATTGGGGTAGGCAATCTCATAGCAGATGGCTGTAGCGATTTTCTCTCCCTTGGCGGTCAACAATGATTGATCTGCTGCCCCCAGTGAAAAAGAAGACATAGGAAGATCAAAAAACCGGTTAACGCCCCGCAATAAACCCTCTAATGGCACATATTCTCCAAAGGGCACCAGCCTGGTTTTATCGTACTGTCCACGGGAGTCGCCCAGGGCCAACATAGAGTTAAAGTAGCGGCGATTGCGAGGATCCTGTGTAGGTATACCGGTGAGCAGGGTAGTTTGGTTCACTTTTGCTTTGCCATCTACCTCTAGTAGATAGTCCATAATCTGCCGTGGCAGTGCTGGGATAGCGCCCTCAGGCCAGATAATAATATCCGCTCCCCAATGGGGCTCTGTCTGTGCAACAAGCCTATCCAAAATGCTGCCCTGTTCTGCCAGAGACCACTTATCTTCTTGCTCTACGTTGGGCTGGATTAGTACCACCGATAGCTCAGTGCCTGTGGGTTGGGTCCAGTCAACTTTTTGCAAAAAATAGCCAGCCACAGTGGTTGCCAGCACAAGGCTCCCGGCAATGATAGTGCTGCGCCCTAGCTGCTTCCTGAATACCAGCTGTGCGAGCACCGCTGCGGTCAAGGCGCAGATATAACTAAGCAGCAGTACCCCACCCAATGGCGCCCAGCCATTTAGCCAGGTGTCCGTATGGCTGTACCCGGCGTAAAGCCAGGGGAATCCGGTGAGTATCCAGCCGCGCAACCATTCGCTGAGTACCCATACAGCGGGCAATCCCAGCAGCACAGAGGAGGGAGATTTAGGAAATAGGGCACTGAGACTAAAGGGTGCGGCAAATATCAGCGCGAGAAAAAGACAGAATAAAATGGTGCCCAGAAAAGCGAGGGGGGCAGCGATATACCCGTGGTCGTGAATACTGACATAGACCCAGCTAACGCCCGCAAAGAACAAGCCAAAACCAAAAATACTAGCTTTAATAAAAGCCTGCTTCGGGGTTTGATTTTCCAGTGCCCAGAACAGAACTGCCATGCTAAAAATAGCGATGGGCCAAATTGAGAAAGGGGCCAGAGCCAGCGGCATTAGTGCGCCGGAGGCAAACAGGGCGAGAAAGTTCTGACCTCGGCTCAAATGCATTAGATTATTGTAGTCATAGAACCATTTTGCTGACTTCGAGCAGGCTCACCTTGCGGTTATCACCACCTATAACTTTAAAGCTAAAGTTCTCAATGCTGGTGGTCTCGCCCACTTTCGGCAGGTGCCCAAAGGCATGCACAACCAGCCCGCCTACGGTATCAAACTCATCGTCAGAAAAACCAATATCAAAAAATTCATTAAAGTCGTCTATTTCGGTAATCGCTTCAACCGTGTAGAGGTCGTTGCCAATTTTACGAATCTGCTCTGCTTCATGCTCGTCGGTTTCATCTTCAATTTCGCCAACAATCTCCTCCAGAACATCCTCAATAGTAAGCAAACCGGAAACACCTCCATATTCATCGACCACTATGGCCATATGGTAGCGTTGCTCACGGAATTCCTGCAGCAGGATATTCAGGCGTTTGCTTTCGGGGATAATGGTTGCAGGGCGCAGCAGGCTCTTTAGGTCGAAAGACTCTTTACCAGACAGCACTAGGGGCAGTAATTCCTTTGCCAATAGAATACCCAGAACATCATCGGAAGATTCACCAACCACTGGAAAACGCGAGTGTTGAGACTGAATTACCAGCTCCAATATCTGCACCAGACTAAAGTCTTCTTCAATCACATTCATCTGCGACTTGGGGATCATAATTTCCCTGGCCTGCAGATCAGAGACTTTTAAGGCACCCTCCATAATTTGCAGGGCACTGGCATCAATAATTGACTCATTTTCTGCGCTGCGCAGCATATCGGCCACTTCATCGCTATTAGTCGGGCTGCCAGAAAATGCCTTACCGATTTTTTTCAGCAATGAATTATCTTGATTATTATTCGATATTTCGTCGTTCATTATTATTGTTCTTCGCTATCGGAATATGAGTAGGGAGCGGGAAAGCCCAAGCCCAATAAAATTTCAGTTTCTAACGTTTCCATAACTTCAGCATCCCGATCACCGACATGATCATACCCCAGTAAATGTAGTACACCATGTACGCACATATGAGCCCAATGGGCCTCTACCGGTTTATTTTGCTCAACAGCTTCACGGATAACCACTGGCGCACAGATAACCAAGTCGCCCAGTATTGGCAGCGGCTCTGGGGTAACGGCATCAAAGGGGAAGGAAAGGATATTGGTGGAGCCAGATTTACCGCGATACTGTTGGTTTAGTGTCGCGCTCTCTTGTTCATCGACAATTCGCACACTGAGCTCGGCAGTATGTCGCTCATCCCGGAGCGCTGCGCTGGCCCAGTGCTGCATACTGTCTTCTTCAGGCGTTTCTTCAGATGGGCAGGCCATCTGAATATCGAGCAAGATAGTCATGGGGTGCTATTCAGGACCTTTTTCAAAAGCATCATAGGCATCAACGATACTTTGAACAATAGGGTGGCGCACTACATCTCGGGACTCAAAATGAGTAAAGCTAATCTCATCCACATGTTGCAGAACTTCACAGGCGTGAACCAAGCCAGAGCTAACGCCGCGAGGCAGGTCAATCTGCGACATATCACCAGTAATCACAGCGGTAGAGCCAAAGCCAATGCGGGTTAGGAACATCTTCATTTGCTCCCTGGTGGTGTTCTGGCTCTCATCGAGAATAATATAGGCACCATTTAAAGTGCGGCCGCGCATATAGGCTAGCGGGGCAATTTCAATTACATTGCGCTCCTGCAATTTAGCCACGGTTTCAAAACCGAGCATCTCGTGCAGAGCGTCGTACAGAGGGCGCAGGTAGGGGTCTACCTTTTGCGCTAGATCGCCAGGTAAAAACCCCAGCCTTTCGCCAGCTTCAACCGCAGGCCTCACCAATAGAATACGTTCAACTTCATCGCGCAGCAGCGCTTCAACGGCGCAGGCAACAGCCAGATAGGTCTTGCCAGTACCGGCGGGGCCGATACCAAAGTTAATATCATGGGTTTGTATCGAGCGCACATAACGCTGCTGATTGAGTCCCCGAGGTTTGATATTGCCTTTTTTGGTGCGTATCACCGAGAAATTTTCAACATTATCGGCAGATTGCAAGTTGCTGGCAGGTTGAGTCATAGGCGTCTCTCTTTCGTGTTGACGAAGGTGAAGGTGAACTTCTTCAGGGGCTAGCTCCGAATAATGGGCGGTCTCCTGATATAGATTGTAAATTACATCGGCTGCGCGTTGAGATGGGTCAGGGTCACCGTAGACAGCAAAAAAATTATCTCGCGAGCGAATTTCAACGTTTAACCGCTGTTCGATTAGGCGAAGGTTTTCATCAAATTGACCGCAGAGTGAGGCGAGACGACGAGCATCGTTAGGCTCGAGATTAATGCTGAAGGCTGATGGCTGAGTATCCAATCGTTTCAATATTTGCTTTAAAGCCTTGTGGTATTGGTAATATTTGTAGCATAGCGCGAACTATAGAAGAGCGTAAACTTTTTTACTACCCAAATATTATAAAAAACAGCGCTGATATGCCCAGATTTTAGGCCGAAATAAGGTTGCCACGTAGGCTGTTTGGCAGGGCTTCGGTGATTTCGGCCTGCGCAAACTGGCCAATAAGGCTATGATCGTCGCAGCGGAAGTTCACCACGCGGTTATTCTCGGTACGACCCTGTAACTGCCCCGGGTCCTTTTTGCTGATTCCAGTGACCAGCAACCGGGCCTGAGTGCCCACCATGCGGCGGCCAATCTCCGCGGCATTCTGGCTGATGCGGTCCTGCAGAATTTTTAGGCGCCTTTTCTTAATATCTTCACTGGTGTCGTCAGCTAAATCCGCTGCGGGGGTGCCGGGGCGAGCGCTATAAATAAAACTAAATGAGGTGTCAAAGCCAATTTCTTCGATCAACTTCATAGTGGCAGCGAAATCATCTTCGGTTTCACCAGGAAAACCAATAATAAAGTCAGATGAAATGCTAATATCTGGGCGCAGGGCGCGCAGACGGCGAATTTTTGATTTGTACTCAATAGTGGTGTGGCCGCGTTTCATGGCCATCAGAATACGGTCTGAACCACTCTGCACAGGCAGGTGGAGATGGCTGACTAACTCGGGAACTCGGCTGTAGACATCGATCAGAGCATCGGAGAACTCCACTGGATGGCTAGTGGTGTATCGAATGCGGTCGATACCCTCGATATCCGCTACATAGGGAATCAGTTCGGCAAAGTCGCAGATAGAGCCATCGGGCATATCACCGCGGTAGGCATTGACGTTTTGGCCAAGCAAATTCACTTCGCGAACGCCTTGGGCGGCGAGTTCGGCAATTTCTGTGAGCACATCTGCCATAGGGCGGCTAACTTCTTCGCCTCTGGTGTAGGGAACAACACAAAAAGTACAGTATTTGGAGCAGCCTTCCATAATTGAGACAAAGGCGCTAGCACCGTCGGCCTCGGGGGTTGGCAAGCGATCAAATTTCTCAATCTCTGGGAAACTGATATCCACCACAACAGTGCCATCAGTTTTGTGGGTTTCCATCATCTCCGGCAGGCGATGCAATGTTTGCGGCCCGAAAATGACATCGACAAAAGGTGCGCGCTTGGCAATAGCGTCGCCCTCTTGGCTGGCAACACAGCCACCAACACCAATAACAAGGTCGGGGTTAGCCTCTTTAAGATGCTTCCAGCGCCCCAGCTGATGAAAGACTTTTTCTTGCGCCTTTTCACGGATCGAACAAGTGTTGAGTAGAATAACATCAGCCTCAGCTGCATTGTCCGTAGGCACCATGGCGTGGCTGTCCCCCAGCAAATCCTGCATACGAGCAGAGTCGTACTCATTCATCTGGCAGCCATGGGTCACGATATGCAGCTTTTTAACCGTTTTTGCAGTCATCTAATTGGTTATTCTTTGAACACATTGTGGGGGCAGGCATTATAGCTGTGCGGGGCCAATTCGCAACATTTATGCAGTGTTCTAAAAGGCTGTTGTGCTATCATGCAGCCATCAAATTAACCGCCTATTGCGAAGACTATCATGGCCAGTGAACCAATTTATCGCATTACCTTTTTCAATCAGGGACAGGTCTATGAAATCTATGCTCGGCATGTGTTTCAAAGCGATCTCTGGGGCTTTCTTGAAGTCGAAGAATTTATCTTTGGGGAGCGCTCACAGATGATTGTTGACCCTGCAGAAGAGAAGCTAAAAAATGAGTTCTCGGATATCAAGCGCAGCTTTATTCCCATGCAGTCGATCGTGCGCATCGATGAAGTTGAAAAAGAGGGTGCCTGCAAGATTACAGAAGCCCCCGCTGGTAGCAATGTCAGCCCATTTCCATTTCCCAGTATGGCGGGCGGAAAGCCGGCTAAAGACTAGTTTTTAAGACAGTACCTGCATAACCAGCCCAGCTAAGCTGGCAATCACCACGCCTAGATTGCTGAAGAAACTCAGTGCCTCGCCAGGCCCAGAGTTGGTTGGATCCTTGAAATACAGGCCTGCGTATAGCTGGCGACCTACCAGAAATAGAATACCTGGCAACAGCGGCCAGATTTCACTCACATAAAGGGTAAAAATCACCATTGCCGGAAAAAAGTTAATCAGCTGCTCCATGGTGTTTTGCTGAATCCTATAGAGTCTTTCCCATAAATCATTGCCGACTGTTTTAGGCGCTGAAACATCGTACTTGCCCCGAGTCGCTCCCACTTTCATGGTAAAGATAATGTACTGAAGAAGTGCAACTAAAATGACGATAAGGGTATTTTCCATAGCATTTCCTCTCTGGCCTGTGGCTGGCTAAAATTGAATTTCAGTTATTTGTATTAGAGTTCTACCAAAGGCTTCTTTGGAGACTGTTCTCAGCATAGTCTATTGGGGCGGTGAAAGGCCTCAAATCTGCGCTGTAATATAGCGTAAACAATGTAAGACTAATGTCCGATTGTGGTAAAGTCTGAGCTTGGAATTGTCTATGTTTCTAATGGGTTTAGCTGGTTGTTAACCAGAGGTTGTGAATGACGCAAAATACATTGGAGTTGCTTCCCTACGAGTTTGCTCGAGTTAATCGAGTGCTGCTGCAAAGTGAGCAGGGAAATCTTCTGCTGGGACCAAATGCGCCATACTGGGCAGTGGCTGAGGTTAGTCGAGCCGCCGGTGGCAATCTGTCGGTCAGCTCTGTGGCAGATGAAGAATTTGATGCGGTGCTTAGCCAGATTTATGCTGGCAAACAGGGTTCATCAGAGTCTGTGATGGAAGATATTAAAGATTTTGTCGATCTTGAATCTGCCGCCGCAGAGTTAGAGGAAGTTGGCGACCTTTTGGACGCTGAAAATGATGCCCCCATAGTGCGCCTGCTGAATGCCATTCTCGCTGAATCCTTAAAAGAAAATGCCTCTGATATTCATATCGAGCCTTACGAAAAAGAAGCCTTGGTGCGCTTTCGCCTAGATGGGGTACTGAGAACCGTACTAAGCCCCTCAATTCAGATTGCCCCCCTGCTTATTTCTCGTATTAAGGTGATGTCCAAGCTGGATATTGCTGAACGTCGCCTGCCCCAAGATGGGCGTATGAGCGTGCGTCTGGGCGGCCGCAGTATTGATTTGCGTATTTCTACTATGCCTTCAAGTCATGGAGAGCGAGTGGTGATGCGGCTGCTGGATAAAGATGCGGGCAAACTGCAGACCGATGACCTTGGTATGCCAGCAAGCACCAAGCAGGAACTCGAAGAGTTAGTGTCTCGGCCCCATGGTATTATTTTGGTTACAGGCCCCACGGGCTCAGGTAAAACAACGACGCTGTATGCGGCGCTGCAGCAGATGGATCGTCGGGAACGCAATATTATGACGGTGGAAGACCCAGTGGAATATGATCTACCGGGCATTAGCCAAACACAGATTAATCTCCGTGCGGGCATGACATTTGCGCGGGGTCTGAGAGCAATTTTGCGTCAGGATCCGGACGTTATTCTGATTGGCGAGATTCGTGATGGTGAGACCGCTGAAATAGCTACCCAAGCCAGTTTGACCGGCCACCTTGTGCTGTCCACCCTGCACACCAACACAGCGGCCGGCGCCATCACCAGGCTGCAAGATTTAGGGGTTGATAGCTTTTTACTGGCCTCCACCGTGCGCGGTATTGTGTCCCAGCGTCTAATGCGCAAACTGTGCAGCCATTGCCGGCAGGAAGTCAAAGCTGATGAGTTCAATCGGGGGCTGTTAAAGCTTAAGCCCGGTGCCACCATTTTTCAGTCTGTGGGCTGTAGCGAGTGCAATAATACTGGCTTCGCTGGTCGTCAGGCACTGTTTGAATTAGTGACTGTCGATGCGCCACTACAGTCGTTAATCCATGCAAATGCTGGGGAAATTGAGATTGAAGAGTCTATCCGTCAGCGTGTTCCCAGTATTCGTGATGCTGGCTTCGAACTGGTACGTCAGGGCGTTACCACCGTCGAAGAAGTGCTTCGCGTCACTAGCGTCTAACTGTTATGCCAGCCTTTGATTACTCCGCCTACAACTCCACCGGCAAGCTGGTCGATGGCGTGGTGACTGCAGATTCTGAGCGCCATGCTCGACGCCTGCTAAAAGAAAAAAAACTGTTGCCAGCTACATTGGCCGAAGTCAGCGAGAAGGCCAGTGGGGGCAGTCGCCCGGGAATTGGTTTTGGTCGTAGTCGAGAGGCGCGGGTCAATAACTTTGATCTATCCCTGTTGTTGCAGCAGCAGGCCATTCTGATCCAGTCGGGCCTGCCCCTTGAAGATGCCCTGCGCATGACCATTGAACAGGCCGAGACGGATAAACAGAGGCGCATGGTCGAGAGTTGGCGCAGCGAAATTATTGAGGGCCGCAGCTTTTCTGAGGCACTGCGGCGATCCCCCTACAGAATCCCTGAAGCAGTCATTGCCGGAATTGGTGTTGGTGAAGAGAGTGGGCATCTGGATCGTGTGCTAATGCGGTTGGCCGAGGATCTGGAGACCAGCGCAGAAAACCGTAAAACGGTGACTCGGGCCCTGATTTATCCAGCTACTCTGGTGGGCACCTCGATTATTGTGGTGGCGATTATGATGGTTTGGGTGGTGCCAAAAATCACCGCTATCTTTACTAGCTCCAATCGCGAACTGCCTTTTATAACTCAGGTCGTGATTGGCCTCAGTGAATTTACCCAGCAGTATGGGCTCTATCTGTTGATTGCTATTATTGCTGCTCTGGTTGCCTTTGCGCGACTGATGCGCGACCCGGTTCGCAAACAGCGCTGGCACGAAATAATTTTAAATATGCCCGGTCTGGGGCGCTGGACGAGAATGGCTAATATTGCCGACTGGTCACGCAGTTTGGGCGTACTTCTGAATAATGGCGTGCCAGCTCTTGCCGCTCTGAAGATTTCCTCTGCCGTGGTTAACAACTTGCATTTGCGTAGCAAGATGGAGGCGGTAACTGAAAGCATGCGCCGCGGTAGCAGCCTGCAA
Organism: Porticoccaceae bacterium; assembly: GCA_029252555.1. Classification (GTDB taxonomy): domain Bacteria; phylum Pseudomonadota; class Gammaproteobacteria; order Pseudomonadales; family Porticoccaceae; genus HTCC2207. The sequence continues at coordinate 27,161 of JAQXBF010000005.1, forward strand.
AAAGCACTTGAAGAACATGAGCTTGGCAGCGGGTTTTTGATTCACATGGTTGGCAGCGGTGAGGCCTCCAGTGAGCTGGATAAGATGTTAGTGCGCGTGGCAGATTATTATTCTCTGCGCCTGGCCAATGCGGTTGAGGTGTTTTTAAAGCTAATCAATCCAATTCTGATTATTTTTATGGGGATGATTATCCTGTCAGTGGTTGCGGCAGTCATGCTCCCCATTATGGATATGAATAATATGGTTTAGTTTGGGTAGATCTCTCCCAAACTACTTTGAGTCAACAGATAACTTTTGAGGTTTTAAACATGGCGATTAGAAAAAAGCAGAGGGGTTTTACCCTCATTGAAATGATGGTTGTAGTGGTAGTTATTGCCCTTTTGGGAGCGATGATTGGCCCAACCCTATTTAACAAGGTGCAGCAGGCCGAAGAAACCCGGGTGGCTCAGGATATTAGAGTAATTGAGAGCGCGCTCAAATTTTATCGTTTGGACAACTACCGTTACCCCAGTCAGGCCCAAGGGTTAGACTCTCTGATTACCGCACCCTCGTCTGGCGCCGATAAATGGAACGGCCCCTATCTGGAAGATCTGCCAGAAGACCCTTGGGGCGTTGCCTATCAGTATCAAACCCCCGGTACCCATGGCAAAGAAATTGAAGTCTTCACCCTGGGTGTTGATGGCCAACAGGGTGGTGAGGGTTCTAATAAAGACTGGGGCAACTGGAACATCAAGTGAGTAATCACTTTGATTTCCTGATACAGCCTCATTGACTATGGTTGCCACCAAGCGCCAACAGGGTTTTACACTTATCGAACTAGCGGTAGTGGTAATGATCGTCGCTGCTATTTCAGCAATGAGCGTACTTGCCATCAATCAAGCCATTGGCCGCCGCTATTCCAGCGAAGCTGACAGGCTTCTTAACTGGCTACAACAACTGGCCGAAAATTCCGCTCTGCAGGGAGCCGCTTACGGTGTGGTCGAAGAGGCCCAAGAGCTGACCGATGTCACTCAGCTGCGCGCCGTAATCTACTACCGCAAACGCTGGGTGGCGTTAACAGCACCGAGCCCCTTTCAATTATCTGACGACGCCCAATTAGATTGGCTGGTGCAAGCCGACGAGAGCGACCCATTGTTGCCCCAGTCAGAGAAAGACAGCAGAGATCTTGTTGGTTTGGGTGCTGTGCGAGGTTCCGACGAGAAATTGCTGCTGCCAGAAATCGCCTTTCTCCCAGATGGCTACATTGAGCCCCAGGGTGAAATGCGGCTCAGCTTCTCCTCGACGGATACTGAGTTTAATTATGAATGGGGTGAGCCGGGATACAACCTATTGATGGAGCGAGTGCAGCCATGAACAGTCAGTTTAGGGCCAAGTTAGCCAGTGGGTTCACCCTGATCGAAGTGGCGGTCGCTCTGGCTATTTTAAGTTGGGTGCTGGGCAGCGCGCTGTATGTTGTGCACCAGTACAGTGACGAGCGGCTCAAATTGCGCGAACGGTTCTTCTCAACTCAGGTGTCTTGGAATCGGCTCATTGAGCGGTATCAAGATTCACAGGGTTGGGTACCAGATTCAGATCGCAGTGCTCGGCAGACCAAAGGTATTGAAGATCAAATTGACCAGACTTGGCGCTGGGAGATGGAGATTAAGTCGGCGATGGGAGAAGATCTCTATCGCTATGAAGTGAAGGCTGCGTCCGAAGATACTGAGGCCTTTAGCGGCTCCCTTTCTGTTTATCTTATTGGCAAGCCAAGCTCATGAGCACTGGCCGCCAATCTGGTTTTACCCTGATTGAAACAGCGGTTTCAATGTTGCTGCTGGCTGTGATGTCTGTGCTTTCCTATCAGGCGGTGGATGCAGTGCTGGTGACCAACGAGCGCAGCCGCCAAGGTCTCGCCGATGAGGCAATGTTGCAGCGAGCCTGGCAGATAATAGGCAGAGATATTATGCATCTGCGACCAAGGCTGTTTGTGGATGGTCTGGGTGCTCAGGAGCGCGCGTATCTAACCGATAGAAGTGAATTTGGTGTTCGTTTTAGCCGCGGGGGCGGGCCGATGGTACGCTCCAACCCCAGCGGAGTGCGGCGGGTCGAATACAGCATTAATGAAGATCAGCAGTTGCAGCGCCAGTCGTGGGCAATTACTGAATCCCCTCGCCAAAGTGATGGCAGCATATTAATTCTTATGAACAATGTTGACGATGTGCTCTTTGAGCATCTGACCAAAGCCTTTTTTTACAGCCCCGACTGGCCACCTATTAATGAAACCCACACCGTGCGCAGTCTGCCAAAAATGATTCGTGTCACTATTACCATCGATGGTCTTGGCGAGACATCGCGTCTTTTCCCTGGGGTGGCTGCAGAATGATAAGGCCTACTAATAGTAGAGGCCTCAATAGCAGAGTCCTCAATAGGCAAGCCGGAAACCGCCAGACAGGGGTGGCTCTGTTGGCGGCCCTTATTATGATGCTCGCGGTGGTGATCACCTTGGGAAATATTTTCTACCGCCATCAGATTGATATCTCTCAGGCCACCAGTTCTCTGCATGGTGATCAGGCGATATTGCTTGCTATCAGCGGTGAGAACTGGGCGCGGCAGCTACTGTCAGACGCCAAAGACGATCGCAACATTGACCATTTAGAAGAGGATTGGGCTCAAGCAATGCCGATTTTGCCGGTCGAGGGAGGCACATTGACTGGCTGCCTTGCAGATTTACAGGGGCGAATTAATCTTAATAGCTTCAGCAGTTACAGCAGCCAGTCGCTGAAAACAGAGATGGCTGCCGATACCAATGGCTATGCAAAGGTTTGGAATGCCTTGTTAAACTCATTGCAGATTGTCACAGACCCTGCCCGGGTGGCAAAGATTATCGACTGGGTCGATGCAGACTCTGACCTGGTTAATAGCTGGGGTGCAGAGCAGGTCGACTACGACGGCTTTTCGCCGCCACGGGTGCCAGCTAACAGCCTGATTAGCGACATCACGGAATTAGCGGCTATAGATGGCTATCAGGTGGCGGAAGTGCAGCGGCTAATGCCTTGGTTAAGTGCATTGCCAGACATTACCCCAATTAATATCAATACCGCTTCTGACCAGCTGCTAGTGGCGCTGGGCGGCAGCTTGGGTCTCGAATTTGAGCAAATGGTTAGCGAAGGGCGACCCTTCAGCTCAATGGGCGAATTCCATCAGTTTATCGCCCAGCGCACCCAGCTTGCTTTACCACTGGTTGAAGCCCGCTGGCCAGCTGCTGTTTTAACTGTGAATTCCAGTTACTTTGAGCTTTATTTAGAAGTGACATTGGGGGAGGCACGCATCGAAGTAAAAAGTATAATGGCCAGAACTGGCCGCCCGGAGCCCGTAATACTGTCTCGGGAAATTACAATGGTGCCCGCGAGTTTGCCAAAACCAACCTCGTCAGCAATGGAAGATCTGTTCGATGATAGCTCTGACAAAGAGCTGAGTGAAAACCCAGATGAAGATCAGTCGATGGAGACTAACAACGTGCAATCAGCCTGTTTAATGATTGGGGAAGCCAACTGATGAGCTTATCAGTTGACCATATCCACAGTCTCGACCGCCGTATCACTAATGAAGGTGACGCGCTGGGAGCTATTGCCGCTGGTAATGCCATGCCAATGCAACTCTGGGTACCTACAGAGCGTATCGGTTTTCATCTGGTTGATGAGCCCACCGCGCCCGAGCGCAAGTGGCTGCAGCTGATTCCCTGGTTACTGGAAGATCGAATACTGCAGCCCGTTGAAGAGATGCACTTTGTTATTGCCGGTCGCAGTGAGGGCAACCAGCTACAAGTATTGGCGGTGAGCCGAGAAGATATGCAGCACTGGCGGAGAGTGGCAGAAAACTCGGCAGTGGCTGCCACTACCATGGTCCCAGATTTTCTTGCTCTGCCTTGGGAGGCGGGAAGAATTAACGTCGGTTGGCGAGAGGGCACCATTTTGGTTCGCAATGGCGCTGATCAAGGTTTTGCGGCCAGCCCCGATATTGCCTGGGCAATGATTGATCGTTTGATCAACAGTGCCGAAATTGCTCCAAGGCTCTCTATCTCCATTCCAGATGAATCACTGGTGCCAAAGTATCTTCTTCAGTTTGCCGACATCAATGATTCCAGCATCGACTGGTCATTTACTGATATTCCCGTAATACCAAATTTATTGCAGGGAGATTTCAAGTCCAGCAGCACTCAGGCCAACCAAGCTAGCTGGCTGCCCGCAGCGGGTTTGGCTGTTCTAGCTCTGGTGATGTTATTTTCCTACCTACAGATTTCCAGCAACCGGTTGAACAATCAGGTACAGCTGTTAGAAAAACAGCTGGTTTCTGGTTATTCAAAACTGTTCGGCACCAGCAATATAAATGCAGCCAATGTCAGAGACTCTGCCGAGCAGCATCTCAGCGTTCTTTTTAAACAGCAGCAGAGTTTACACACTGGTGCGGTTGCAGGCTTGACTGCATTGGATAGCCTTATGACAGCCTGTGACTGTGATCTGCGAGCACTGAAGGCCGATTCCAATAACTTGACTATCACCATTGATAGTGGCAGCAAACTAAAAACCCAGGCCCTTAATATCGACGGCTACCAAACATCGATAACTCCCCAGCCCAATCAGACGGCAGAGTCAATTGTACTGAGCCTCAAACCCAGCAGAGCGGGTGGCCAATGAATTCTTTGCTAGCCAATTTGCAGGAAAAGTTTAACGGCCTGCAAGAGCGGGAAAAGCTAGTGGTGAGTGCTGGTGCAACCGTGGTTCTTTTAGCGCTCATTTATATGGTGCTATCGCCCCAGCTGGATCGGCATAGGGATTTAACCCAACAGCAAGCAGATTTGCAGGCCGATATGATGTGGCTTCAAGATCAACGAGCGGTAGTGTCGCGGCTGACCAATAGCTGTTCGCAGACCGGCACATCCAAAGACTCCGCTACCGAAGTATTGACCCGCCTGATTCGCCGCAACCAGCTGCGGCTGCAAAATCTTCGAGAGGTCAGTGGTGGCTTTGAGTTGCGCATTTTCTCCAGCGACGCCAATCGAATTGTGCGGTTAGCGCACCAGATTGCCTGTGAAGGTTTTGTCGTGGAAGGTATGGAAGTCTCACTATCCTCTACCGAGCGCAATCAATGGGATGCATCTATGGAGGTCAGGCATGTTAATTAATCGCCAACTTCTTGATCGGCCGCCCACTGAGCTAGCTCGGTTGGCTGTGTTGGGTGCTCTGCTTGTTATCTGTGTGTATCTGGCCGTGTTAATCACTCTACAATTTATTCCATCTGGAGATAAGAGCGTTAAAAATATTCCGCGGGTACAGTCCGCGCAGGTGATTTACTGGAACTGGTTTAGCAGTGATTCAGCGGTGGCTGTAACTCCCGCAAATGAAAAGCATGGTGAATTGCCCGAGGCCAATATTAACGCCTTGCTGCTGGGTGTCATGATGGCCGGTGAGAATTCCCTGGCGACATTAAAGTTTAATGGCAAGCCAGAAGCAGTGTATCGCATTGGTGATGACCTGAGTTCAGGCTACCGCTTGGTAGACATTGAAACCTTCAGGATCGTCGTACGAAAAAATGGCGTCACCCAGCAGGTGTTGATGAAAAAGCCAGAGGGCATTATAGAGATTCAACAGGTATCGTCGGCACAGACATCTGTTGAACCCCAAGAGGGGTTTGCTCTGGCAAATATGTTTGGTGCTGTGCCAGTTAGTGCAGGCACTGGGTCTGGGCTTAAATTGAATAATCTCTCAGCTGAGGTGACATCCTTGGCCGATCTTCAAGAGGGGGATGTGGTGGTTCAGATAGATGGCAAGTCAGTGCAGGATTTAATGGCCAACCCAGCGCAATGGATCAGTTATAGTACCAATAACAGCCTGCCAGTCACGGTTATACGGCAGGGCCAGGAAGAGATAATTTACGTCAATGCCGCCAGCCTGTCGGCGAAAATATTACCGAATCTTGGATTAACCCGATAAAATGAAAATGATAACAACTAAGCGGACAAACATTATGGCAGCCGGTTTTCAGCGTAAAGGGAGCAGTCTTATAGCATGGCTAGGCTCCCTGATTTTTACCCTCTGCCTAATTGCAGATGCCAGTGCCGACGAGCAGGTGCGCATTAACTTTCGCGATGCCGATATTCGCAGCGTCATCGAGAGTGTTGCAGAGATCACGGGCAAATCCTTTGTGTTAGACCCTCGTGTTAAAGGCAAGGTCACCATTATTGCACCGGAGCCTATAGACTCATCATTGCTCTATCCCGCTGTACTCTCCGCGATCCAGGTACAGGGCTTTCAGGCCATCGAAGATGGTGCAGTGACCCGTATTGTGCCATTTAATCAGGCGTTTAATTTTGCTGGTGGCAGCGGTAATAACCGGCTGCAAACCGAAGTGCTAAAAATCAAATATGTGCAGGCTGCCACCTTGGTGCCAGTGCTTAAGCCAATGATGAGCAGTGGTGCGCGGTTGCAAGCCTTTAGCCAGAGCAACTATCTGGTGATCTCTGATATCCGTTCCAATGTCGATCAGGTTAGACGGCTTCTCGCTCAGCTGGACGACCCGGATCAGAGCGCAGTTGAAGTGATTAACCTTGAATATATTTCTGCGGCCGAGGCAGTGCATATTGCCGGGCAGCTCAAACAGCTACAAAAGCAGGATCTGTCTCTGGTTGAAGATGGCCTTAATAACCGTGTAATTGTCAGTGGCCCAAGCATTGCCCGAATGTCATTTAAAACTATGCTTAAATCTTTAGACCTGCCCTCAACTAAAAAAGGCAGTGTTGAGGTGATCTACCTTGATTACTCTCGCGCCTTAGAGATGAAGCCCATTGTTGAAGGTATGCTGCAGTCGGATATCTTTTTGCGTTTAGCAGGAGAAGCCGGCGCTAAAGATAAAGCTAAGGCGGCCTATAAGATTGAAATCGATGAGCTAAATAATGCCCTCGTTGTAGCCGCGCCCTCCGCAGTGATTCGCGAAATTAAAAATGTGGTCAGCAAATTAGATCTGTCTCGACCTCAGGTATTGATTGAAGCAGTGATTGCAGAACTATCAGAGAATCAAGCCAAAAAGCTGAGTGCAGAATTGGTTTATAGCAGCCAGCGCCGTGGTGGCTACCTGACTAATTTTGATGGCCTTATGGGCACTCTGCTGGGCGCTGGTCTCAGCGGTGGCGCCGAAGGTGGTTCACTGGCTACTATCGCCGGCGGGTTGCCAGGAACATTAGGTGTGGCAGGTGACTTTGATCAAACCACCGGCAAAGGTATGGGGCTCTTAATTCAGGCACTAAAAACTGATGTTCAGACCAATATTTTATCCACGCCATCAGTGGTGACTTTGGATAATGAAGAGGCAACTCTGAGTGTTGGTGAAGAAGTCCCCTTTGTTACCGGGAGCTTTTCCAGTATTAGTAACAATTCAAATAGTGGTAACCCTTTCACTACGGTCAATCGTGAAGAAGTGGGGGTTATGCTAAAGGTGAAGCCTCAAATTAGTAAGGGCAATGGGGTTCGTCTAGAGATTGAGCAGGAATCCTCGAAAGTTAAAAGTGGAGAGCCCGGCCTGCAGACGACATCTAAAAGCACCATGCAGACCAATGTCATGATTCAGGATGGCGATTTATTAATTCTGGGTGGGTTAATTGAAGATAAGGTTGGCAACGAGGTATCCAAGGTTCCGTTACTGGGTGATATTCCATTGCTTGGTCGCTTGTTCCGCTCATCCAATAAAACCGGTGATCAAAAAGTAACGATGATGTTTATCCGTCCAACCATTATCCGTACAGCAGAAGATGCGCGGAAGCTGTCCAAGGACAAGTTTGATCACCTGATCACCAGAGACTTAAACGGTAAAAAAGCAGGCCCTCTAACGCAGCAACTGGAAGAGTTTTTGCAAAACGAAGAGGCAAAGTAGGTAACAGAGTAACCTTGCGCGATGAGTATTTATCTCAAGCATTTTGGCCTTGTCCGAGAACCTTTCTCGATTGTTCCTGATCCCGGGTTTCTTTATCCTAGTAATCATCATCGTCAGGCAGTTGCCCATCTCAAATATGGCCTCGATCGAGAAGGGGGCTTTATTCTGCTGACCGGCGAGGTTGGCACCGGCAAAACCACATTAACCCGCACCATGCTAAAGCGTTTGCCAGCTCATGTGCGTGTTGCTTATGTACTTAATAGCAAGCTCAAAGTCAGTGATGCGCTGGCCAGTATCTGTGGTGAGCTGTCCATCGAACTGCCAAGTACCCGCGGTATCTCTTTTTCGAAAATCTGTACCGATGCGCTGAATCAGGATTTACTAACAGCCCATGCCGAGGGCAAAAAAACGTTAATTGTTATTGAGGAGGCGCAAAATCTCACCCCAGAGGTTTTAGAGACATTGCGCCTGTTAAGCAATTTGGAAACCCACACCCATAAATTGCTGCATATTTTATTAGTTGGCCAGCCAGAGTTATTAGAAATATTGGCGCAGAAAGACTTGCGCCAACTCAACCAGCGAGTGGTTTCAAGATTCCATTTATTGCCCTTGGAAAAAGATGACTTAGCCAACTATGTGAACCATCGCCTGCATCGGGCAGGGGCCAAACAGCCCATCTTTGATCGCGCCTGTATGGCAATGTTATACAGATTAACCAAAGGAGTACCCAGGTTAATTAATCTGGTATGTCAGCACTCTTTATTGGCCGCTTATTCAACAGAGACTAAAACTATTACTCCAAAATTGGTAAAACAGGCCGCAGTAGAAATTTTGGGCGATCAAAATACTGGCCATCCCCTATTAAAATACTGGCAGCATGGTGCCGCGGCAGCCCTGCTAATTATCTTGGCAGCCTTGTTTATCAGTATAGGTTCTTCAGTTGATCAGGCGTCTGCAACTAGCAGAGAGCCTTCAGCTACTGGACAGCCTTCAGTTATTAACTCAGAGTCAGCCGCGCCAATAAGTCAAAAATCTATTCTAGCCCCACCCCTAAACCCCTTTGCAGAATTACTACAGCTCTGGTCAGTATCCGCAACAGAGGTTTACTCTCAAGAAGATTTCACGGCTCTCGCCCAGTATCAGGGTTTGCAGGCCGAAAAAATATCCAATGCTGACGTAATTGATCTTGAAATTATTAATCGACCGGGCATAGTTCGATTAGAAACCGAAGCAGGTTATCTGAAGAGTTATCTACTCACCCGCATTGACCAATCGGGGTTTTATATTCATCAGGGTTCAGATTCTCGATGGTTAGATGGGCAGGAATTTCGTGATCGCTGGTCGCGTAGTTTTGTCTATCTATGGCGGCCACCTCAACAAATAGAGAGCCTGGCGCTGGGGGACACTGATGCACAGGCTGTGACCTGGTTACAAAATCAATTAGTGAAAATCGACCAGAGTGCAGAAGCAGTTATTTCCGGTGGCCGCTACACCCAAGCAATCGCTGATCAGGTTTTAGCATTCCAGCGACAGCAAAATATTACCGCCGATGCTGTTGTGGGGCGAGAGACATTGCTGCGCTTAAATCAGCTAACCCAAACGGATATCCCTCTGTTAAAGCAGGGCAGTAACTAATGTCCTATATTCTCGACGCCTTAAAAAAAGCGGAGCGCGATCGTTTGAGGAAAAACCCAAAAGAGCTCGACGATTTTGCCAGTTCCAATTGGGACCCTTATCAGCAGGCACCCAAATCAGACTTGCCAAAGTATATTATTTTGTTGGTTTGCTTTATGGCGGCTCTTTCGGGTCTAGCGATTTATTCAGGTCTATTAAATCCAGCCCAGGCACCTCAGCAGGCACCAGCACCAAAAGTTAGTGATCAAGTTGTGGAAAAATCGGCGCCTCAATTGACTATAAATGAGCCGGTAGTGCGAGTTGCTGTCATGCAGGCTCAGCCATTATCAATGCCAGAACTACAGATTTCTGGTCATATGTATATGGCTGAAGGCTCTGCATCAAACCGTTTATTTGCCAACGGAGGCAGTTTTCGTCAGGGCGATAAAATTGATGATCGCTGGACGTTGCTTGCAGTTGGTATTGATGGCATTGAAATCAGTGCAGGTGAGCGCAGAGAGTTTTTACCTTACCGGTAATTTAGTTTCTAATAAAAGACTCTAGTCTGAAAAGACTTCCAGTACTGAATCTTTGCCGCGATTAAAGCGTTTGATACGTCGGTAGGGAAATACATCCACCACATAGCCATTGCGTATCTGCTCTTGCAGGCTAGTCCAAAAACCAACCTCATAGAGTTCGCCATGAATTTCTTCAAACATTTTTCTCGCCTTGATATTGCCGGAGAAAAATAAGCGAAACTCTTCTGGGAAAATATCATCTGGCCCCACGGTATACCAGGTACCAGATTGCATCTCTTCTTGCTCGGTGCGTGGCTGTGGAATTTCTCTAAAGTTACAGTCAGTCAATGAGGCTATTTCGTCATAATCATAAAACACCACACGGCCGTGGCGAGTAACACCAAAGTTCTTTAAGGGCATATCACCGGGGAAAATGTTGGCGGCAGCTAGCTGCTTAATACAGTTGCCATATTCTTCCATTGCACTGCGAATTTGGTTGTCGTCGGCGTTTTCCAGATAGATGTTAAGTGGTGTCATATAGCGTTCGGTATACAGGTGCTTGATTACTAACTTGTCGCCACGAATATCAATTGAAGACCCAGCCACTTTTTGTAACTCTTCAATTAGTTGGTCTGAGAAGCGATCTAAAGGGAATACCAGATTGTCAAATTCCTGAGTATCCGCCATGCGGCCAATGCGGTCATGGCGAGATACCAAACGATACTTTTCCCGCACAATTTGGTGGGTTACTTCTTTGGGCGGCGCAAACTTATCTTTAATAATTTTAAAGACAATATTGTATGAGGGCAGGGTAAATACGGTCATCACCATACCTTTAATGCCAGGGGCCACAATAAATTGGTCAGTAGAGTTTTCGAGATGCCCGACAAGCTGCCGATAGAATTCAGTTTTTGCATGCTTGGGAAAGCCCAGAGAATTATAGACCTCATAATCCAGCTTTCGCGGCATCAGTGTTTTCAGAAAATGCGCATATTGATACGGCAATGGCGCGTCCACCATAAAGTGGTTGCGGGTAAAACTAAATACCACACTGAGATCGTCGTCATTAAATAGCGCAGTGTCCACATAGAGTTGGCCTTTCTCTGTGTTGAGAAAAACCAGTGCCATAGGGAATGTTTTGTCGCCGTCGACCACACGGCCGACCATATAAGCCGCCTTACTACGATAGAAAGTAGACTCCAAAATATCGAACTTAATCTCTTCCGGAGCCCCACTCAGTTGTGGAACAACTTCCTGATTAAATACCTCCATAATACAGTCGAGGTCTAGCTCAATATCCTCACCAGGCAGACTAAACTCCGATTCTTTGAGGATTCTGCGAAAGGTATCGCGAAAGCCTTCGCCCTCGTAGCGAACAAAAATACTGTACTCAGCTTCTGGCGCTTCAATAAGCTGAGATGAGAGCACATAAATAATATCGTCACTAATTTTGTCGTGGTCGTGAATATCACTAAATACCGAGTTGAAGAAAGTCTCGGCAATTTCAAAATTGGGAAAATTAAACACCAGCTGTGTGTAGGCTAATTTTGCTTCGCTCCACAGGCTAAGATTGGCGATATCCTTATTGGTCACCATCTCCAGATAATGAACGGTCTGTGCGACTTTTGTTTTGTAGAGCTCTAGTCGATCGACATTGGCCTGCTGTACACCATGCCAATCCGCTTTTTCAAAACGAGCTTTGGCACTTAGGGTAGAGTTTAGATAGTCAGCAAAGTAACTGCGGAAGCCGTTGAGAATGGTTTTGGCCATGCGCCGTGCAGTCGAGTTGTGAGTAAGGAGTTGTCCTGCCATAGAAGAGGCCTAGCCCAATAGCTGCTTAAGTTGGTCAAGCTGTTCGCGATTGTGTTTTTTGCTCGCCAGAACCTGGGAGGTTTCTGGCAAGGCCTCTGGGGGCTCAATCGTAAATTCTTCGCCGGTCACCACTCGATCACAGTACTTATTATAGAGAGCGGTAAAAGCGGGCAGAGCTTTGGTCTCAATTTCGTTGGCTAGCATATGCCAACCACAGTCTCGGGCCGCTAAATACACCACCGGGTGAGACCAATTTTGCTCAGCTTTTGGGCTGCGCTTGTTACACGCTTCCTCATAAGCTTTGCGTGCATTGGGCAGGTCCGACGGCATACCCGCATAGCGGCAAGCGTTAAGCATTTTATGCAGGGTGGGGAGATACTCACTGTCGGCGATAATTTTTTCTGCCGCCGCAAGAATTATGTCTGGCCCAAAGTCGCTGAGTTTAGACAGCCATAACTTTTTGGCCAGATTTTCTGACTTAGTGTTGTCGCCAAAGGCAGCGTAGTACTGATTATGATAATTGACCTGAAACAGCGCGAAGATCTGATTGATACCATCAATCAGTTCAGGGCTGACCGGCGACGGTTTAGCTTGCCCAACTGCGGTCGGAGAGCGCGTCGATGATGCTGCGATCTCGGATGCGACCTTCTGAATTAGATCCTTGCTTGCCATGACTACCACTCGCTGACTGAGGTTGATTGTGTCGCGCCCACTGGCGCTTTACATACTGCAAAAACTTGGTACTCCAGGAACCATGTGGTGTGCCATTTTCCTGCCAGTAAAGTACAAATTCCGGAATAATCTGCTGGGCAAATTGCCGATCTATATTGGCCATCTGCAGCACATCATAAACAGTTTCTTTCGGTTGCCACTGCGCGGGGATCGCGCGTGGCATACTGTCTTGGTCCATCATACCAGTGTAAAACTGCCATTGACGGCGCACATGCTGGATAAATTTTGAATCCCATGTGCTTGAGATATCGCCGCGATCACGCCAGTACAAAATAAACTCTGGAACTGCATCTTCGATAAAGTTGGGGTTGATGCCTCCCTGCTTAATCAGAATATCCAAGGCATCTGCGGAAGGCCGCCACTCTCCGGTGACAGAGACTTCGCGGCTGCGCTTATGGTTACTACTTTCAGCCTGCTGCCACTGGCGCCAGACCTCTTTAATATATTTTGATTCCCAGCTATGTCGAGGCACATTGCGCTCGCGCCAGTAGGCGACAAACTGGGGAATCTGTTGCTGGGCAAACTCGCGAGTTACGCCTAGCTGAGCGAGTTGTCGCAGGGCATCATCACTGGGCTGCCAGCTACCACCAATGGTCTGGGCTGAATGGGGAATATTGCTCGCTTGAGAAGCCTGCTGCGCTGCTGGTGCCTGAGAACGCTGGGGTACGCCCTGCACAGCCGTTGCCTCATTAAAAGCAAAGCGAAAATCCTGATGCCCAGAAAACGCACCACCACCGATCAGCAACAAACCCTTCTCATGGAGGCTGGCCGAAAGGCGGCGAATATCTTCTTCGCGCCAAAAGGGCGTTAGGCCCAGTAGTTTCTGCCCTGAGATAGTTACCCAGTTAAACCCGCTGCTGTGCACCGCATCTCCATGGGCGAGGCATTCCTGTAAAAGCTGCAGCAGCACTGCTTCCTCAAGGCCAAGAGTGGCCGCCATCGTGGGTGAGATAACAATAGGTTTTTCGGGAATCAGCGACATCGCAATACTTTATCAGAAAGCTAACTGATGAACGAGATAATCATGCGACGCTGGCCATTTTTTAACTTGCCCAGCCACCACTCACCGGAAACACCTGACCGACAAAACAGTCTGCCGCATCGGAACAGAGATAGGCGGCAAACTGCGCATCTTCTTCCATGGATACCAGCCGTCCCAATGGCACTTCTCGCTTAAGCCGTTCCTGAAAGGCCGGGTTGGCTTTGGTTTCCTCGGGAAAGTAAGTGGGGTTATCTACAAAATTCTGGGCAATGGCATTAATTTGAATCCCTTGGGGGGCCATCTCAACACCGGCGGCCTGCACATAGGCAAGCTGTGCACCGCGGGCGGCGCTGTAAGTAGATGCTCGCTTCATGCCTTTTAGCGCCGATGCGCTGCCCATCACCAGAATTTTGCCCGACTGGCGCTCAATCATCGGTGGCAACACTGCGCTTACCAGCCTTGGTAATGGGTCAACGATGGTGCTGAAGGTCGAGTACCATTCGTTGTCATTAACCAGTTCCACTTTACTAAAGGGCGCTGGAATCGCCAGATTAATAACAAGCACATCAATAGAGCCTGCGGCCTCAATAATTTTCGCTGGCAAGGCCGGGTCGGCTAGCAGTTGATTATCGGCAATAACCTCGGCACCCATCTCGGCCAAGACCTCACAAAGGGTTGGCCCCATAAACGTATCTGCTTGGGTGACTAAAATACGTTTGCCGGTCAAATCGATGCTTTTCATTCGTTGTCCTTAAAGTGATGGGCCAAATCTAGCAATGCTTGGCCGGTAACACGGTTGACAGTCCAATCATCCATCGGCTCTGCGCCCAGTGATTGATAGAAATCTTTGGCGGGTTGGTTCCAGTCTAGTACCCACCATTCCAGCCTGCCACAGTTGCGTTCAAGAGCCAGGGCGGCCAGATAGGCCAACAGGGTTTTGCCAAAGCCTTTGCCGCGCATCGCTGGTTGGATATAGAGATCTTCAAGATACAGGCCGGGCCGCCCTAAAAAAGTTGAGTAGTTGTGGAAGAAAAGCGCAAAGCCCACGGGTTGACCCCCATGCTCTGCAAACACCACTTCGGCATGGCGTGTTTCGCCAAATAATGACTCTTCCAATGCCGGTACATCGGCCACCACTTCTTGGAGTAGCTTTTCGTAGTCTGCCAGTTCTCTAATAAATTGTAGTATCAGCGGGCAATCTTCAACTCTGGCTGGGCGGATGGACAATGACATAGGTATGGGGCTATTTGTGTTGATTGGCTAAAGGGTTATCTTAGCGCTGAGGCATAATTTTTATTACTGTACATAATAACAGTAATAAGATTAAATAAGACTCATAAACAGGAGAACTCCCTTGGCCACTAAAACCAAATCTGCCTATGTGTGCAACGACTGCGGCGCAGACTACCGTAAATGGCAGGGCCAGTGCGGTGAGTGCGGCGCATGGAATACGCTGTCAGAGGTGCGTATGGGCCCTGCGGCTCGCGGTGGCAAGGTGTTGCGCCCGGGGTTTGCTGGTGCTGTGGATGGCGCGGTAAAAACTCTGTCGGATATTGCGCTGGATGAAATACCTCGCATCAGCACTGGCACCGGTGAGCTGGATTTGGTGTTGGGGGGCGGGTTAGTGCCGGGCTCGGCTATTTTGGTTGGCGGTGAACCAGGGGCGGGTAAAAGCACATTACTACTGCAAACCCTTTGTAAGTTAGCGGAAAATAATACGGCACTCTACGTGACTGGTGAGGAATCACCCCAGCAGGTGGCCATGCGAGCCCATCGCTTGGACTTACCCCCAGATCGCTTGGAGATTATGGCGGAGACCTCGGTAGAAACCGTTTGCGCTATCGCCGAGCAAAAGCGCCCTAAAATTCTGGTGGTCGACTCTATTCAAGTCATGCATATGGATGAGGTGACTTCGGCGCCAGGCAGTGTTTCTCAGGTGCGTGAAAGTGCCTCTATGCTAGTGCGCTTTGCTAAACAGACCGGCACTGTGTTGATTTTGGTTGGCCATGTCACCAAAGATGGTTCTCTGGCAGGCCCCAAGGTGCTAGAGCATATGATTGACTGTTCACTGATGCTGGAGGGTTCCAGCGATAGCCACTTCCGTACCCTGCGCAGCAATAAAAATCGCTTTGGTGCGGTGAATGAGCTCGGCGTTTTTGCCATGACCGATAAAGGCCTGAAAGAAGTGGCCAACCCCTCGGCGATTTTTCTTCAGCGGGGTGAAGAGGTGTCCTCTGGCTCGGTGGTCATGGTGGTCTGGGAAGGCACTCGCCCACTGCTGGTTGAATTGCAGGCGCTGGTTGATGACAGCCATCTGGGTAACCCACGGCGGGTGACCGTGGGCCTGGACCACAACCGGCTGTCTATGCTTTTGGCGGTGTTGCATCGCCATGGTGGCATCTCGGTGGGTGATCAGGATGTGTTTGTGAATGTGGTGGGAGGCGTCAAAGTGCTGGAGACTAGTGCTGATTTGGCGCTGATCTTGTCGGTGATTTCTAGCTTCCGCGACAAAACACTACCTCAGGACCTGGTGGTGTTTGGCGAGGTGGGGCTGGCGGGTGAAATTCGTCCGGTGGCCAATGGTCAGGAGCGTTTGCGTGAAGCGGCCAAGCATGGTTTTACGCGCGCCATTGTGCCGGCGGGTAATGCCCCTAAACAGCCGATAAAGGGCATGACCGTGATCCCAGTCCGTCGTGTGACCGAGGCTCTAGACGCGGTTTCTAATTAGGAGTTATTAATAGTTTAATTACATTGCTTACAGTGGCTACCCGCTACCCTTGCGGCCAAAATTATTAGTAATCCAGATTGACATCAAAACCGTGCAGGAGTAGATTGCCCGCTCTTGCTTCGGCAATAGGTTCTCGCGTTTAGTGTTAGGATTTTTGACTAAATAAGAGTGAAATGGGAAATCGGTGCGCACTACCAAAGACTGGTATTAGTTGTTATTCCGATACTGCCCCCGCAACGGTAAGTAAGAAAATTTAGCTGTATGACCACTGTGCACCAATGCATGGGAAGGTAGCTAAATAGAACGCTGGCAACAGAGTTCACTTATGAGTCCGGAGACCGGCCTATCGCTATGCAGACAAACCGCGGGGTGCGGTCTTGTGCTGATTGACGGTCTCCGTTCCTCCGCCTGTACGCCCCTGTTTTTTATTTATTATTCGCTCGGGTGTGAGCGTTAGAGGAAATCATGCAAAAATCTTCCATTCTGGGGGCAGCAATAGCTCTGTCCGCAATTCCCCTTGTTTCCCAAGCCGTAACTGCGGCTGAAACAGAAATCCAAGAAGTGCTAGTTAGTGCTTCACTTGTTCCCATTCCCGCCAACCGGTCGGCCAATGCTATTACTGTGATTGATAGCGAGCAATTAAAAAATCGTGCCGCCCTGAGTGTCGCTGATTTATTGCGAGACGTGCCAGGCCTGGCGGTTAGCCGCAGCGGTGTGCAGGGCTCACAAACGCAGATTCGTGCCCGTGGCACAGAGGCCAATCATTTGCTAGTTCTGATCGATGGAGTTGAGGCCAATGATCCCTCTCAGAGCGATGAGCTTAACTGGGGTACTTTGTCTGCCGATGATATCGAACGCATTGAAGTGATTCGTGGCCCCCAGAGTTCTATGCGCGGCAGTGATGCTATGGCCGGGGTGATTAACATTGTGACTCGCAGTGCCGACCAGCCATTTAGCGCCAAGCTATTCACTGAAGCGGGCAGCTTTTCGACCCAGCGCAGCGGCTTTAATATTGGTGGCAAGCAGGGCAACTTCGATATTCGTTTAGGGGTCAGCGATACTCAGACTGATGGCGATAATATCTCCCGCACTGGTAATGAGAAAGATGGCTACGAAAACACCAGTATCAATCTAAAGGCTGGTTATCAAGCGAGTGATGAGCTCAAGCTTTCATTTGCTGCACGCCAGTCTGATGGTATGAATGAATTTGATGCTGACAATGATTTCGATGGTTTTGTCGAAGATCAGGATCGTGTCTCTGAATTCCGCAACAGTACCATGCGCTTGCAGGGTGACTATATCTCTGCCAATGGTCGCTGGCAGCACAAGCTGGTGATTGCTCAGTCAAATAACGATAACGAAGCTTTTGCTGATGGCACCTTAGGTAATGTCACAGCCTCTACCAAAGACCAGTTTCAGTATATTGGTTCGATGTTTTGGGATGGCGGTGCCCAGCGTGTTTCTGTCCTTGCAGAGCGTGAAGAGGAAGACTTTCAACAGCGTGGGCCATTAAATTGGGGTCTAGATCCCAATCAGGATCGCGAGCGTGATACGGATAGCTTTGCCATCGAATACCGCAGCGACATTTCTGAGAACCTAACGGTTGCAGCCAGCGGTCGACATGATAACAACTCTGAGTTTGAAAATGCCGACACTTACAGAATTGAAGCAATCTATCAGTTAAATGATGGCCTTAGGTTGCGCACCGCCTATGGTACAGCAGTTAAGAACCCATCGTTCTCCGAGCGCTTTGGTTTTTACACTAATTTTATTGGTAATCCTAATTTGGAGCCAGAAGAGTCTACTAGCTGGGAGCTGGGTGTGGACCAGCAGTTGGGTGAGTTAAGTCTATCTGCCACGCTATTTGATTCAGAGTTAGAGAATGAAATTAATGGTTTTGTTTATGACCCCTCTACCTTTGCTTATACCTCAGGAAACAATGAAGGTTTAAGCCAGCGTCAGGGTGTGGAACTTACCGCTGCTGTGAATATGGACGATAGTCTGAGTATCAATGCTGCATATACTTATACCGATTCGGTTGAGGCACATCTTGCTGGTGGATACAACGATGAAGTGCGTCGAGCGCGCCACACTGGCAGCCTTAATCTGGCATGGCAGGTAATGGATAACCTGCAGATCAGCGCCAATGCCCAGTACAACGGCAGCCAGACAGATGTGTACTTCCCACCATGGCCAACTCCATCCCAGACAGTCACCTTAGATGATTACACGCTGCTGAATATCAATGCTAACTACAGCGCGTCAGATAATTTAGAAATCTACCTGCGTTTGGACAACCTACTGGATGACGATTATGAAGAAGTATTCGGTTATCAGACTCTGGGTTTTGGCGCCAGTTTGGGCCTGCGCTTTAGTCTATAATCGCTGACGCTTTAAGCGGTTAAAGCCATGACAAAGTCAGCTGATACAGGTATCAAACGAGTGCTGCTCTCTTGGAGCAGCGGTAAAGACTCGGCTTGGACTCTGTATCAGCTGCAGCAGGATCCAACGGTAGAGGTGGTGGGCTTGCTCACCACGTTCAATAGCCAGTTTAAGCGTTCCGCCATCCATGGTGTGCGTCAGCAGCTGTTGCGACTTCAGGCACAGGCTGCGCAGTTGCTACTGGTTGAAATTCCCCTGCCCTGGCCCTGCAGTAACGAACAGTACGAAACCATTATGGGTCAAGCACTAGATGATGCCCGAGCACAGTTGCAAATGGATGCGTTGGCCTTTGGTGATCTGTATCTGGAAGATATCCGCAACTACCGTGAGCAACAGATGGCAGGCACCGGGTTGGAGTTGGTGTTCCCTCTTTGGCAAATCCCAACAGACCAGTTAGCCAGACAAATGATTGAGGGTGGGCTCCAAGCAGCGATTACCTGCCTCGACCCAAGGGTGATGCCAGAGCATTTGGCAGGCCACCAGTTTGGTTATCAATTGCTGGACGAGCTTCCGGAGTCGGTGGACCCCTGTGGCGAAAATGGTGAATTTCACACCTTTGCCTGGGATGGCCCTATGTTTGCTCAGCCGATCCCTGTGGTGGGAGGCGAGGTGGTCAATCGGGATGGTTTTGTCTATGCTGATTTGCTACTGGAGGGTTCCTAATGAAGATCGTCTCACTACTACCTAGCGCTACCGAATTGGTCTGCGGCTTAGGCCTGCGTGATCAGCTGGTTGGCGTATCCCATGAATGCGATTACCCGCCTTCGGTGGTTGGGTTGCCCATATTGACAAGTTCCCGCATTCCCGAAGGTCTGGAAAGCGGCGAAATAGATCGGCTGGTGACAGATCAGCTGAAAAACGATGAGGCGCTCTATGATCTGGTGATGGCACCATTAACTGAGCTTGAGCCAGAATTGATTGTGACTCAGGCCCTGTGTGATGTGTGCGCCGTATCTGGCAATGATGTCGCCAAAGCTATTGGCCGCCTGCCTGGTGAACCCCAGGTAGTGAATCTCGAGCCTATCTGTCTTAATGATGTACTGGATACAGTCGATCTTTTAGCGCAAGCCGCTGATTGCGTAGAGCAGGGGAAGCGCTACAGAGCTGAGTTGCAGGGGCGAATTGATGCTGTCGCCGATCGGTCAAAAACGGTTGCACACAGGCCCAGAGTGGCGCTTTTAGATTGGCTAGATCCGTTGTTTGATGGAGGCCACTGGAGCCCAGAAATTATCGATCTGGCGGGTGCCGAGCCCTGTTTTGGTGCTAAACAAGAACCCTCTCAGCGGCGGGAATGGGGCCAATTAATTGAGGCCCAGCCCGACTGCATCTTTATTGCCCTGTGTGGGTTTAATGTTGAACGCTCCATGCAAGATGTCGACGCATTTTTAGCTTGCGATGGCTTTGGCCAGTTGCAGGCTAAGGGCGATACCAAGGTCTTTTTAGTCGATGGCAACGCTTACTTTAGCCGTCCAGGTCCAAGATTGGTGGATGCATTGGAAATTATGGCCAATGCATTACACCCAACTATTCACTCATTGCCAGCGGGATTGCCCGAGGCGATAAAAATTAATTAATAAGGTTTTAACCCAATGACAGACGACAAGGCTAAAAAAGAAAACAGCCATAAAACCAAAATGAAGAAGCTTAAGGAGAATGTGGACTCCTCCATTGCCGCTGCAGATACAGAGCGGGGTGTATTTATTTTGTTGACTGGCAATGGCAAGGGCAAGTCCAGCTCTGCTTTCGGTATGGTGATGCGTGCTCTTGGCTACGGTTACAAAGTAGGTGTGGTGCAGTTTATTAAAGGTGCACAGCTGTCCGGTGAAGAGCTATATGTACGTGACCATTGCCCTCAGGTGACATTTCAGCAGATGGGCACTGGCTTTACCTGGGACACTCAGGATCGCTCTGGTGACATAGCTGCAGCAGAAAAGAGCTGGGCTGTGGCCGAGAAAATGCTTGTAGATTCAAGCTACCACCTAGTGGTTTTGGATGAGCTGACTTATATGCTGAGCTTTAAGTATCTCGACCAGACAATGATTTTGGATGCTCTTAAAAATCGCCCAGAAAACCAATCTGTAGTGGTAACAGGGCGCGGAGGCGGTTCTGCTCTGGCTGATATGGCTGATACGGTTTCCGAAATTAAAGAAGTCAAACATGCCTACAATTCTGGTGTGATGGCCCGCAAGGGCGTGGACTATTAATTGCGCCACTTTTCGGCACAAAACTTAATCTGGGCGCTGGCAATTCTGCTGCCGGCGGCCGTGCTCATTTCACTGGTTGTGGGCACGGTGAATATCTCTGTGTCAGATGCCTTTAAGGCCTTAGTGGGCAATGCTTCCAGCACTCAAATCGACACCATATTATTAGATATTCGCCTGCCACGAATACTGCTGGCGATTCTTGTCGGTGCCGTTTTGGCCAGCACCGGAGCGGTGATGCAGGGCCTGTTTCGCAACCCACTGGCAGACCCCTCCTTAATTGGTGTTTCCAGCGGTGCGTCAGTGGGTGCCAGCCTGATGATTGTTACTGCTGGTGGCTTTATTCAAAGTGGAGCGCTGGTGGGCCTGTCTCTGGTAGCTGTGGGTGCGTTTATTGGTGGTTTTGCCGCAACGTTGCTGGTTTATCGACTAGCCACTTCAGGTTTAGGTACATCGGTCACCACCATGTTGTTGGCGGGTATTGCAATAGGCGCGCTGGCTGGCGCGCTAAATAGCCTGCTCAGTTACTTTTCCGATAATGATATGTTGCGCCAAATAAGTCTGTGGCAGATGGGTAACCTGAGTGGCGCCAGCTGGTTAAAAGTCAGCCTTATGGGTGCAGTTGCACTCCTGTTGATGCTGCTATTTCCCCGAGACAGCAAGGCCCTGAATGCATTGTTATTGGGGGAGTCTGAAGCCCGCCACCTGGGTATTGATGTGCAGCGAGTCAAACGCCGTCTGATTTTGCTGACTGCTCTGGGTGTGGGAGTCTCTGTAGCGTTGGCTGGTCTGGTGGGCTTTGTTGGTTTGATTATGCCCCATATTGTGCGTCTGGCAATAGGCCCTGATCATCGCTGGCTGGTTCCTGCTTCGGCTATGGCCGGTGCTACATTGCTGGTGATCGCCGATAGTTTGGCACGCATTGTGGTGATTCCCGCCGAGTTGCCTACAGGTATTCTCACGGCCTTGCTAGGGGCGCCATTCTTTGTCGCACTGCTGTTGCAGCAGCGCAAGGATGTCTAGCCCATGATCCTTTCAGCCAATAATATTTCACTGCATCTGTCTGGCTTTGATTTGCTGCGCAATATCAGCCTTGAGGTTGAGGCGGGTAGGGTGACCGCAATTGTGGGACCCAATGGCGCGGGTAAATCTAGTTTACTTAAAGTGTTGACGGGTGAGATGCCAGCATCCCATGGAGAGGTTGATCTCAACCATCGCCCATTGAATCAATGGCACCTTTTGGATCGAGCTCAGATGCTGGCGGTATTGCCTCAGCACACATTGCTGAATTTTCCATTTACGGCAGATGAAGTGGTTGGGTTGGGTCGTATACCCCATAAGACAGGCCTGGCAAAAGACAGTCAGATTATTGCCGAAGCACTTGATTTGGTGGATGCCAGCTATTTGCAGAAGCGCTTTTATACCCAGATGTCCGGAGGTGAAAAGCAGCGAGTGCAGTTGGCGCGAGTATTGGCACAGATATGGCAGCCCAGTCACCTTGGGCCGCAATTTTTGGTGTTGGATGAACCCACCTCAGCCTTTGATCTGTCCCATCAAAAATTGACTCTGGATATTGTTCGTCAGCTTGCAGAGAGAGGGGTTGGAGTAGTTATGGTGCTCCATGATTTGAATCTGGCGGCCCGCTGCGCTGACAATCTGGTAGTGTTTGATGGGGGCGTTATTGCCGCCCAAGGTAGCCCCAAAGATGTTTTAACCGAGCAGCTAATCGACAGGGTATTTGGCGTGAAATCTATTATTGCCCAACACCCGGTGACCAAGCGACCATTGGTGATTACCTGATGCGTTGTTTTATTTTGCTGTTGGCCTGTTGGTCAGCGCTGGCAAACGCTGAGGTCAGAGTGGTTGATGATAATGGCCACGAGGTAATATTGGCGAAGCCTTCAAAGCGGATCATTAGTTTGGCTCCGAATATTACCGAGGTGCTGTTCCATATTGGTGCGGGTGAGCAAATTGTCGGTGCTGATGAATACAGTAACTATCCCGAGGCGGCAAAACAGATTCAGCGGGTCAATAACCATGCTGCGGCAAACTACGAGCTGATTTTGTCACTTCAACCTGATCTGGTGATTGCCTGGCAGTCGGGCAATGGCGATAAAATTATTGATCCTCTGCGTAGGCTGGGTATTCCTGTATTTGTGGTGGAGACCCGCAAAATAGACCGTATCCCTAATTTATTTCGCCGCTTGGGCAAACTTAGCGGCCATATTGATCAGGCGGAACAGCGCACCAGTGAGTTTACTCAGCGTCTGGAAAAACTGCGTCTCGCCCATGGCGATAAGTCTCTGGTAAGAACCTTCTATCAAATATGGAACGAGCCACTGATTACATTGAATGGCAAGCATATGGTCAGTGATGTGATTAGGCTGTGTGGTGGGGTGAATATTTTTGCCGATGCAGTGCCGTTGGTGCCCTATGTCAATATTGAATCTGTTGTAGCAGCTGACCCTCAGATGATTGTTGCCGGTGGCAGTCAGGAGGAACAACCCAACTGGTTTAAAAGCTGGCAACAATGGGGTGGTATTACCGCCGTGCAGAACAAGCAGGTTTATTTGATCCCGGCAGACCTGATGCAGCGACATTCTGTGCGTATTCTCGAGGGTGCTGAAATGATGTGTACATACATGGATAACGCTAGAACAGCGGCCAGCAAACCTTAAGGCACTCACGCAAGAAATAAAAAAGCCGCTAACAATGTTAGCGGCTTTAAGTGTCCCTTTTTTCACTCTGTTACAGCTAGGTACAACAGTAGCGTTCGGACGTTTTTAGTGTGTTCCCCTAATCTTCTTATTATAGGTCATACCCCCTCTCATCGTGCTCAGTGAGATCGAGACCTCTTGTTTCACCTTCTTCGTCTAAGCGCAATACTAACAGTTTGTCGACGAGTTTCAACAGGATAAATGTTGCTATACCTGTATAGACGAACGTTGCGGCAATACCCACAATTTGAACATTAACCTGAGAGGCCATGGTCATTCCTTCGTTGTAACCCTGCCCACTGAATACGCCCAGCGCATCGGAGGCAAAGATACCTGCATAGAATGTACCCAACATGCCGCCCACGCCGTGAACAGGGAATACATCCAGTGAATCATCAATTTTAAAGCGCTGCTTGATCGCCTGAGTGGCGTAGTAGCAGATGATACCGGCACTAAAGCCAATTATCAGAGCGCCACCAGGACCCACAAAACCCGAGGCTGGAGTGATAGTGCCCAAGCCGGCAACCATACCAGTCACAATGCCTAGTGCGGAGGGCTTACCATGCTTTAGCCATTCCATCATCATCCAGGCCATTGAGCCCGCTGCAGCAGAAATATGAGTAACCAGCATAGCCATGCCAGCGTCGCCATTAGCCGCCAGCGCTGAACCAGCATTAAAGCCAAACCAGCCAACCCATAGCATACCTGCACCAGTAATAGTCATGGTCATATTGTGAGGAGGCATTGCCTGTTTGGAGAACCCTTTGCGATTACCCAGTACCAGTGCCGCAACCAATGCGCCAACACCAGCAGTGATGTGGACAACAGTACCACCAGCGAAATCTAGCAGGCCCATCTCGCCCAGCCAACCGCCGCCCCATACCCAGTGGGTAATCGGTGCGTAAACAATCACTAACCAGAGTGCGCTAAACAGCAGCATGGCGCTAAAACGCATGCGCTCGGCAAAGGCACCGACAATCAGCGCGGGGGTAATAACAGCAAAAGTCATCTGGAACATGGCAAAGACAGACTCGGGAATATCACCGGCCATTGAGTCTTCTTTGATATTGCCCATCAGAATATTGTCCAGATTACCAATCCAGGCATTCATGGAGCCCCCGTCGCCAAAGGCGAGGCTGTAGCCAAAAGCAAACCAGATAAGCGATGCCATACATGTAATGGCAAAACACTGCATCAATACAGACAAAACATTTTTAGAGCGAACGAGACCACCGTAAAACAGCGATAAGCCCGGGATGGTCATAAACAGTACCAGTGCTGTGGAGGTTAAAATCCAGGACGTATTGGCACCATTTAATTCATTGGCAAAAGCCTGAGTGGATAGAGCGAATAAAATAATGGCGAAAATGCCTCGACTGAGGTATTTATTGCTGGCTAACATAATGTTTCCTCTGCAAAAAAAAGCACTAAAAAAGTGCAAAAATAATTATCGACCAATTAAAAGCGCACCATAATCGGTCAAAAAACTCCCCGTAAGCCTTAAAGGCTGGCTCATAGTGAGATGGCAGCAAGATTTATGCCAGTAAAGCTTCCCTATGCACTAATTTGTATCATTTATAGCCATAAGCACCAGTTAGGTGCTGTGTACTGCCCCAATACTGGGCTCTCACTCTCGCCCCTGCGTCTATACTTGGAATGAAATGAAGAAAATCATGGTTGATAGCAACGAGCTAAAAGAAAGGCTTCAAACTCTGCGGGATAAACTTGAAAACGCGACTGGGGTGAGCCCCTTAGAACGCGACTTTTTAACGAGTTTAATTGCAGAGATTATTGCCATGAGTGGCGCCGAGGAGCCCTCTGAGGATGATACGGAGCGGGGCTTTCGAGAGCTGTTGGAGCAGAAGAGTACTGTCTATGAGGCGGATCACCCGGAAATCTCATATCTGGTGCGCCAAGTGCTGGACATGTTGGCCAAAATGGGGATTTAATGCCCCATGGCTGTATAATTCAAAAAAACATAAATATTCCGGTGTGCGACCTTGTTGAGACTCTTAATTGCAGTAACAGTATTAACGATTGGGCTTAGCGGCTGCTCTTCTAATCCTGCGCCAATAAAAGTGGCCCCGAATGGTGAATATATCGGTTGGCACTGTGAGGGTGATATCAGTTCTGATGAGCATTGGCGCTGTGATAAAAAAACTCTAAAAGATGGGGTGTTAGTGACCACGGTCACTGCGGCAGAAATGGTGCCTGAAACCGCGCCTGAGCAAGCCGCTAACAAGGTTTCTTCGGCCGATGCCGATGAGAATTTACAGCCCAGGGCTGTAAGTGAGCCTAGGGCTGTTCAAAGCGCCCCAATCCAGGATGCGGAGATAGCGGAATCGGAGCTGGCCTATTCTAGTTCCGGTTACAGCATTCAGCTGGGTGCCTATGACAGTCCTGATAAGGCTCTCGATGCGTCTCGTAACCTGGGGCTAGAGGGCGATATTCAAATTAGACAAATTTTATCCAAGGGCAGAGAATTCTCGGTTATTTTACTGGGCCAATATCCCAACCGTGCCAAAGCTGATGCTGCAGCTCAGGCTCTGGGTGTTAACTACTGGGTGCGCTCAATGAGGTCTCTTGCCAATGCAACCGTCCAGTGATAAATCTGTTACATCAAGATTAAAGGCATTTGCCGATTCCGATCGAGTGACTAAAACGACCAACAGTACCAATGCCGACTACCCAATGTTGCGCCAACAGCTGGTGGGTCTAACTGATGGTGAAACTGACCGCATTGCCAATCTTGCTAATTGCTCAGCACTGCTGTGGCAGGAGCTATCTGGCATCAACTGGGTTGGTTTCTATCTGCTTAAGCGCAACAAACTTGTCTTGGGGCCTTTTCAGGGCAAGCCTGCCTGCACCAGAATCGAAATGGGCGAGGGCGTCTGTGGCACCGCTGCCTCTATGGGTAAAGCTGTTATTGTTGCCGACGTGCATCAGTTTCCAGGTCATATTGCCTGTGATGTGGCGTCTCAATCAGAAATTGTATTGCCTTTGATAAAAGAGGGTAAATTAATGGGGGTGTTGGACATAGACAGCCCTGAAATTGATCGCTTTGATCATCGTGATCAGCAGGGTCTGGAAGAATTATTACAGGTGCTAATCCCTAGGCTGTAACAGAGGGTAAATTCGCATTTCAGCGTATTCGGGGGAATACCATGGAGATAAGCAGGGTACTAGACCCGCAGTTAGTCTCTAAAGCTTTCAAGTACAGTGTCTATGCTCTACTTGGGCTAAATATCTTGCTGTTTTTCCAGGAAGAGCTGCTGGCCACGGCGCAGACTTTCAGCCAAGGCATTAATCTGGTGGATATTATTCAGGGCTTTACAGCCACTATTGATACCGCTGCTTGGTTTTTGCTGTTAATACTTTTCGAATTGGAAACCTCGGTACTGGACGATAAAACATTGCGCAACCCAAAAGTGCAGGTAGTTTTTTTGGCCATTCGCACCTTCTCCTACGGTTTCATTCTCTATGCCTGTTACGGCTACATCACAAAAATATCTCTCGTCTACAATATTTCACCCTTTTTGGTGCAGGATGCCTGCGCTCTTGTAGGGCAGGGATTTGCCAGCATTGATACTTTAGATGAGTACCCGTTATTAGATGCGCAAAGTTGCCTGCAATTAACCAGCTTGGAACTGTATAAGTTAAACGGCCAGCAGGTAATTGGCTCTGCATCTGATTGGGTGGATATCCAATGGCTAGCTTGGGTGGATGTTATTAACTCGGTGTCCTGGATTGCTGTGGTAGCCATTCTGGAAGTGGACATCTGGCTGCAACTGAGAGGGCGTCTAAAAGGTATTGTGATGGCTGCCAGCCAATTTATTAAGCTGGCGCTCTACAGCATTCTGCTGGCTGCGGCTTCCTACTGGTGGTTCCTCGGAGACTTCCTCGACTTTTGGGATAGCTTTCTGTGGATTGTTGCCTTTGTGTTTATTGAGATGAACCTGTTCCAATGGCAAGCAGAAACTTAAGAAGAGACTCAATCAGGAAATGAGAGGCAACCTGAGGCCGCTGCTCCTACATAGGGATAATGGCGAGAATTAGCTTGGCCAGACAGGTTAATTTACCCTCTCCGTTCTCTAGGCGAATCTCCCATACATGGGAGCGTCTACCCAAGTGAATCGGTCGCGCTGTTCCCACTACCAAACCTGAAGTGACTGGCCGCAAATGGGTCGCACTGACTTCCTGCCCCAGACATTTAAACTTTGTCATATCAATAGCATGGGCCCCAGCAATGCTGCCCAGGGTCTCTGCAAGTACTACATTGGCTCCCCCATGCACAACTTTGTAAGGCTGAAAGGTGCGGTGGTCTGCTGGCATGGTGCCGCGCAAGAAGTCGTCTCCCACTTCGGTAACATTAATATCCAGATGTTCACCAATGGTGCCTCTGTTCATTGGGCCATTAATTAGGGCGATGTCTGGGGCCTGGTGCCAGATACTGTTGCTCATTTGCTGTCCTTTTTATTATGTTTTGAGGCGCTTGTGCTTGACTCTTTTCGGCTGGGCATCAACCCCTTTGCGAGCAATAAAGTCTTCGTGATACTCGCTGTAATTACCCTCAAAGAACACCACTTCACTGTTATCTTCGTAAGCCAAAATATGAGTGGTAATACGATCTAGGAACCAACGGTCGTGGGATATTACCAATACGCAGCCTGGGAAAGAAAGGACTGCTTCCTCCAGTGCGCGCAGGGTTTCAATATCTAGATCATTGGAGGGTTCATCGAGCAGCAGAACATTGGCCCCCTGTTTTAAGGTGTTGGCTAAATGCAAGCGACCTCGCTCACCACCAGACAATTCCCCAACCCGCTTTTGCTGATCATTGCCCTTAAAGTTAAAACGCCCAGCATAAGAGCGAGAGGACACCTCATAGTTACCGATCTTGAGAATATCGTGACCACCAGAGATAGCTTCCCAAACAGTATGGCTGTCATTCAGCGCATCGCGACTTTGCTCAACATAGGCAACCTTAACGGATTCGCCCAGAGCAATGCTGCCGCTATCCGGCTGCTCCGTACCTGCGATCATGCGAAAGAGAGTCGACTTACCTGCACCGTTGCCCCCGATAATTCCCACAACAGAGGCTTTGGGAATAGATAGGGAAAGGTCTTCAATCAACAGTTCGTTGCCAAAGCCCTTACTGACTTTATCCAATACAATTACTTTGTCACCGAGGCGTTCGCCCGGCGCAATATAGATTTCGTTGGTTTCATTGCGGGCCTGAAACTCTTGGGAGTTCAGCTCATCAAAACGAGCCAGACGGGCTTTGTTTTTCGCCTGCCGACCCTTGGGGTTTTGCCTTACCCATTCCAGTTCCTGCTTAATGGCGCGCTGGCGAGAGATTTCTTGCTTGGATTCGGTCTCAAGACGTTTGCCTTTGGCCTCAAGCCAGGTCGAGTAATTGCCCTCATAGGGAATACCGCGACCGCGATCCAGTTCAAGAATCCAGCCGGCGACATTATCGAGGAAGTATCTATCGTGAGTGACGGCTACTACGGTGCCAGCAAATTCTTCGAGAAATTTCTCCAGCCAGAATACAGATTCTGCATCCAGATGGTTAGTTGGTTCATCGAGCAGCAACATATCTGGGCGCGACAGCAGCAGGCGGCACAGGGCAACACGACGTTTTTCACCACCAGACAGAGAGGTAACGTTGGCATCCCAGGGTGGCAGACGCAGTGCATCTGCGGCTACGTCTAAGGCATGGTCCAAATTATGGGCATCCCAAGCTTCAATAATAGCTTCGAGCTCACCCTGCCGCTTGGCGAGGGCATCAAAGTCAGCGTCGGGCTCTGCATAATCGAGATAGACCTGATCCAGACCACGCAATGCATCTACAGCCTCGCGCATGCCGTCTTCCACATTGCCCCGCACATCTTTATCCGGATCTAGCTGGGGTTCCTGTGCCAGATAGCCGATTTTAATACCGGGCATGGGTCGCGCCTCACCCTGAATATCAGTGTCCAGTGCGGCCATAATTTTCAACAATGTGGATTTACCGGCGCCGTTCAGACCCAGCACACCAATCTTTGCGCCAGGGAAAAATGACAGAGAGACATCTTTAAGAATTTCGCGTTTTGGGGGAACAATTTTGCTCACCCGATTCATTGTATATACGTATTGTGCCAACGTAGAAAAACCTTATATTACGGGGTCTGCAGACCCATTAAAAACTATAGTGTAACTTTGGTATCACTTGATTTTAAAATCAATTATGTGAATCCGAGCGATTATACACCCTAATCAGTGGTAGACCTGCAAATCTCCGCAATGCCCGAATGTTATAAACAGAGGAAAGTATAAATAACCTAAGTTATCTCATTTAAAGAGGCGAGATAGAGAATCAACTCCCTCAAAAACGCAGCTTTGAAGATTGATAATTATATAAATATTCATATAAAGCAATGAGTTATGGAGTTTTATTCACTTAAATATCATGTTAGGGACTGCTTGCTTTATTCATGACGAAGAAACAAATCAGAGAAATTTAATTTCAATAATATGGGGTTTCAACATGAGTGTTTTAAAAATTATACGTTTGGTAGTTTTGGCAATAGCAGTGATTGGTGCGTTTGTTGCCATACCTGAGGCTGCATTGATTTTGGCTGTTCTAGGTTTGGTCATGGGTGTTATGGGTGATATGGCTGATAACAGCAACAGAACTTATATGATGGTTTTTGCTGTCACCTTGGCCACTGTCTACGGTGCAGCTGGCCCACTGCCGCTAATCGGCGGCCCTGTAAGCGATATTATGGCTAATATGAGTACTATCATGAACGCTGCTGCTCTAGGTATTATTCTCAACGCAATGAAAGAGCGCGTAATGGAGTAATAGAACTGCAATGGCTGTGTTGTTATTGGTGTTTTAATACTGCGCGGGTAGCGATCTAGTTGCCATTGTTTAAAAAAGCTCGAGTTTAATCACTCGGGTTTTTTTGTGCCTCGCTATTTTTGTATGGCCGCATTTTCCCTTCTATGTTTAAACCACATCAAATAAACTCAGGAGACAGAGGATGTTCAAGCAAACTTTAGTGACGACAGTTGTATTATTTATTCTGTGGTCAGTAATCGACTTTTTAGTTCATGGCATATTGCTGCAATCAGCCTATCAAGAGACAGTGCATCTGTGGCGGTCTGATGACGAGTACTATGCAATGCTTGTGTCTGCGGTGACATTAATTTATGGATTCTGTGTGGTGAGTATTGACAGCAACTTTATTGCACCCAAATCATTAACAACTGGTTTTAACTATTGCGTTGCATTGGGAGCTGGTGTGAGCGCCTTGGTAGGCCTTGGCTCGTTCTCTTATATGCCCATCCCATTTAGCCTAGCCATTGCCTGGTTTGGGGTAAGTTTCATCAAGTTAGTCGCTGCTGGACTGGTTGCGGGCTATGTGGTCAAAGAGCCAGCTACCGCTATTGGGGACAGTGCTATTTAACTCATTTGTAGAAATAGCACAGAGGATCGCAGCCCTCTGTGCCTTTTTAGATGGCGTCAGCGACTAGTCGATAACGGTAAAAGACATACCAGCATGTTCATTTAAGCGGCCAATCAGCATATCACCCATGGCGGTGGATGGAGTCCAGAAGCCGCCAGCCTTATCTTCTTTAGCCAGATCAAATGCTAGACATAAACCTGCCTGAGCAAGCATCTTTGCTGTACAGCCATATCCTGGGTCACGATCGCCTGTGACCTTGACCACAAGTTTCTCATTCTTTTCATTATTACCCATTAATTCAATATCAAAGTAACCATTGAGCTGATCTTGAAAGCTGGGCCCTTCACCGGGCTTGGGCAGTACAAATTTATTCATCAGGTTGCGAACGGGGTCCAGTATCATGCTGCCAGCAAAGGCTGCCAGGCCACCAGTTAAGGCGATAGCTTTAAAGCGGCCCTTAGTGCCAGCTCCGGTCAACATCGCTTCGCCATAGCTAAAGTCTTTGCCATAGGCCATCTTGCTCAGAGTATTCGAGCGCAGCACCACCCGTGCGTTGATAGCCTCCATAATAAATGGTGCAGACCAGCTACCAAAATCATGGTCATAGGCAGGGCCTTTAACACTGGTTTGTTTGATACTGTAGCTGTGCTTTTCGGGGCATAGAATATAGGGGTTAGCCATCTCTCGACGCACCTGAGGGTCGGCTTTTGCCGCGATAATCATTTCTGCCATACTGGCGATGGTGCCACCTGAGGCGCCGCCTTTCATCGATTTTACTCGCAACTTGACAGTATTGAAGAATTTCCCAAACTGTTTTTTACCCTGCTGTTGCAGAAAATGGTTGCCCAGGTCAGAGGGAATAGAGTCAAAGCCACAGCAGTTTACAATGCGTGCGCCAGACTTCTTGGCCACCTTTTCGTATTCAACAATCATTTGCTTGATCCAGTAGGCTTCACCGGTCAGATCGCAGTAGTCATTGCCATTCTCGGCACATACTTTAACCAGAGTCTCTCCATATAGAGCGTAGGGACCTACAGTGCTAACAATGACCCGAGATTTTTTACACATATCTTCGAGAGCAGGCTGATCCATAGAGTCTGCCACCATAATAGGTAGCTTGGCCGCGTTTTCACCCAGAGAATCCCGCAGCTCATTGAGCTTAGCTTCTGAACGGCCAGCAATAGCCCATTTAATTTTGCGGCTCAGCCCGATATGAGTGAACAGATATTCTGTAAGAATTTGGCCCACAAAGCTGGTGGCGCCAAAAATAACAAGATCAAATTTCTTAGTAGCCATTGGTAGTATTTTTTCCCGAAATGCTGATTTATAGTGTTGGTTATTATTCTGTCATCGGTCCGAGCGAGCCCCCTAAAAATGTTGCCAGTTCTCTACTCTTTTCGCCGCTGCCCCTATGCCATGAGGTCTAGAATGGCGCTGCGATGCGCGAGTATAACCGTAGAATTGCGTGAAGTCTTTCTCGCTGATAAGCCAGAGGCCATGCTGGAGCTGTCTAGCAAGGGAACTGTGCCCGTGCTTGTGGTTGCAGATCAGGTTTTTGACGAAAGTATTGATGTGATGGATTGGGCTCTGCGACAGTCTGACCCTCATGGCTGGCTAAAACCTGAATGGCACAACCAAACTCGACTATTGATAGAAGAGAATGACGGGCCCTTCAAAACTCATCTCGATCATTATAAATACTGGGATAGATACCCCGCAGAGCCCCAGAGCCATTATCGTCAGCAGGCCGAGGAGTTTCTCGCTACTCTGGAGACCCTACTAGCCGCTAATACTTTTTTGCTGGCTGAGAAGCCGACTATGGTCGATGTCGCTATCTTCCCCTTTATTCGCCAGTTCGCCTTTGTCGACAAACAGTGGTTTGACCAGTCCCGCTACAGCAATTTGCAGCGATGGTTAGATTACTTCCTCAATCTACCACTCTTTGTGGACAGCATGGATAAATATCCTCCTTGGCAGCCGGGGGATAACCCTCTGTTATTCCCCTAGCCAGATTTGGGCTCAGTAGGCCCAGTCAATCACTACCTTGGCTCTTGCGCTCTTTGGTGCATTGGGTCCCGGTTGCAGCAATATGAAATTCAAACCAGCTTCGGGAATATCGGCCCCACCAAAAGGTAGCTTGGGATTTTGATAGCGATTGGGCCGCGCATCGGTAAAGGTACTCACCGCGGGAAAGCTCTCTTTAGACTCCACGACCATCTCCCCATCTTTAATGCCCCAAAGAACCACTCCATTGTCGAAAGGCTCAAGAGAGAAGGGTGCATCTGCAGAGTGACGATTACGCAGAGCGCGATCATATAGTCGATACTGGGTCTCACCATTGCGAATACGCAGGTCAAACAAAGTCGATACACCTTTGTATTTAAGCCTGTCTCGGCCTGGTAATAGCTGATTGATCAATGTGTAGCCATACATTAATTGACGGCCGTTCCAGCTGAGAGATTCGACCGGTGGTGCGCCATTTACCAGTGACTCAGAGCAGCGCTGGCGATCTTTATTGGTTACATCGCCAGAGTAGAACGCGGCGCGCCTCTGGTGGCACATTACATCTACGAAGCTCTGCTGCAGCCATGGTTGGGCTGTTTGATCAAATTGATAGAAACGCCAGCCATCGACGTCTTTCTTATATCTGGAGGGTACGCTGGGAAGGTCAAACTCTTGGGGGTTAGCATCAACCAATAAAAGGAAACCTCTACCAGGGCCAAATTGAGCCGGCTCATTTTGGCTCCAAAGGTATTCGCCATTGTAATACCAGGCTAGAACACCAGGCCTGTAGTTGGCATTAAACGCTTTCATTTGCCCATTGCTGTCAGGGAAAAATGAGAAGCCAGGCACTGTCAGGCTCGCGTCGTAGTTTTTGACCTTATCAAAGGAGGCATAGGGGTCACGATATTCCAGTAAGTAGAAATGCGGTACCGGCAAGTGATGTTTTCCCCCTGAAAGGGTAAAGCCCTCATTACTCCAGCCTACAAGCTTGTTGGTTTCGAAGTCTTCTAAATAATCTATGGCATCTAGGCGAATATTGTCGACCAGTGCACCATCTTCTACCGCAGCACCATCAGCAAAATAATGCAGACGCAAATTAAGCATCTGGCCGCGATAGGGCTCGAGATCGAATTCCACATTGACCCATTTGGCAACCTCGCAGGGGTCCTCTATTTGCTGGCCTACGCGGTCTTCCCCTAGCGCCTTTTCAGCATCCGGGTTACAACCTGCAGCGGTCTCTACCTTGCCATCGCCATCCAGGTCCCCTGAGCGACCAGTCAGGCCAGGCAAGGAGCCTGCACCCTCGTGACCTTTCTGAGAGGGCATAACACTCAGAGTATCGGTTGCACCATCTTTATCCTTTGGCATTAGACGCTGGTACTCGCCGTGACTAGTTTTGGCCTCAATATAGAGATAGTCCCAGTCGGCTTCGATTTTAAACCAGCTATCAAAACTCAGCACCAGAGGTTGGTCTGCAGCTACATCTCTGAGATCAAAGCTTCTGCTAAGGTAATGATTCATATCATTACCCTGACCGGTATAAATAGCCTGCTGGCCCTGCGCACTCTCCAGAGGCCCAAGATACAACTCTCGGAATTTGGGTGGCAGTACCACCATAGCAGCATCACAGACACCGGCTTTTAATTGGCCACCAACCTTATTAGACCAATCATTCATTGCCTTTAAATACAGCGACTGGCGCTTATCGCCACCAAAACCCTGTGGTCTGACAACACAGGGCTTGAGCCAGCCCAGTACCATGCGCGACCAGGCACTCATTTCCTGAGGCTCGGGTGAGGCGGTTGATGACATTGAATCCCAGGAGGCCGTTGAGTTATTAGTTTGCCGCGCGTAGAGGTCTGGCAACCCCAAGCTATGACCAAATTCATGGATAAACGTAGCGACTTCCGTGTACTCGGACTGCATATTGTAGTCATACACCCAAAGACCTTCCGTAATCTTGCTACCGCCGCGACCGTTCACCAAGCCCTCAACAACTGGGCCTTTGCCTATATCTGTGCTCAATAACCCTCTGTGGGGCCAGATGCGATCAGCACATTGCCGCTCTTCCAATGATAATGTCTGCAATGTTTCCTCGGTGGCATTGGCATTCAATTTTTCGCTGAGCTTATAAAGGCCCTGACAGGAAGCCTGTCCCTTGCCTGCATAGACGATAACTAGATGATCAAGATAGCCGTCTGCTTCATTGCGCTCGTTATCACCATCGAAATCCATAGGATCCCAGATATCATAGTCAGTCCAGGGAAAGTCAGGATTGTCGCTGAAGGCGACGGCTAGAACATCGGAGACCAATTTGTCGGCCTTAGCGTCGTTACGCCAACTACCATCGCTGTTTTGAAGGGGGCCACCATAATGAGCCAGTGGTTTCTCTACCCGAACCGTCGGCAGAACCTTACCTGTGACATTGTATTGCCCCTTGGATTGGTGGCGATAATAATGGGATAGGGTGCCCTCGGAGGGCTTCTTGACTGAGCCTCCAAATAAGAGCTTCTGAAAGTATTGGCGATTCTTATTGTCTTGTTTTTTATCTCCGGCAAAGCGGTCATAGCTCAGGTCGGGAAACTCTACGCTAATAACAAGCAGCTGGTGGGGCCGTTGTGCCGTGGCCAGAACAGGTTTAATGGAATCAGTTTTGATTTGCGGATGGCCAAGTTTATGGAATCTCTGATTAGCCAGATTATCGATAAGCCGCTCTGCCTCCAGATCAATGGCCAAAGATAAAGATGAAAACCACAGCGCACCTAAAACCATAAATAATTTATTACCGACATTAAGGCCCATTGACGTCTCCTGAAGGGGGTTCTGTTATAATAATCGGCAGGGATTATGACCCGCGCTATTTGGTCTATGCAACAAAATATATGTTTGTCTCATTCTCCTCATAAACCACTAACCCAAGAACACAAGAACTAATAGATCCGCCATGATTTCATTGTCAGATATAGAATTGCGTCGCGGCACCAAGGTGCTTCTCAGGGAAGCGGAGCTCGTGATTCATCCAGGCCAGCATATAGGTATTATTGGCGCAAACGGTTGTGGTAAGTCGAGCCTCTTCAAGCTACTTCTGGGAAAAATAGCGCCAGATGCGGGCAATTTATTTATCCCCAGTGATTGGAATATAGCGCATATGGCCCAGGAGCTAGCCAGCACCAATAGCAGCGCATTGGATTATGTGTTGGATGGCGACCCCGAATTACGTCGCACTGAGGTGGCCATTGAAGAGGCCCTACAGTTAGAAGATAACGATCGGTTGGCTACAGAATATGAAAAGATGGACGCCATCAATGGTTTTGATGCCCAGTACCGCGCCGAGCAATTACTCCATGGTTTGGGGTTCCACCAGTCCGAAGTTGGTCGCCCGGTCAGTAGCTTTTCTGGGGGCTGGCGAATAAGGCTAAATCTTGCTCAGGCACTTATGAGCCCTTCCGATTTACTTATGCTGGATGAACCTACTAACCACCTAGATCTGGATGCGACTTTGTGGCTCGAGCAATGGCTAAAAGTGTATCCGGGTACTCTGTTAATTATTTCCCACGATAGGGACTTTATTGACAATGTAGTCGAGCGTATTGTGCACATAGAGCGCGAGCAGTCGATTAGCTACAAGGGCAATTATTCTGACTTCGAGCGAGTTCGTGCAGAGCGTCTTGCACTGCATCAGGCGAGTTTTGAAAAACAGCAAAAACGGCGCAAAGATGTTGAAGCATTTGTCGCTCGCTTTCGTTATAAGGCTTCAAAAGCCAAACAGGCTCAGAGTCGTATTAAAGAGTTGGAGCGGATGGGAAATATTGCTCCGGCCCATATAGACTCGCCCTTTTATTTTAAATTTCCGGAACCTAAGAAAGCCCACAGTGCCCTGGTTAATATTACTCAGTCCGAGTTAGGTTATGGAGATACAAAAATATTATCTCAGGTTAATTTCGATTTACAGCCTGGCACAAGAATTGGTTTGCTGGGCCCCAATGGCGCAGGGAAATCAACATTAATAAATAGCCTGACTGGTGATCTAGATTTACTGTCTGGTGAAAGAGTCTATGGTGATAATCTAAAAATTGGCTATTTTGCGCAGCATCAACTTGAAGTTTTAGACTTACAGGCAAGCCCATTTTTACATTTACAGCGTATCCGTCCCCAGGCCACGGATCAGGAAATCAGAAATTTTCTGGGTGGCTTTGACTTCCATGATGACAAAGCACTAGATGTTATCAAGGATTTCTCCGGCGGTGAAAAAGCGCGTTTGGCACTGGCACTCATTGTATGGCAAAAGCCTAATTTACTTCTTTTAGATGAGCCAACCAACCACTTGGATCTTGAAATGCGCCATGCTCTGACCATGGCCCTGCAGAGCTATGAAGGGGCGCTGGTGGTAATTTCCCATGATCGTCATTTGCTGCGCAATACGGTGGATGAGTTCTATCTTGTTGCTGAGGGACGAGTTGCGGAATTTGATGGCGACCTAAAAGATTATCAGAGCTGGTTGAAAAACTTTTCCAGAGATATTGGCCTCTCTGAAACAGTGGTTGCAGAGCTTCCCGTTGATAAGAAGCTAGCTCGGCAGCAGTCGGCGGAGAGCCGTAAAAAATTAGCTCCTTTAAATAAACTGATCAAAGTATTGGAATCCAAAATTGATAGGGAGCAAAAAAAATTACAGGAGATAGAAGACCAACTAGCTGATGCTAAAATTTATGATGAGAGCAATAAAGATAGGCTCAAGAAATGCCTTTCGGAGCAGGCATTAATAAAGAAAGCCCTGTCAGGGTTAGAAGCCGACTGGTTAGAAACCCAGGAGATAATTGAAGGTTTGGCTAAATAATAATCCTCTAAAATACAGAAGAGCATAATTAATTATGTTACATAGTGCTAAGCGAATCTATTACTAGCAATAGATTTCTGGTCTGTTTAGATTATTAGTACGTGGTAATTAATATGTTTGATATAAGTAAAATTAGGGAAAAATACAATTCAGCTATGGCTAAAACATTTACCGCTGATGACCAGCCTTTGAGCCAAGGCTCAAATTCATTATCAGGAGTTTCTAGCATGATTGGTGCAAGTTTCAAAATTGACGGTAAAATTACTAGTGAAGAAAATCTCGTTATCGAAGGTACTGTTAAAGGCAGTATTACAGCAAAAAATAGCGAAGTGGTGGTTGGCGCTTCTGGCTCTCTGACAGCCAATATTCTCGCCAAAATCGTGCGCGTTGAGGGAACTGTAAAAGGTAATATTTCCGGCGACGAAAATGGCATCATTACCAAGACTGGTAATGTGCTTGGTAATATAGATTCGCCTAGGGTTAGTCTGGAAGATGGTGCCAAAATCAAAGGTAGCATAGCGATGGACCTAGATGATGCATCAGTCACTGATCTGCCAGTTTCTTCTTCCGCAATATCAAACCCCATCGCGCTGGAACTGAAGCTGGCGCAAAAGCCTCCTGAAGTTTGGTTATTTAATTAATAAATCTGGTTTCTCCGTGCAGAGCTTTTTTACCAAGCACCTTGCTATCGTGTTTATGATCGGGAAACTAGAGTGATGATGAGTTTGCGGTCAATGAGAAAAATCTCAGCACAGAAGAATGAGCCGATGCTCAGTCGGGTGTTACGCAGCAATCTTTTTGGCCAGCTGTTCGAGCGAGTTCGACCAGGCCAATGCCTGTTAGTTTTGGATATGGGTTATGCCTCATCATCGACGGTTCAGTTTTTTAACTGGCTTAAATGTAGGCTTAATTTCCTCGATATTAGCTCTCCTGACTTTTTGGGCCAAAGGCCAGAAGAGGCAGGCCATGACGAACTGGTTGAGTACTTCCAAGCAGGATTAGATCTCAAACCGGATATGGTCATTGATATTTGCTTATTCTGGGACTTCTTTAATTATCTCGATCGGCAATCTCTAAAGGCGTTTATAGTTGCTTTAAGCCCCTATATTGATAACTACTCTCGTGGCTATAGCCTGGGTTTGCTTAACGCTAGAAACCACTTACCCCATTGTAGATACGGCATTGAAAGCGCAAATAGGCACAGTCAGTGTGAGATAACAGGGGATCAGCCCCAAATATATCCGCATTCCCAAAGAGACCTCTCTGACTTGCTAGATTTTTTCGAGATTGATACAAGCCGTCTAAT
The DNA here is from genome assembly GCA_029252555.1 of Porticoccaceae bacterium. Taxonomy (GTDB): domain Bacteria; phylum Pseudomonadota; class Gammaproteobacteria; order Pseudomonadales; family Porticoccaceae; genus HTCC2207. Next base: position 66,404 of record JAQXBF010000005.1, read on the forward strand.
GCCTCATGGCCGAATTGAATACGTCCTGTTTGAAAATCGTAGCTCACGACCCACTAAACCTGCTATTTTCTGAGCCCGCTAGCTTTATATACCACTTCTATGTATGGCTCTGTGGAGCTAGAATGCCTGCCCGAATAATGAATAATCACAAACTTTTAAGGGGTAGTGGAATGAAGCAGGGCATTATTGTTGGCGCCAGTTCAGGTATAGGTTGGGAGTTGGCAGTGCAGTTGGCTGCGCAGGGATACCAGCTGGGTCTTATGGCCCGCAGAGGGGATTGCTTGGATAAACTGGCCACTAGCCTGCCTGGGGAACACTTTGTTCAGACCACAGATGTGGCCAGTGCCGAACAGTCTCAAACTGAGTTAACAAGCCTGCTAGAAAAGATGTGTGATGTTGAGTTGATTATTGTAAATTCAGGTGTGGGTAGCAAAGAGCGTCTGTTGGATTGGGATGTGCAGCGGCAGATGATTGATGTCAATGTGCGCGGGTTTGCGGCTATGTCGTTGGTGGCAATGAACCATTTTGTAAAACGTGGTGGTGGCCATCTAGTGGGAATATCTTCAGCGGCAGCTCATTTTTCAGGGGGTCTCACACCTACCTACAATGCAAGCAAGGCATTTGCCTCAAATTATTTAAATGGTTTGCGCTCGCGAGCGGTGCGTTCAAAGATGCCAATTACTGTGACCACGGTTGAGCCCGGCTTCGTAGAAACGGCAATGGTCGAAGGTCGCCCTATGTGGTTGGCACCTTTAGACAAAAGTGTCAGACAGATGGTTACCGCGATTAATCGTAAAAAGAATCATGTCTTTATTACCAAGCGATGGCGTTATGTGGCGCTTATGTTGGATATTATGCCTAACGCATTGATCCGCAAGTTTATGTAATTGATTTTAATTTGGCCTAAAGAATTCTTTTGATTGAGATAGATAATGAATAAGAGCCGGCGGGGGCTTGTTGCTGCCCTTAAAAAAGGCACTGTTGATATGTTGCCGCTGAGTTTAGCGGTGCTGCCTTGGGGGATTCTTTTTGGTTCCCTAGCGGTTCAGCGCGGTTTTAGCTGGCTGGAGGCACAGCTGTTTTCTGCGATTATTTTTGGTGGTGCAGTGCAAATTGTCACTGTGGAATTGATCGCAGATAATGCTTCATTGATTACTGTGCTGTTCAGTGCATTTGTGATTAGTTCAAGGCACTTTCTTTATGGCCTGACTTTGCGTGACCGGCTTAGCCCAAAGCCCATGCGATGGCGTTTGGGGCTGGGGTTTCTGCTTACCGATGAGCTGTTTGCAGTCTCCGGTGATCGGCGCGCCTACAAAACTCGATTTCGACTTTACTACGCGCTGGGCGCTGGTGGCAGTTTCTATTTCGCCTGGAATCTGTGGACCTTTGCGGGAATAGTCGCTGGTGCTTCACTGCCCGATCTTACCGAGCTGGGTCTCGACTTTGCTATCGCCACGACCTTTATCGCACTGGTGGTGCCGGAGATTAAATCTCTGGCCACTTTAGTCTCGGTATTGGTCGCTGCTGTGGCCGGTGTGGTCTTCAGTCTTTGTCAGTTTGAGTTGGGGTTGGTGTGCGCCGCTTTACTGGCGATGCTTACTGGCTATGTCACGGGGCGAAATGAAGGCAGGCTGCGATGACATTGCTAACCATATTCCTATTGGCCTGCATTACCTTTGGCACTCGTTATCTGTTTCTCGAAGGTCGGCTGCCAATTAGACTCGGGCCCAATCTAAAATATCTGCTGAGCTTCAGCGGCCCCGCAGTGTTAACCGCGATTACTACGCCGATCCTTTTTGTGCATAATCACGAATTAGATACAGCGGTTTCTAACCCTTATTTATGGGGGGCGGTAGTTTCTGTTGCTGCGGCTTACAAAACTCGAAGTGTTTACTGGACCATTGGTTTGGGGATACTGGTATTTGGCATCGTAGGTTATTAACAGAAGCGGATAGCCGAGTACCCAAAGGTCACTGAAACAGTCATTTTGGGTGCCCGGATCACTGCGTTGTTTTAATATCGTTGATATTATTTAGTCATAAATAAAAATATAAGAAGAGATGGTAATTATGATCCCGAGAACACTATACGATTCCGACCATGACATGTTTCGCGATAGCCTGCGCAAATTTATCGAAGTTGAAGCCATGCCCCACCATGAACAGTGGGAAAAAGACGGCATGGTCAGCGACGACATCTGGCTGAAGGCCGGTGAGCAGGGTTTTTTGTGCCCAATGATCCCGGAAGAGTATGGTGGTGTTGGAACCAATTTTCTTTATAACTGCATCGTCAATGAAGAGATTGGTCGCTCTGGTTGCACAGGTCTTGGCTGGACTCTGCACAATGATATTACCGTGCCTTATATCGTTCGCTATGGCAGTGAAGAACAAAAGCAGAAGTATCTACCGCGCTGTATTACTGGTGAGCTTATTACGGCCATTGCCATGACCGAACCAGGTGCAGGCTCGGACCTGCAAGGCACCAATACCACGGCAGTCCTGGACGGTGACCATTATATTCTCAATGGCTCCAAAACCTTTATTACCAATGGGCAAAAAGCTGGTCTGGTAATTGTGGTTGCCAAGACGGACACCAGTGCAGGCTCTAAAGGCATTAGTCTATTTCTAGTAGAAGCGGATTTGCCCGGGTTTAGCAAAGGTAAAAACTTAAATAAGCTCGGCTTAAAAGCTCAAGATACCTCGGAGCTGTTTTTTCAGGATGTAAAAGTCCCAAAAGAGAATCTATTGGGTGAAGAAGGCCGCGGCTTTATCTATCTGATGCAAGACTTGCCCCAGGAGCGCCTGTCTATTGCAGTGGGTGCAGTTGCCAATGCTCGGGCAATTCTTGAAGCCACTATTGATTACACCAAAGAGCGTAAAGCCTTTGGTACTACTATTGCGTCGTTTCAAAATACTCAGTTCAAGCTGGCAGAACTTGTCGCTGAGGTAGACTGTGCCGAGGTGTATACGGATCGTTGTACTCAGTTATTGCTGGAAGATAAGTTGGATACAGTAACGGCATCCAAAGCCAAGCTACTGACGACAGATCTGCAGTGCAAAGTGGCCGATGAATGCCTGCAGCTATTTGGTGGCTGGGGATATATGTGGGAGTACCCAGTGTGCCGCGCCTTCGCAGACTCAAGAATCCAGCGTATTTATGGCGGCACTAATGAGATTATGAAACTGATTATTTCGCGGGATTTAATGAAGTAATTATCACCTGCTGAAATGCTAGCCTTAAACCATCGAAGGAGCTAAGGAACAGCACTAACAGAGCCAGGTACAAAAACGCCCCTAAAAAGGGGCGTTTTTGTACCTGGCTCTGTTAGAAGTTGAGGCGGTCAAGCACCTGTTGCAACTGCTCTCCACTGGGCCGTTGCATATAGTCTTCACCAATATAAAACCACTCCACTATTCTCCTACCATCGAGCAATTTCACCGCTGGATGGGGCAGTTCTTCATCGCGCCTTATGCCATAGAGCTCGGTGACTGTGAGATTAACGTCCGATAAAAACTGATAGGGGCGGTCCATACGGTCTGCCATTTTCTGCATATCGGCTGCAAAGTCTGGGCTAATAGCCAGTACCTGATAACCACGTTCCTCCAATTCTGGCAGTATGGTTTGGATATCTTGTAAATGGCTGATGCAGACTGGGCACCATTGTCCGCGATAGAAAATCATTAAGATTTTGTTGCCGCGCAGTTCAGATAGTTGCACCCAATCGCCACTTAGGGATTGCAGTTTGAAGTCTGGAGCTGGCGAGCCAACTTCTAGTGTTACGCTGGCAACATCTGTATATCCAGTTTCTGAGGAAACAGCTTCTTCCGACACTGGAGCATTATCACAACCAGACAATAGCACCATAACACCGGCGGCTAGCAGGTAGAAATGTATCTTCATAATATTCATCCTTGAGTTGGTTAACGGTATATCACTCCCTAAATTACTCGCTCTTTGGCTGCTACCCCTAGAGCTATTACTCCCAAAGCTACTAATCCTAAAGCTACTAATCCTTAAAAGAAGGATCGACCTTTTCAACAAGACGAGTAAACGCATTAAATTCCAGTTCCCCAGCAGGCCCGCCCATGGCTTGCATGGCCATTAGCTGTTCCGACTTAGCCAACACTTCATCGCTAACGGGAATACTGGGTCGGCCAGTGGAATCTGTTGCTACCTGCACTTCACAGGCGCGCTCCATAGCCCATAGATTCATAAAGGCTTCTGGAATACTGCGCCCCCCCACCAACAGGCCATGATTGCGCAGAATCATTAGGCTTTTGTCACCCAAATTAGCGATCAGACGGGGCTTCTCGTCATCCATTACGGTAATGCCTTCAAAGTCATGGTAAGCAATTCGGTTGTGCAGCAGTGCCGAGTAGAAATTGTCGCTGCGCAGACCTTCTTCGGAGCAGGCCACGGCCATGCCAGCATTGGTATGAGTATGGGCAATACAGTGCACATCTGGGCGTGCGGCATGAATGGCAGTGTGAATAACAATGCCCGCAGGGTTTACCGCGTAATCTGTGTCTTCGACTATATTGCCGTCGATATCAACCTTGACTAAGTTAGAGGCTTTGACTTCGCTGTAGTGGAGCCCATAGGGGTTGATCAGAAAATGGTGGTCAGGCCCTGGCACTTTGGCGGTAATATGGTTGAAGATCATTTCGCTCCAACCTATATGGTCAAAGATTCTGTAGCATGCTGCCAGCTGTGCCCTCAGTTCTTGTTCTGTTTGTGCCATTAGTTCACCCTCTTTGGAAATTTAGTCAATATTACAATCTGTGTGCCGTCTACTCGACCTTCTATATGTTTCTCATTGCTGGATACAAATCAGATATTGCGTACCGCGGTGCCACGTTTAGCCTTAAAGCTAGTACCTTTGATATCCAAATCTTTGATTAGAGTTACCGTATCACCTGCTGATAGCACTGCGCCATTGCTATCTTTATGCACACGGCTGTCTAGATCATCTGTATTTTCTGCCTGCGCCCATGCCAGAGTCTCATCATCCGGATAGAGCATATCCAGCAGACCCTGGGGCCAACCCTCGGCACACAGTCTGGTTAGCAACCGCCAGGCCATCACTTGAATCGCCGGCACTTGCGACCACATGCTGTCATTGAGGCAGCGCCAGTGGTCAGTATCCATTTTATCTGGATTATTGATTTGATCTGTACAGATGTTGCAGATTAATAATGACTGTTCAGTGCTGCCATCATTATTTGGTGGAATGGCATAAACGGACAGATTATTGCGGCTGGATCAGAGTTCGCAGATAGAACCACTGCGGCTATAGAGGTTGTTCATTGGCTTGGCTGTTTAAGCATTGAGTAGGCCTCCATTATAGCTGTGTTTTGTCAGTTGGCACCCATAAGGGCTTTGGCAGCGGCCCAGCCGGACTGAACGGCGCCTTCGAATCTAGGGCCGGCAAACGCATCGCCCGCCAGAGCCAGAGGCGGCAAACTGGTTGCTTCGCTCAACAATATGCAGGGCGCTTCGTCGACTATTGTGGGCTTGCTGTAAAGCCAGCCATGAACCTGATATTCGGTGACCTTGGCGATCCCAAGATACGGGGCGGCAGCGTCAATAAGCTGCTGGCCCATGGCCATACGGTCTTGTTCAAAATGCTTGGCACTAAACTCACCGCTGCCATGAATGGTGACGGCTGGTATTTTGGATACGCCTTTTTGCAGATTGTCGCTTATCCAGGCTATAGGACCATTTTCTAGTGCGATAGCACCAGGAGCTTCTATTGTTGTAGGGCCATCGAGAGTGGCCATCACGGCCAGACAGCTTTCGTATTGAATACGGTTCAGGCGCGCCTGTTTGTCTGCAGGTACGGCAATATTACCAGTGGCTAGCAGATCTATAGTTTGTGGCACTGGGGAGGTGATAAGTAGTTTGTTGGCGGTCACTGTGTCGCCATTATCTAGTTCGGCCAGCCAGCTAGTTTGCTGCGAGCTTATAGCGTCTACTCTGGTAGCGCGGATGACATTAATATCTATTGCCAGATGTTTGGCTACTGCAGTCATGGTGGGCACGCCGCGATACCTGGGGTGACCATTGGGTTGCCCCGGATAGCTGCTGTACCATTCTTCTGCCACACCCGCTTTAATCCAGCTTTCGACCTCTGCTTTAAATCGGCTTTCTCTGGCAGTCATAAATTGCGCGCCATGGTCAAAGGTGGCGTCGCCAATACGTCGCCCAGCCAGTCGGCCACCCAAGCCTCTACCTTTGTCGACCACCATTACCCTGTAACCTGCCTGCTGCAGATCATTGGCTGCGCTGAGGCCTGCAAGGCCAGCGCCGATAATTAAAACGTCGGTGTTATGAGAGATGGGCATAGTTTTGGAGCTTATTGTTTTTTGGCATTAGATTTACAGCGCACTGAGCAGTAGCGCACTTCGTCCCAGACCTTTGCCCATTTTCTGCGCCAGGTAAATGGGCGCTCACAAACGGGGCATATCTTGCTGGGAAGGTCCGATTTTTTACGCATAGCAGGCATGGCTAGATTATCGCAGATTTTACCGCCGGCAGCGGCATTCTATTGATTTATTAGGCCAGCCAACATCATCAAGCTGCAGTTAGCGCTGTGCCCGCAAGGGTAATGCGGTGCATCAGCCGCATCTGCCCCTGATAGTCATTGTCGGCCATATGCCAGGTGCAGCGGTTGTCCCAAAATGTCACAGAGCCTGGCTGCCAGGTAAAGTTGCAGGTAAATTGCGGCTGATTCACATGAGCGTAGAGCTCGTCAAGCAACTCGCGGCTCTCGGCAAATTCCCAGCCTTCAAACTGAATGGTGTGGCCGGGATTCACATAGAGCACTTTGCGGCCACTTTGCGGATGGCGAATCACTACCGGGTGAGTGGCGTCGCCCACACGATCCATGCCACCCAACTGCTCGGCCAGATCGGTCATACGATAGAGACCATTCTCGCCGTATAGGTGGGTATTTGAGTGCACGGCACGTAGGTTCTCGATGCGTTTTTTCATGTTGTCTGGCAGGGCATCATAAGCTGCTGAGAGATTGGCAAAATGGGTATTGCCACCAGTTTCGGGCAATGTGCGGGCTACTAAAATACTGCCTAGCGCAGGTTCATGGTCGTAGGAATGGTCCGTATGCCAGCCGCCCCCAATATTGGTCTGCTGGGTTTTTTCTTTGCGCACCTCGGCAATTTCTGGATGCTCTTCAGTGGTTTTAAAAAACTTGTTTACCACAATTTTGCCAAAGCGGCGGGCAAAACGCAGGTGCTCTTCTGGGGGCAGTTCTTGATCGCGGAAAAACAGCAGGCCATGCTCGGTGAATGCGTTGCGTAGGTCGGCCAGCTGGGTATCGCTCATGGTGGCTAGTTGCAGGTCGCTTACAAGGGCACCGCAGTTCTCGAAAGAGGATACTTGCATGACTATCTCTTATTGTTTTTATAGGCATCTATTGGAGCACTTTATACTCTGTGTGTCACCTTGAGCTGCTGTAAATAGAGGGAGATTTATTGCACCACAGACAGCAACACAATAATGATTAGACAGAGTACCGGGAGAATAGACAGAAAGGCTGACGTGAATATCACTAGATTACGATCTAATTTTACCATGTGCACAGCAACCTCCTGTTGATGTAAGCGCAGGTAAAGATTAGGTTGGCTGGTGAAATGTTGCTTTGATTTATATCTATTGATGACTAATAAAATAAGGTCTGTTGAGGCTATGCCTGCAGCAGGGCTCTAATAAGCCTTTGTATTTCTGGAACAGTCTCAACCTCAAACCATTGGTTTTTTCGCAGCCATAAGTTGTTTCTTGGGCTGGGATGGGGCAGTGGAACTGCAATGGGCCAGTGCTGACGCCAGTTGCTGACGAGGTAGGTGACTGTCTGGCTTTTATGACCAAAATGATAATCATGAGCGTATTTTCCTATCATCAATGTAGTTTTGATGTTGGGTAATTGCTTTAACAGCTTGGCGCGCCAGGTGGCTGCGCATTCTGGTCTTGGTGGCAGGTCTCCTGACTTGCCTGTGCCGGGATAGCAAAACCCCATTGGGACTATGGCAAACAGCCGTGGATCATAAAACAGCTATGGTGTGACCCCCAGCCAGCTCCTTAAACGATCGCCGCTGGGGTCACCAAAGGGAATACCGGAGTTGTGAACACGCCGCCCCAGTACCTGGCCAGCGATAAGAATTCTGGCATGCTGATGCACCTGCAATACTGGTCGCGCCCCAAAGGGCAGCTCGGGCTCGCAGAGCTGGCAGCGCTTGATATCTTCGGCTAGCAGGCGCAGTTGAGTAATCAGTGACTACGGGAAGCTTTGTGGCGTCCTTACCGACAGGCCATTTATTTATCGAGGCTCCATATGCCGGGCCCGCGTGCTGCGATAAATAAAAAGGCAAAGCAGTACAGTGCAGCGAGTTCACCACCATTTAACATGGGGTGAATATTATTCAAACCATGAACCATCCAGTAGGCCACTGCCATGGTACCGCTGCAAATAAAGGCGGCGGGCCTGGTGAACAAGCCAATCATTACCAATACACCGCCAACCAGTTCAATGGTGCCGGCTGAATACATGAGAGGGTTTAGCGGGTAGGGAAAATCTTTTGGAAAATCAAACAGCTTTTGTGCGCCATGCCAGATAAATAAAAATCCAGTGACAATTCTGAGCAATGCGTAAGCCTGTTCTTCACGGCCATCCAACAGGTTATCTAGAAACTTCATTTTGTACCCCTTGTTTTAGTTATATTGAAATTAACGATTAGTTTATAACAGTATTTGAAGGATTATGTCATTACTTTATAAACTGTTCCCACACATCCATTGGTTGTCAGATTTTGTCCAGATCCAGTTTAGCGGTGGCGGTGCTCTCCTTGAGGACATCCCGACGGTAGCGAAGCAGGAAAGCAGACACGCGCATGTTGGCGGCATAGTGGAGCCAGATTAATAATGACCTCATATCCAGCGGCTTTAATACTGCTGAATTGCTATTCTGTGGGCTGGCCGAGGGTGGAGAGATGGTTGTTGATGGGCAGGTAATTAAAATTGCTGGGTAGAGATTTGCGAGTAAAGCGACGGGGGCTATATTTGTCTGCCAGAGTAAGCAGGTACCCCAGCATGGTTGTGACTGTTTTAGTTTTGGCGCTCACAGGGCTCCAGCGGTTTTTAGGGCATTCAGATAGTCAGCACCGTGACCGTGCCGGCTGGCGATTTGGGTTAATGTTTCACCCTCAGGGTTGGTGGCATTCAAATCGTGACCGGTTTGGGTAAAAAAAGTTAAAAAGGTGGAAAAATTGTCAATATTCATCCCGCGATAGGCTTTTTCCAGCAGATGAAAATCGGTGTTTACGCCTGTTGGTGCTTCGTAATTCAAGAAGCTTTTCACTCGAGCGTCGTCAAAAACTTCACCGAGAACCTTTTCTTTATCTTTCTTAAGCATGATCTTCCCTAAAATTTTTACAGTAGTTCGTTAAGCTTGTTGGCAAGTATTTGATTGACCTGCTGTGGGTTGGCCTGGCCTTTGGAGACTTTCATAATCTGCCCCATAAACCCGCCTAGCTTTTTCTTACGCTTGGATTCGTCAGTGTTGATGTAGTCATCCACCATAGCCTGATTTGCTGCCAGTACGTCGGCGACCATCTGCTCCAGTGCACCGCTGTCCGAGACTTGTTTTAAGCCACGGGCTTCGATAATCTCATCGGCACTGCCTTCGCCAGCCCAAATACCTTCAAACACTTCTTTAGCCATTTTGCCACTGATGCTATTATCGGCGATTCTGGTCATCAGGCCACCGAGTTGCTCTGCACTGACGGGACTATTGGCGATGCTGAGGTCTTCGTTGTTTAATCTGGCGGCGAGTTCGCCCATGGTCCAGTTAGCGGCCAATTTGGCGTTGCCGGACTTTTCTGCAGCGGTTTCGAAATAGGCTGACGTACCAGCGTCGCTGCCTATTACACCGGCATCATAATCTAAGAGACCGTACTGCTGGACAAAGCGTGCCTGTCGGGCATCTGGTAGTTCCGGTAGATTGCGACGTAATTCTTCAATGGTTTCATCAGTAACGATAACGGGCAGCAGATCGGGGCAGGGGAAGTAGCGATAGTCGTTAGCTTCTTCTTTGCTGCGCATGGAGCGAGCCACTTTGGTGTCGCCGTTATACAGGCGAGTTTCTTGCACTACGGTTCCGCCATCTTCAATTAGGTCAACCTGACGCTCAACCTCTTTGACAATTGCCTCTTCCATAAACTTAAATGAGTTCAGATTTTTGGTCTCAGTTCTGGTACCCAGCTCTGTGGCGCCAGTTGGCCGCACCGAGACATTGACGTCAAACCGCATACTGCCCTGGGACATTTCACCATCACAGATACCGATGGAGGTAACGATACTGTGGAGCTTTTTGGCAAAGGCGATGGCTTCTTCGGCATTGCTCATATCGGGTTCGGAGACAATTTCGATCAGTGCTGTGCCAGCGCGATTTAAGTCGATTCCAGATACGCCATGACGAAAGTCACCATCATGTAATGATTTGCCAGCATCTTCTTCTAAATGGGCATGGTGAATGCGAACGTTTTTGGTTCTGCCATCGGCCAGCTGAATTTCGACATTACCGCGACCGACAATGGGCTTTTCTAGCTGGGTGGTCTGATATCCCTTGGGTAGGTCAGGGTAGAAGTAGTTTTTGCGTTCGAAGGCAGACTCTTTGCCAATTTCCGCATCAATGGCCAAGCCAAACATCACAGCATAATGCACGGCTTGTTTGTTTAGCACAGGCAAGGTGCCGGGCATGGCCAAGTCAATGGCGCATGCCTGAGTGTTGGGCTCGGCGCCAAACGCGGTACTGGCGCCGGAGAAAATTTTGGTTTTGGTGGCTAGCTGCACATGCACTTCAAGGCCAATCACAGTTTCCCAGCTCATGAGGTAACTCCTTCTGGCGCTTGATTGTGCCAGTCGGTGGCCTGCTGATACTGGTGGGCGATATTTAAGATTCTCGCTTCATCAAAGTAGTTGCCAATAATCTGCAAGCCAACGGGCTTGTTGTCCACCATGCCGCAGGGCACGGACATGCCTGGCAGACCGGCAAGGTTAGTGGCAATGGTGTAAATATCCTCCAGATACATGGCTACTGGATCATCGCCTTTGGAACCGAACTTAAAGGCGGGGGTGGGGCAGGTCGGGCCCATAATGACATCGACTGTTGCGAAGGCCCTCTCAAAATCTTGCTGAATAAGTTTCCGTACCTGCTGCGCTTTACCGTAGTAGGCATCGTAATAACCCGCAGACAGGCAGTAGGTACCAATTAATATACGGCGCTGAACCTCTTCGCCAAAGCCCTCGGCTCTAGTGCGGGTATAGAGATCTTGCAAATCTTTGGGATCCTCACAGCGATAGCCATATTTTACACCATCGAAGCGTGATAGATTCGCGGAGGCTTCGGCGGGGGCAATCACATAGTAGGCAGGCACTGACAGGCCCGTATTGGGTAGGCTGATATCAATAATCTCAGCGCCCTGGGCTTCAAGTTCTGCCAAGGCAGCGCGCACGGCTTTTTCGGTGCCTGGATTGAGGCCTTCAGAGAAGTATTCAGCGGGAACCCCGACACGCAAGCCTTGGACATCTTTACTTAGAGTGGCACTGTAGTCTGGTACTTCTTGATCAATGCTGGTCGAATCTTTTTCATCGAAGCTGGCCATACAGCTCAACATGATGGCGCAGTCCTCCGCAGTGCGAGCCATGGGGCCGCCCTGATCCAAGCTGGAGGCAAAAGCAATCATACCCCAGCGTGACACCCTGCCGTAGGTGGGCTTTAAGCCGGTGATACCACAAAGGGCTGCGGGTTGGCGGATGGAGCCGCCAGTATCTGTGGCTGTCGCACCCGGTGCCAGTCGCGCTGCAACGGCAGCGGCGGAACCTCCAGAAGAGCCGCCTGGCACGCAATCTGTATCCCAGGGGTTTTGTACTGGCCCGTAAAAGCTAGTTTCGTTGGAGGAGCCCATGGCGAACTCGTCCATATTAGTTTTGCCTAGTACCACTGCGCCAGCCTGCTCGAAGTTTTCTACCACTGTGGCATTGTAGGGGGGAATAAAGTTATCCAGCATCTTTGAGCCACAGCTGGTGCGCACACCGCTAGTGCAGAAAATATCTTTGTGCAGCATGGGTACGCCACAGAGGGCGGGCGCATTACCCGCCGCCAGGCGTCTATCAGCCTCTGCAGCGTCTCTTAGGGCTTGGTCTGCGGTAACGGTGATCAACGCGTTATAGCCAGGGTTCATTGTGGCAATACGGTCTAAAAAGTGCTGAGTGAGCTCAACACTGGAAAATTCTTTGCTCTGCAGCCCTTTAATGAGCTCGGCAATGGTTAGGTTATGCATTCTGGTTTCTATCTCGACTCTGTATTTTCAAGCCTGATTACAAGCTAAATTAAGTGCTCTGGATCCAGCCTCACGGCCTTTAAGCGAGCCTCTATTCAATGACTTTGGGCACTAGAAACAGACCTTCTTCCGTATCTGGTGCCAAGGCCTGCAGTGCTTCTCGCTGATTGATTTCGGTGACTTCGTCCTCTCTCAGGCGCTGAATGGCTTGTATGCTGTATGACTTGCCGTCTAAGCCACTGGTATCGGCGGCCTGTAGTTGGTCGACTAACTCTAAAACACTGCCAAGACGCTCGCCGACTCCGGTAATAGTGCCTTCCTCAATAGCAATACGGGCCAAGGTGGCCAGCTTTTCAATTTCCTGCCGTTCAATGTTCATTTTTTAATCTCTGGGTTGACTGAAATAGGAGGGTTTCCAGTAAAACAAATTTTACATCAATTACAGCGCGCAGGTCAGGGTAAAAAAACGCTAAAATCACCTATTTCCACTGTTTTTGGCCTCTTTTCGGCATGTTTTAAAAGAGTAGTAGGAACTTTCGTTCAAGATCGGCTAGAATTCCCCTCAACATAACGAAAATAGGGACCTAAGCACTTGCTTGGTTGCTATACTATATCGAATAGTAACAGCATATTTTACGCTGTTTGTGTGATGAGACCACAGATGGTGATTGAGGAACTGTAATTGATGTTATTTAAAAAACTCCGTGGCTTCTTTTCTAGTGATCTATCAATTGATCTGGGTACAGCCAATACGCTCATTTATGTGCGCGAAAAAGGTATCGTTCTCAACGAACCTTCGGTGGTTGCCATTCGCCAGCAGCTAGGGCAAAAAATTGTTGAAGCTGTGGGTGTTGATGCCAAGCGGATGCTAGGCAGGACTCCAGGCAATATAACGGCTATTCGGCCACTCAAAGACGGGGTTATTGCCGATTTCCAGGTGACGGAAAAAATGCTCCAGCACTTTATCAAGAAAGTGCATGCGAAAAGTTTGGTACCACCTAGCCCCCGCGTACTTATTTGCGTGCCCTGCATGGCGACGGAAGTTGAGAAACGTGCGATCAAGGAATCAGCCTACAGTGCTGGTGCCCGAGAGGTGTTTTTGATTGAAGAGCCAATGGCTGCGGCGATTGGCGCTGGTCTCCCGGTTGAAGAGGCCGTGGGCTCTATGGTTGTGGATATCGGTGGCGGTACTACCGAAATCGCGATTCTGTCATTGAATGGTGTGGTATTTTCTGATTCTGTCCGCATCGGTGGTGACCGTTTCGATGAAGCCATTGTTAATTTTGTACGTCGCAAATACGGCAGTGTGATTGGTGACACCACTGCTGAACGAATCAAAATGGAAATAGGTGCTGCCTATCTGGCCAAAGAGGTTCGCGAGATTGATGTGCGCGGCCGCAATCTAGCAGAGGGTGTGCCAAAGAGCTTTACGCTCACCAGTGATGAGATTCTTGAGGCATTACAGGAGCCGCTGGCCGGTATTGTTCAAGCTGTCAAGCGTGTACTGGAGCAGTCTCCACCTGAACTGGCATCTGATATTGCCGAAACTGGTATTGTATTAACTGGTGGTGGTGCCTTGCTGCGAGATCTTGATCGCTTGCTGACCCATGAAACCGGCTTGCCAGTGATTTTGGCCGAAGAGCCTCTCACCTGTGTTGCCAGAGGCGGCGGTGAAGCACTTGAGATGATGGATAACAGAAGGTTGGATACGCTGACCCATTAGTTGGGTTAGTTGCCAACTATTGGCCATTAGATAGTTTTTAGGAGCGGACTTATTAAAAACGTTTTTTCCAAGTCTGTTTCCCCTGCCCGAAAAATTCTGATTGTCGGCCTGTTCTCGTTCGCTTTGATGGCTGTGGACGCTTACACCACTTGGCTGTCGCCTATCTATAGAGTTGTTGATAACCTGGTGAGGCCATTCTATTGGCTAACCAACATTCCTGGGCGTTTGCAGGAATGGGGTCAAGTGAACACTGAACCCCGCGCAGATATTCAAAAAGACAATGCCCGCCTAAAACAAGAGAGTCTGATTCATCGCGCCCAGCTGCAGCGCATGTCAGAACTAGCGGCGGAAAACCTGCGTCTGCGCCAGTTGCTTAATGCCACTGAGCTCCTGATGGATAGTGTGATGGTCACTGAGGTGATCGGCGTTTCTCCCAGCCCCCAAAGTCATACAGTGACCATCGATCGTGGTGGCGATGATGGTGTCTATGTGGGCCAGCCGATTCTCGATGCAGAGGGGCTGATGGGGCAGATAGTTTCTGTTTACGATAGCCATAGTGTAGCGCTGCTGATCACCGATAGTAACCATGCGCTGCCGGTACAGGTATTGCGCAATGGTGTGCGCTCAATTGCAGAGGGCACCTCTGACTACAATCGCATGACCCTGAGGTTTGTTTCTCCAACCTCGGATATTCAAGAGGGCGATCAGCTGGTGAGTTCTGGTTTGGGTGGTCGTTTTCCTGTGGGCTACCCTGTCGGGCAGGTAATAAGTATCATTCAAAAGCCCGGTAAGATCTTTGTTGATGTTGAGGTAGATCCATCAGCGGAACTGGACCGCAGTCGACATCTGCTATTGGTATTTACCACCGGCGATACAGGTTCAGACCGGAGCGGCCGTTGAACCCGGTCAATTTCAGCAGCCCAGTGATTATCTCATTGATAATCGCGGTGTTTTTGCAGCTTATGCCATCCTCTGGAGACTGGATTCTCTGGAAGCCTAATTTTTTGTTACTGGTTGTTATCGCTTGGATTCTCTATGTGCCCACCCAGTACGGTATTGGCTTTGCGTCACTGGTTGGCCTATTTGCCGATGCGCTATTTCGCACGTCTCTTGGCCATTATGTGCTGGTATTTGCTCTCTGCGGAGGCGTCGCTTATTTGTTAAGTCGCTGGCTAACTTATTTCTCCTCATTTCATCGGGCGTTTTTGGTGTTTATCTTGGTGATATTTGGTGAGCTTGTTGAGGCGGCATTGTTCTCTATCTGGGATATCCCGATAAATCTGAGTCAGTTACATATTTTAGCTTTCACCTCTGTACTGACCTGGGTTGCGGTGGATAAGTTTGTTGCCAAGATTCATCTGCACCATTGATAGTGTTGGTTTTGCTCAGTTTGTAACCGCTAGGAACCCCCTTGTCTTATCCCGACCTTCTATTGGCATCTGCCTCGCCTCGTCGCTCTGAGCTACTCACCCAGATAGGTGTGCGTTTTACACAAATATCGGCCGATATTGACGAGAGTCAAAGGCCCAATGAATCTCCAGTTGATTATGTTAGCCGCATGGCGGTCGAGAAGGCGCAGGTTGGTTATAGGTTGCAGGCGGGGAATCTCCCAGCATTGGGGGCGGATACCTCGGTGGTCTGTGGCCAGAATATTCTCGGTAAACCGGTGGGTAGGGATGATGCGCTATCAATGCTTTCTCAGTTATCTGCAACCACCCATCAAGTACTCTCTGCCGTGGCCATTACTCGAGGCGATGAATTAGCCTTAAGGCTGTCTAAAACGGCGGTGACATTCCGACCTATTTCCACCGAGGATTGTCACAACTACTGGGAAACAGGCGAGCCGTTGGGTAAAGCTGGGGCTTACGCGATACAGGGACTGGGAGCAATCTTTGTTGCTAACATAGAAGGCAGTTATAGTGGTGTGGTGGGATTGCCTATTGCTCAGACAGAAGAGCTATTAAACTTGTTTAATATACCTGTTTGGCAGTCCGTAAAATCATAGCTGCAGTTTTATATCAGCAATAGTAAAAGCGTTTTAATTTTTTGCGGGAAACAGTATGAGTCGAGAAATTCTTATCAATATTACGCCGATGGAAACTCGCGTAGCCCTGGTAGAAAACGGCGTGCCCCAAGAAATTTCGATTGAGCGCAATCAGAAGCGTGGTCTGGTGGGTAATATTTATATGGGAAAAGTGGTCCGTATGCTGCCAGGCATGCAGGCGGCCTTTGTTGATATTGGTGCTGAGCGCACTGCATTTTTACATGTCGACGATCTGCATTTTGATAGATGCGGCAATGGAGATGACAAGGATGCGGGCAGGCCAGATATTCGAACTCTGCTCCACGATGGCCAGAAAATACTGGTTCAGGTGATTAAAGACCCCATTACTACCAAAGGTGCGCGACTAACAGCGCAGCTATCTATTGCTGCGCGCTATCTGGTGTATATGGATCAGAGCACCCATACAGGCGTTTCCCAGCGCATTGAGGATGAAGAAGAGCGCGAGCGGCTGAAAGAAGTGATTGCTTCTGTTTTAGCGGAAGATGATCAAAGCCCCAGTGGCTATATTGTGCGCACTGCAGCTGATGGCGTTAGCGCCAGTGAACTGAAATCGGATATCCACTTTTTGCAGCGCCTTTGGCGGCATATAGAGCAGGCCAAGACAGGTGCTGCGGTCCCCAGCTGCCTTTATGAAGAGCTGCCTCTCTACAAGCGTGTGCTGAGAGATAAGGCCTCTGAGGATGTTGAAAAAATACTTGTGGATTCCCGGGAGGTGCTCACCGAGCTAGTAAAATTTGGCAATAAATTTAGTCCGGAAATTGCCAATCTGGTTGAGCATTATCCGGGAGAGCGGCCTTTGTTTTATCTCCATGGTATTGAGGACGAAATTGGCAAGGCTCTGCAGCGCTCTGTGCCGCTAAAGTCTGGTGGCCATTTGGTGATTGATCAGACTGAAGCCATGACCACGGTAGATGTGAACACTGGAGCTTTTGTCGGCCATCGCAATCTTGAAGAGACTATTTATAAAACTAATCTTGAGGCTGCTACCGCGGCGGCACGGCAGATTCGCATGCGCAACTTGGGCGGCATTATTATTGTCGACTTTATTGATATGCAAGATGCAGAACATCGCCGCCAAGTGTTGCGCACATTTGAAAAAGCACTGGATCGCGATCGTGCCAAACACAAAATTTCCGGTGTTACCGAGCTTGGTTTGGTGCAGGTGACCCGCAAGCGCACCAGCGATAGCCTGGAACATGTGCTTTGTGAGGTTTGCCCAACCTGTGAGGGCAGGGGTTCCATTAAATCAGCGGAGACCGTGAGCTATGAGGTGCTCCGTGAAATTTTGCGTGTGGCGCGAGCCTATGAATGCGATCAGCTTCGAGTTCTGGCTTCGACTGCGGTGATTGAAAGATTGTTGGATGAGGATTCCGCACAGGTTGCAGACCTTGAACAATTTATCGATCGTACTATTCAATTTCGTGCTGAGGGATTATTTGCCCGCGAACAGTTCGATATTATCCCGGTTTGAGAACGACGAATGAATAGCCAATTAACCAAAATAATGCAGCTTGTTAGCCGATGGTTTTGGCTCACTGGCGCCATGCTTATTATTGGTACAGTTATTTTTATTGTTATTGGTCGTCAAACCATAACCAGTATTGATGAGCTGCGGCCAAACTTACAGCAGGCGATCACCGACAATATTGGTATGCAGGTTAATCTCGGTAAATTGCAGGGGGAATGGCCTCGGCTAAAGCCAATCATAGATATAGAAAAGGTAGAGCTTATTGCAGCAGACCAAAGCACTGCCTTGGTGCTGGATCGCGGCCGAGCGAATCTCGATATATTTTCTACAATAAAGTACAGGACGCCAATCTGGCGTGAACTGGTGGCGGACAAACTGGCATTGGTGCTGGTTGAAGATGCCGACGGTAAATGGGGCCTCAAGGGCCTCAGCAGTGAAACCGAAACTGATCTCAGAATCATTTCAAATCTGATTTTCTATAGCCGTCTAATTTTATTAAAACAGGTAACTTTTGATCTGCAGTTTTTTTCGGGAAAAATGATTCAGATTCATGGCGACAATGTGCAGTTGGAAAATGAGACGAATTTCCATCGTGCAGAATTGTACCTGCGAATATCTGATGAAGAGGTTCCAATTTACGCATTGATCGAGGGACAGGGCGATCCTGGCGACTTAGCGTCATTTTATGCTGATGGCTATTTACAGTTAGAAGGCTTCAATATATCCACGCCGCTTAATAGATTAATTAAACCCCTGTTACCAGAACTGTTTGCTAATCTCTCCGAGTTTCGAGCCGATGCAAGTGGTGAAATCTGGATTGATTTTCATCCCGGCGGTGCCTTCGACTTTGAAGGCACTCTGGCTGTGAGTGAAGTCCCTTTAGACTGGCTAGCGGACGTGCCTCCAGTGCAGGATATTCGCACCGAGCTAACTGGTTGGTATACCCCGGGGTCTGACTGGGGCACCCGGCTACAGGGCTTTGACTTTAGTTGGTCAGATGCCGATATTGACCCTCTTGATTTGGTTTTTAATCAGCGTCTGGGTTCAAGATGGCAGGATTTTGACCTGTCTGTTAATCATCTGGATCTGACTGTTCTAACTGATTTGCTGGGGCAGTCTCGCATTCCCTCTGAGCAAATTCTTACCATTATTGATCAGGTCCGCCCCCAAGGAGACTTGGGCAGGCTAACCTTGGGCCAGGGTGAGAGCGGCTACTATGCCTCGGCATATCTGGATAACATTGATATGCAGCCCTATAAAGGTGCCCCTGGGGTAAAAGGGCTCAGTGGCTATATTGAACTCAATGAAAGAGGCGGCCTGTTTCATGTCGATGATCATGATGGCTTTGATGTTTCTTTTCCTAAGGTTTACCGAGATTATCGGACTGTTGATATGGCCGTTGGCACTAGCTACATAGACTGGCAGCCTGACACTAAAACTCTAGTGGTGCGCAGTGAGCCGGTACTGGCCAAGATGGATGTAGGCACAAGCCTTATTATGTATTCTTTGCAACAGCAACTGCCACCCGATGGTACGGTCCCCAAATTTAATCTTATAGTGGGTGGCCGCGATATAAATGCTGCCTATGGAAGCAAATACTTGCCGTACAAATTACCCCCAGACTTAACTAGTTGGCTTAAGAAATCCGTGCTCGGGGGCAATGTCAAAGAGTTTGGTGTTTTATTCCGCAGTGGGCCACCGCGAGTGGATAAAGCGGCTAAAACCACCCAGCTGCTGTTCGATATGGAAGATACCGATATCAACTACCATCCAGATTGGCCAGGCATGCGTGATCTGGACAGTCTGGTTTTAGTGGACGATGGTTTTGTTGAGGGCACAGTTACCAGCGGCAAGGTTGGTGATGCCAGTATTACTCATGCGGACGCTATTTATGATGGCGAGGTGCCACCACAGCAACGTCTGTTAAATGTTGATGGCTCTGTTATTAGTGAATTATCTGCAGCGATTGATATTCTGGCCCAGTCGCCTTTAAAGAAAAACATAGGTGCCCTAGTTGATTGGAATTTTGCAGGGCAAACCGAAATTGAGATGAGCCTCAAAGTCCCGATTATCAGCAGGGCGATGCGAGAAAAAGACATTGTGATTCAAGGTGATTATCAAGTTAGTAGCATAATTAATGATGGAGTGATGGCGATACCAAATTCCCCACTCTCGGCCAATAAGCTTTCTGGTGCCATAAGATTTTCAGTCCCAGATGGTTTGCAGGCGGATAATATCTCAGGGCAATTTTGGGGTCAGCCTCTAACGGCAAAATTATACCTTGCCGATGGCGAGCAAAAAGTAGCTTTTAATACGCCTATAAAACCTGAGAGCCTGAATCAGTTAATCGACTTCCCTTGGACTGAGGTGATCTCGGGCACCATTCCAATCGATGGGCTGCTTAGTCTACCTAAAGCTGCTTCCAACAAACCTATCAAACTGCAGATGCTCAGCCAAATGCGCGACGTAGAAGTAGATTTTCCCCAGCCTTTGGGTAAAGCCTCTGGGGAGTCGCGGGCACTGGATTTGACCCTGTTATTTGGGCCAGTATTGGAAGGTCTCGAATTAAGCTTTGGCGATAAATTAAGCGGGCAACTCAGTTTTTCAGAGGCTGAGTTAGCTGATGGGCTGATCCGTTATGATCGGCCAACAGCGGCCCCAGTTGCCAATAAACTGGTGCTGGCAGCCTACCTACCAACAACTGATTTAGCCCTTTGGCAGCCGACGATTGACTTGTTCACCCGCAACAGAAAACAATCTGTCGATGATAAACCGCGCCTATGGGCCCCACTTTTTGACCTGCAATTTGATCAGCTTGAAATAGCCACTTTTAATATCAAAGATATTCAGGCTGAGATTAGTCTCACCGATACTGCTACCGACATTCGTTTTAGCAGCGAACTTGCAGATGGGCTGGTGAGTCTGCCCGTTGACCAGCAATTAGTGCCCAAGGTTGATCTTGCGCGACTGAGTTTACCCAGTGCGCTTTTGCAGGAGAAAATTGGTCAAGAGGCTATCGACCCGAGATCATTTTTAGCCGCTGATTTTTCTATCGATAGTTTGTCGGTGGGAGAGGTGGAATGGGGCTCAATCGCTTTCAAGATGCGTCCAGAAGTTTCTGGCGCCGCCTTTAACCGCATTAACGGCAACCTGTTTGGTATTCAGCCTGGGCTTTTCGACGATGAACCGCCTACCGAATTTTTCTGGAGTTTTGATGGCAATGAATATGGCAGTCGGTTAGTAGGACCAATTGGGATAGGTAATATTGGTGATATGTTTACCGCCTTAAATATTGGCCAGGTAGCAGATAGTACTTCTGGAAAAATGACCGTTGATTTAGCCTGGCAGGATAAACCTTGGAATATCTCTCGAGAGAACTTCAATGGTGACTTCGAAATTAATTTAAAGGATGGCAGCTTTTATAAATCTGCAGGCGGTGCGGATGCGGCATTAAAGTTAGTCAGCCTGTTTAACTTTGCCAACTGGTTGCGCCGTCTGCAGTTAGATTTCTCTGATGTGGTGGGCCAGAACCTGGCTTACAATGATTTGGCGGGCAATATCCACTTTGAAAATGGTGTGGCCAAATTACGTGATCCATTAAAAATGAAAATGCCTTCTGGCCGCATGAGTATGGCGGGAGACTTCAACTTGATCGATGAAACTGTTGATGCCCAGTTGGTAGCGACGCTCCCTGTGGCTACCAATTTACCCTGGGTGGTGGCATTGCTTGGTGGTTTACCCGCTGCCGCCGGAGTCTATGTGACCAGTAAGCTGGTGGAAAAACAGGTAGATCGCCTCTCAAGTATTAGCTACACAATTGCTGGCCCCTGGGATAATATGGAAGTTGCTGTCGACAAGATTTTTGCTGCAGAACTAAAAAATACCGCATCGGATTTAGAGCAAAATTCTGAGCAACAACCTGAGCCTGATGCCTCAAAGACTGAGCAGAAGTAGCGCCAATGAAAATTATTGCAGCCGCCATTCAGTTAAAACCTCAAGGGTCAGTTGCAGCTAACTTGCAGCATGCGGAAACTCAGTTGAAAAGAGCGGCTGAGGCAGGGGCACAGCTCGCGGTACTGCCGGAAAATTTTGCCTATTACGGGCAATCTGACTTTTTAGCCGCTGGTCGTGCAGAGTCTGATACTGATGGCCCAGTGCGGCAGTTCTTGTCGCAACAGGCCAGCAAGCATGCGCTGTGGTTGGTGGGGGGCACTATCCCAGTTGCAGAATCGAAACCACGATCATTCGCCCGATCCTATGTGGTTAACCCGCAGGCTGAAGCTGTAGGGCATTACGATAAAATTCATTTGTTTGATGCTGATGTGGCATCCCAAGACAATAAAAATGCCTACCGTGAATCAGACGATTTTAGTGCTGGTGAGCGGGTGAAAACAGTACGTACGGATTTGGGTTTGCTAGGCCTGACGGTTTGTTATGACCTGAGATTTCCAGAGCTTTATCAAAAACTGGCCAACTCGGGTGCCGAGATTATCACTGTGCCGGCGGCTTTTACTGCTATCACTGGTGCCGATCACTGGCAGTTACTGCTGCGTGCAAGAGCCATTGAAAACCAGTTATTTGTGATTGGTGCCAATATGGTGGATCGGGAGCATGCAAAGCGCGGGCTTTGGGGCGGTAGTGCAATTGTAGATCCCTGGGGCAAGGTGCTGGCTTGTCTGGATGACGAACCGGGTACTGCTGTGGCTGAGATTGATCTGGGCCTGATTGAGCTGTACCGAACCAAAATGCCGATAGAGCAGCACCGCAAGCTTATTTAAATCTAGCTATGCCTTATTCAGTTATTTCTCTAATGTAGGTAAACAGTTTGCGGGCGGCGGCGGGCGGTTTCTTTTTTTCTAATTCTCTATTGGCTTGGCGTTGCAGATTGCGCAACTGCTGGCGGTCTGTTTCTGGGTGCAGTTCAACAAAGGCTTCAATAGCACTATGGCCCTCATTAATAATGCGATCGCGCCATTCTTCCAGCTTGGCAAAGTGCTGCCTGTAGGTTTGCGACTGATGATCCATTCGATCCAATGTTTCTTGAATCACATCAATATCGAGAGTGCGCATCAACTTGCCAATATATTGCAAATGACGGCGTTTGGCTTCGCGGCTTTTCAGTCGCCGCGCCTCGTAGATAGCTTCTTCGAGGGATTCCGGAAGATCAAATTTTTGTAGCTTGCCGCTGGGCATTTCTACCAGCTGTTTGCCAATATCTTGCAGCGCCTGGCTGTCGCGCTTGAGCTGCGATTTACTGGGCCCGTCGTATTCCGGGTGTTCTGAATGTTGGTTTTTATCAGTCATTAGGCAAGAAATACCGCGGCTAAGCCAAGGAAAGAGACGAAGCCGACTATATCAGTGACTGTGGTTAAAATGACTGACCCAGCCAGTGCTGGATCAATTTTTATAGAGCGCAGTAGCACAGGCAACAGTGTTCCCGTTAGAGCTGCAGCCATCAGGTTGATGGCCATAGCCAGGCCAATAATTAACGCCATCGTGATATCTTGAAACCACAGGGAGACCACAGCGCCAACCACCAGTGCATAAAGTAGACCATTTACTGCGCCCACGGTAAATTCTTTGCTAAGCAACCAGGGAAGATTACTGCGCTCCACTTGACCCAGAGCCATACCCCGAATCATCACGGTTAAGGTTTGACTACCAGCCACACCACCCATACTGGCGACGATGGGCATTAAAATAGCCAAGGCCACCACTTTATCCAATGTCGCTTCGAACACACTGATTGCAGTAGAGGCCAGAATGGCTGTTACTAAATTCACGCCCAGCCACAGCGCTCTTCGGGGTGCGGTGCGCCCAATTGAAGAGAAGGTGTCCTCGGTATCACTCAGACCGGCCATAGCCAGTAATGAGTGATCGGCATCTTCAACAATAACATCGACCACATCATCAATGGTGATGCGGCCGAGTAAATGATTTTGATCATCTACTACTGGAGCTGAGACTAAATCATAGCGCTGGAACAGCTGCGCAACATCTGAGTCAGTGAGGTTAACGTGAATGGCTTGAACCTCAGTATTCATGACTTCACGAACGGTGGTGGTGGGGCTGGATGTCAACAATTTGCCCAGGGGAAGGTTGCCGAGAAAGACATCTTTGCGGCTGACGACAAACAGGTTATCCGTAGTATCCGGTATCTCTTCAAAACGGCGTAGATAACGCAGCACAACATCGACAGTAATATCTGGCCGCACGGTAATGACTTCGGTGTCCATCAGGCCACCGGCCGTATCCTCGTTATAGGTTAGTACCGATTCTACTCGGTGCCTGTCTTGAACAGACATGGCCTTAAGTACTTCGGGAATAACCTGATCAGGCAGCTGCTGGAGAATATCTACAATATCATCAACATCTAAGCCTTCGGTTAGAGAGGCAACTTCAGCACCATCCATTTCATTGAGGAATTCAATTTGAATTTCATCGGACAGCTCTTGAATAACTTCGCCCGATATCTCAGGGTCTACCAACTCCCAGAGGATGCGGCGAAATTTTGGCGGCGCTGTTTCTAACTGATGAGCAACATCAGGTGGGGCGAGATTATTGAGGATATGACGAACTTGATTCAGGGTAACTGAATCAATCGTTGTGCCTAGCTTGGCTAGTAAATTATTTTCTGTGATATTGCTCATATCTCTTCCCTAACTAAACCGGCGAGATGCGGTTAACGGGCTGCCAATGAACTCTATTTTAGCGGGCTATGACGTCGACTGATAGGTTTTACTGAAATTAGCAATTTTTAATGACTGAACTTATTCGCCTTCGCCAAAATAATCATTGAGCAATGCGGTAATTTCATCACAGGCTACCTGTTCATCCGGACCATCAAATTCAAAGATAAGCTGTGTGCCCTGATTAGCCGCCAGCAGCATTAGGGACATAATACTTTTCGCATCGACTAGAGGTTCTTCTTTGCCAGTGCGCACGATGCATTGGTGATGAGCGGCAGCGCTAGCCAGTTTGGTCGCAGCTCGGGCATGCAACCCTAGCTTGTTGATAACAGGCAGTTGGCAGCGGATCATGAGCTTAGCTCCTTGTGCACAACTTGGACAAAAGGCTGCTCTTTGGAGAAATGTTCACTGAGCCTGTTGGCTATATAGACCGAGCGATGCTGGCCTCCGGTACAGCCGATGGCAACGGTGAGATAGCTGCGGTTATTGGACTGAAACTTGGGAATCCATCTTGTTAGGTAGCCAATAATATCGGCAAGCATCGAGGCCACATCAACTTGGCCCTCAAGAAACTGAATGACCTCTGGATCTTTGCCTGTCTGGCCACGCAATTCTTGTTTCCAATAGGGGTTTGGCAAACAGCGCACATCGAAAATAAAGTCAGTATCTTCTGGTATGCCGCGCTTAAAACCAAAGCTCTCAAACAGAATAGACATATGCTGATCGCTATGCGGAACGACAGTATTTTTAATCAGGTCTCTAAGTTGGTGCAGAGATAGACCGGAGGTGTCGATATTACGATCAGAGATATCGGCAATAGGCGCCAGCATATCTTTTTCTAGACCAATCGCTTCTTTGAGGCTGATATGGTCGGTGCTTAATGGATGTTTACGTCGGGTCTCACTGTAGCGACGCAGCAAGTCACTACTGTGGGCACGCAAAAAGATGACATTGACCTCAACACCACTGCCAGCAATACGTTTGAGTATTTCTGGAAGTTTATTGAGATCGCTCACTAGGTTGCGGGCATCAATACCCACAGCCAGTTTTAATTCTTCATCGCTATTATTGTCTGCTTGCAACTGGGTAATCAGTTCGGGCAGCAGGCTGGCGGGCAGGTTATCAATGCAGGTAAAGCCGACATCCTCAAGTATATTGAGGGCTGAGCTTTTACCGGAGCCGGAGCGGCCGCTGATAACGACTAGGCGCATGGTTAGTCAGCACGCTCTATTTGAATGGCAGTGGCAAATAATTCTTCATTGCTGCTGCACTGTCTCAGGGACTGTCTGGATGCTTCGTTTTGCATCAGTGCGGCTATTCTTGCCAACGTGGCCAGATGCTCGTCATTTTTTTCCTCCGGTACCACCAAAGCAAAAATAAGATCAACAGGTTGATCATCCAAGGCATCGAAGTCGATTGGTTTTTGCAGTTTTATCAGGCAACCATGGATACGCTTAACTCCAGAGGCACGACAATGGGGTATGGCTACACCTTCGCCAATGCCGGTGCTGCCGAGACGCTCCCTAGCGACCAGCTTATGAAATAAGCCATCGCTCTGTTCGGCATCACCACCGAGTTGTTCGGTGATGAAGGCCGACAGATTTTCCAAAACACGTTTTTTGCTGCCACCAGCTAGATCGCATTTGGTCATGGTTGGTGCCAGTACATCGGTGATTTTCATTACTTGAACTAATGGCCTCTGTGTTTCTCTTTGTGCTTTATCAGCTGGCGGTCCAGTTTATCAGTGAGCGCATCGATTGCCGCATAAAGATCTTCATGCTCTGCAATGGCAAATAAATCGCCGCCAGAAACATGTACGGTGGCCTCTGCTTTTTGGGCTAATTTATCGACGGTTAAAATAACGGATGTACTGGTGATTTGTTCGTAGTGTCTTTCCAGTTTGGAAAGTTTGTTGGTGACATAGTCGCGGATAGGGTCAGTGATATCTAAATGGTGTCCACTTATGGTCATTTGCATGCAGTTCTCCTTTTACTTTGCATTTTCAAATCTCTTTCTCTGACTTGAGGATGGAATCCCCATACTCTCGCGGTATTTTGCGACAGTTCGCCGAGCAACTTGAATTCCCTGTTCTTCTAGTAATGAGGTTAACCTATTATCGCTCAACGGTTTTGCTGGCTGTTCAGCATTGATCATTGTTTTTAGGATAGCGCAAACTGCGGTAGAAGAACACTCTCCACCACCGGATGTTCCAACATGGCTGGAAAAGAAGTACTTCAGCTCAAAGATACCCTGGGGTGTGGCCATATATTTGGTGGTGGTAACACGGGAGATTGTCGATTCATGCAAATCTAGTTTGGTTGCAATATCTGATAGCACCATAGGTTTCATGGCTACGGGGCCATGATCCAGGAAGCCCTGCTGAAGATCAATAATTGTCATTGATACTCGCATCAATGTTTCGTTGCGGCTCTCAAGGCTGCGCAGGAACCAGCGTGCCTCCGCGAGATTAGTTTTTAGAAATTGATTTTCGTCACTGTTATCAGAGCGTTTGATAAGGCTGCTGTAGGTGTCATTTATACGCAGTCTCGGCATATTGCTGTCATTGAGCTGCACGCGCCAGCGACCAGCAATTTTTTCGACATACACATCGGGCACAATATATTCTGCTTGGTTAGCAGCCAGGGCTTCGCCGGGGCGTGGATTCAGGGTGCGAATCAGGGTCATAGCCTCGTGAGTCTCGTCGTTGCTGTAGCCTGCTTTTTTGCCCAGACGGCTTAGTTCAACGGAGGCAATATCGTCGAGAAATTCAGCACTGAGCCGTTTGGCCTGTTGCAGAAAGGGTATTTCCGGGCTCAGTTGGTTGAGCTGGATCAGCAGACATTCTTTTATATCTCGAGCAAAGATTCCCGAGGGGTCAAACTGTTGCAGGCGCTTTAGTACAGCGATTAGTTCATCATCTTCCAGCGCGTCTTCAGGGTCATCATACAAAATATGAGCGGTGATACCGTGGAGATCGGCACTGATAAAACCGCTGTCGTTAATCGCGTCCACAAAGGCTTCGGCAATTTCCCGATCCCGATCAGAAAATGGGGTTAGATTAAGCTGCCAATGGAGATGGTCTTGGAGAGATTCGGTGACCTGATAAACCTGCTCTAGATTAACCTCTCCGCCGCCGCTACTGGCCGGAGCTGGTGCGTTGTAAACTTCGTCCCAATTGGCATCGACGGGTAAATCCATGGGAACATTATTCTCCCAGTCGCTGTCCACTTCGGCTTCGGTAACCGTTAATTCACTGGCGTCTGCTGCGGTGGTGTGGAGGCCGGGGTCATCTGTGTTGAAATCGACATCGCTATCTTCAGTGGGCGACTGTTCTGCACTGTCCTGTTGGTTGTTTTGCTCTTTGTTTTGCTCTTGGCTACTGCCGTCGTCTTCATCTATTTCCAGCAGCGGATTATTATAGAGCTGTTCAATGACCTCTTGGCGCAGCTCGAGGGTCGACAGCTGCAACAGCTTGATGGCCTGCTGCAACTGCGGCGTCATCGTGAGCTGTTGGCTGATCTTGAGCTGTAAGCCTGGGCGCATAGAAAATTTTCAATCTAAAGTGTTAGGATGCAATTTTAGTGCCGATTTAGGTTGGCTGGCAATCATCCATTTATGAAATAGGCTGATATTAGAGCGTAAAGTGCTCTCCGAGGTATGTTTTTCGCACTTTTGCGTCATTTAGGATATGTTCCGTGGTGCCCTCAGCAATAACATGGCCCTCCCCGATAATGTAGGCATGCTCGCAAATATCCAAGGTTTCCCTGACGTTGTGGTCGGTTATAAGAACACCTATGCCACTGTCGCGCAGATGGCGAATAATATTTTTAATATCATTGACCGATATGGGGTCGACCCCGGCGAAGGGCTCATCTAGCAGGATAAACTGTGGGTTTGCCGCCAGTGATCGGGCAATTTCTACTCGCCGCCTCTCGCCACCGGAAAGGCTCATGCCAGTATTTTTAGCCAAATGGGAGATATGGAATTCATTGAGCAACTCTTCCAAACGCTGCCTGCGCTCCTGACGACTGAGTTCAGGGCGAGTCTCAAGAATAGCGAGAATATTATCTTCGACACTCAGCTTTCTGAAAATTGAAGGCTCCTGGGGCAGATAGCCGAGGCCCCGACGCGCACGGCCGTGCATGGGTAGAGCAGTAATATCGACATCGTCGATGGTGACGGTGCCGCCATCCTGAGCAATCAAGCCAATAATCATATAGAAGCAGGTGGTTTTGCCCGCACCATTGGGGCCTAAAAGGCCAACTATCTCACCCTGTTTAACCGACAGGGAGACATCCTTTACCACAGGCCGCTTGCCGTAAGACTTAGCGAGATTGCGGGCCTCTAGAACTGCCATCAGGGTTGGGTCTCTTGGTTACTATCGGCGGTGGGTGCTTCCTGAGTCGAAGGCGGTATCACCAGCTGGATACGCTTTTGATTGGCGCGATCTCCACCTTTGGCCTTCCAAGTTTCATTCTTTAAATCATAGGTGATTCGCTCACCTTTAATCAGGGTGCCATTGCGTGATAACGATGCATTGTTTTTGAGATTGATCTGGTCGCTGGCAAGCAAATATTCAATCACTTCCCCCCGAGCAATTACCATGACGCCTTGGGCCTGAGGTTGCTGTTGGTAGCTGGCCGGTGTTCCCCGAGAAATAATACGGCTTACTTTATTGTCTTTGTAATGGATGGTTACTCTATCGGCATCGATTAACACAGAACCCTGACGGATAATGACATTGCCAAGGTATTCGGTTAATCCCGACTTGTTGTTGCGCTCGGCAGAATCAGACTCAATCGTAATGGACTGCTGGCGATCATCTGGTAGCGCCTGAGCAGGAATTGAGCAGAGCAGCAAAAGGCAGGTGGTTATCCGTTTAAAGTGGTTCATGGACAGCTCGAACCTTAGATTTGATAGTAAATACTTCATTGGCGAGATTGGCCTTCAGCCCTTTTCCTGAAAGTGTAACCTGTGGGGTGCGCAGATTAAAGCGACCCTCCGTGGAAGCGACATTGGTAGCCGGTAAAAAGCTGATATTAGCAGCGGCTAATTGGGTGGTTCCCTGGCTGCCATCAACAATGGCCATCACATTGCCATCAAGCAGCAATGTCTCGCCATTATCTGTGAGTATTCCGCTATTGGCCTGAAGGTTAATGAGATCAAACCCTTGGCTCTGTTTGGCTATTAATTGGGGCTCCCTGAGTTTTAGCTCAGAGTTATGGGTGAAAAAGTCCATCTTGGGAGATCTGAGCACATATTGCTCCCCGCCGTCTTTACCAAAGCGGTGGCTGACTACCTCTGTCATATAGCTGTCGGCGCTGGGGTTTTCTTCTACCTGGCCAACTTGCTTGCGAAGAAAGGATTCCGGGGGACTATCCCAAACCAGCAGAAACCCGCCAATCAACAGCAACAGACTAAAAATAAGAGAAAACTGTTTTATCATTGAAAGGTTGCCAGTATTGGCTGCAACTTGCCCTGAGCCTCAAGAATCATCTCAGCAACTTCGCGCACTGCACCCTGTCCACCGCAATTGGATGTCTGCCAATGGGCCTGCTCGGCAACTGTAACCCTGCCATTGGCGGGGGTGATGCCCAACCCAACGCGACGGATAACCGCAAGATCTGGCAGGTCATCGCCCATAAAAGCAATTTCATCCATCTCTACATTCATGGTCTGCAGCAACTCATTAAGGGCGGTTAATTTATCTTCGCGGCCCTGCACAACCGGATCAATAGACAGCTCATCAGCGCGGCGCTGCAAAAGTGCCGAGACTCGGCCGGTAATAATACCCACCTGAATATCGCCTTTTTGTAGCAGCTTAATACCGAGGCCATCTTGGATATTAAAGGCTTTAAGCTCTTCGCCGCTGTTACCGTAATAGAGGCGGCCATCGGTCAGTACCCCATCGACATCCAAAAGCAGTAGCTTTATTTTTTTGGCAGCTTCGATAACCATTTGGGAAGCACTCATTACACTACTCCCGCACGCAGAATATCGTGCATATGCAACACACCAACGGGATGACGGTTTTCATCTTCAACAATTAGCGCAGTAATACTGGCGGCTTCCATAATGGTTAGCGCCTCAGCAGCAAGAATTTCACGGCTGATAGTTTTTGGGCTGGCTGACATAACCTCTTGCATGTTGGCTGTACTGATATCCATTTTTTGATCGATCACCCGACGTAAATCACCATCGGTAAACACTCCGAGGAGTTTATTATCGGCATCGACAATCGTCGTCATACCGAAACCTTTCTCGGTCATTTCTAATAGCGCGTCCTGCAATGGCTCCTCGGCTTTGACCCGGGGAACCTCAACGTCTTTATGCATAATATCGCTGACACGCAAAAGCAGTTTGCGCCCCAGTGCGCCACCGGGATGCGAGAAGGCGAAGTCTTCGGCACTAAAGCCTCGAGACTCAAGCAGCGCAATAGCTAGCGCATCACCCATCACCAAGGTCACAGTTGTACTAGTAGTTGGCGCCAAATTTAATGGGCAGGCCTCGGTGGTCACGCTGACATTTAAATTGGCATGGGCTGACTGGGAGAGAACTGATTCAGGGTCCCCCGTCATGCTGATTAACGGAATACCCAGGCGTTTAATTAACGGCAGAATGGTAATAACTTCGGCTGTGCTGCCGGAGTTGGATATCGCGATGACGACATCGTTCTTGGTAATCATGCCAAGGTCACCATGGCTGGCTTCCCCTGGATGAACAAAGAAAGCGGGGGTGCCAGTGCTGGCCAAGGTGGCGGCAATTTTATTGCCTATATGGCCGGATTTGCCCATACCTGTGACCACGACACGGCCCTCACAGGCAAGAATGGTTTCACAAGCAATCTCGAAATCATTATTAATAAACGGTGCTAGCTCTGTTACCGCATGGGCTTCCATCTCTACTGTGCGAAGGCCTGATTTAATAAAGTCTTGTGATGCCATAGTCTGTTTCTTACCGTTTAGAGGCTGGAATGCAATGCCCTATTATAGGGCAAAAATCATGCGGAGTATCGCCACTTAGGCTGCCGTGATAGCGGGCCACAGCAAGACATAATAAAACCCATAGCCCGCAAGTAGAATTAGCCCCAGGGTTCGCGATATACGTGCTTTCTGTGGGTTTTGATGCAGTGCCAGAGCAACCAGCGCAATCATGAGTATCGTCATCAGTGCCATAGAGGCAAAGTCGCGAGAAAACACTTCGCTATTTAGAGTCATGGGTGAAATAGCACCAGCCGAGGTCATTACCAACATCAGGTTAAATAGATTTGAGCCAAACACATTGCCCAGAGCAATATCATGGTGCCCCCGAATAGCGCTCATCACCGAGGCCGCAAGTTCCGGCAGGCTGGTGCCAATGGCAACCACGGTAAGACCAATAATTAATTGGCTCACGCCAAAATAAATAGCGATAGATTGAGCACCCCATACGGTTACTTTGGCGCTTACCAATAGCACCGCCAGGCCGGCAAAAAACCAAAGAGCGGAGGTGGCCATAGATAAATCAGGAATATCCTCCGCCTCTTCCAATGCCGCTGGGTTGGGGTGATTTTTCTTATATTTAACAATCAGAATCAGCAGTGGAATAACCAGTAGTGTGAGAGCAATGCTTTCGCCGCGACGCAAAAAGCCATCGTAGAGACATAAGCCTGCCAGGGCCGTCACTAGGAGTAATACCGGGCTTTCTTCTTTAAGCAGATGTCTCTGAACAGGCAGAGGTGCAACGAGGGCGGTGATACCTAATACCAGCCCAATATTGGCCAAATTCGACCCCAGAGCATTGCCTACAGCCATTTCACCGGCATCGCTCAGGGCGGCATTTATGGAGACAATAATTTCCGGCGCTGAGGTGCCCACAGATACCAGAGTCAGGCCAATCACCATGGCAGAGATACCAAAGTAGCGTGCAGCACCCGCGCTGCCCGCGACAAATCTGTCTGCGCCCCAAAGAAGTCCTAATATTCCCGCGACTAGGGCAAGCATGGGTAGATAAATTGCGGACATAGAGTCTCCGGCGACAGCCTGTGTTGGTTTATTCAATAAAGCGGGAATGGTATAGTGCGCAGCAGCGGTTGTCAGCACTCAAGCACTAGATTCTTAAACTGCTGTCAAAATCTAAAGGTTTAATCAGGGAGTGACATGATGGGAAGAGTAAAAGCGAGCCTTTTGGTGGCGTTGATGGGACTAATCGTTAGTTTGGTGCCCATGGTGTCTGCCGACAATGCCAAGGAAGATCCATACGTGCAAATTGAGCAGGTAACTGTTGATCTATTGGCCGTGATTAGTCAGTTCAGTGAGGGCTATCCAGATAATGAGCAGGCCTATTTTGAGGCTTTGAACCAGCTGTTGCAGCAGCATGTGGATTTCAAATACATCGCCAAACAGGTGACAGGCCCCTATAAGAAATCAGTGACTACACAACAACGGGCACTTTTTGAAACAAAATTTCGTGATGGGTTAATAGAGACCTACGGCCGCGGATTAATCGGCTATGGCAATGAACAGATTGTTTTGGTCAATAGGGCAGAGTTAAAAGCGGGTCAGCGCAAGGTGTCTGTCAAGCAGGAAATACGCAGTGATGGAAGCATCTATCCAATGGAATATTCCATGGCGCTGAGCAAAAAAACCGGCAAATGGAAGGCGATTAATGTGACTATCAATGGTATTAATATGCGTAATATTTTCCGCAGTCAGTTTGTTAATGCTGCGCAAAAATCCGGCGGAGATATTGATTCTGTGATCGCTGGATGGTCAACAGATTCCTAATAAACACTGTTGCGTAAAAAGAGCTGTTGCTTAAAAAGTACTGAAAAGAGTCAACTAAATGAACCCTGAAGATGTAAAAACATTGTTAGAAAACGCTTTATCCGAATGTCAGATTCAGGTGGAGCGTGATGGCAGTCACTTCAATATTGTCGCTATCGGTGATCTATTTGAAGGCAAGCGCGCTGTGCAGCGCCAGCAGATTGTCTATGCTGCTTTGAACGAGCAGATTTCCTCTGGCGCGATTCATGCCGTCAATATGAAAACTTTCACTCATCATGAGTGGGAGCACCGCGCCTGATCCGCGTTATGGGGCTGGCAGTTGCACAGCCAGCCTTGTTCACAATCGTATTTCTAAAGTTGGGGTTATCCAATGGATAAACTAATTATTCAAGGGGGCACAGTGCTCCGGGGCGAGATTCGGATTTCTGGTTCCAAGAATGCAGCTTTGCCAATACTTTCAGCTTCACTGCTGTCTGAGGGATTGGTCACGATTAGTAACCTGCCTCATCTGCAGGATGTGACCACCACGATAGAACTATTGGGTGCTCTGGGAATTACCGTGAGTATTGATGAAAAAATGCGTCTTGAGGTGGATACATCTACTCTGAATAGCCTCACCGCTCCTTATGATTTGGTCAAAACCATGCGCGCCTCCATTTTGGTACTAGGGCCTATGTTGGCTCGCTATGGCGAGGCCAATGTGTCATTTCCCGGAGGCTGTGCGATTGGTAGCCGCCCTGTGGATTTACATCTGCGTGGTTTGGAAGCTATGGGGGCAACCATAGATATTGATGAGGGCTACATTAGGGCGCGCATTGATGGTCGCCTGAAGGGTGCCCATATTCTTATGGATATTGTCTCCGTAGGAGCAACAGAAAATTTAATGATGGCTGCTGCCTTGGCAGAGGGCACCACGGTAATTGAAAACGCAGCCCGGGAGCCGGAAATTGTTGATTTGGCCGACTGCATGAATGCCTGGGGTGCGGATGTTCAGGGTGCAGGTTCCAATACCTTAACGATTAATGGTGTAGAGAAATTGACCGGCGGCTCCTTTGAAGTGATGCCAGACCGTATTGAGACAGGCACCTATCTGGCAGCGGCGGCGGCCACCGGGGGCAAAGTAAAAGTTTGTCAGACTGATCCTTCAACCCTTGAAGCCGTATTACTCAAGCTTGAAGAAACCGGTGCTTTGATTACTCAGGGTGAGGATTGGATTGAGTTGGATATGCAGGGCAGGCGGCCAAAAGCGGTCCATATCAAGACTGCGCCCTATCCGGCATTTCCAACAGATATGCAGGCCCAGTTGACTGCTGTCAACGCAGTGGCAGAGGGCACAGGCATAATTACCGAGACCATTTTTGAAAATAGGTTAATGCAGGTTCAAGAGCTCAATCGAATGGGGGCAAGTATCAGTGTCGAGGGCAATACTGCCGTGGTCACCGGGGTTGAAAGGCTTAAAGGCGCGCCTGTTATGGCATCAGATTTACGAGCCTCAGCGGCACTGGTGATTGCCGGTATGGTGGCCGAAGGTGAAACTGTCGTCGATCGCATCTATCATATTGATCGAGGCTATGAATGTATTGAAGAGAAACTGCAACAACTGGGATGCAAAATAAAACGCGTGCCAGGTTAATTTGATAAAGAAAGAGATTAAACAACCGTTATGACTCAGATTACTCTGGCCCTGACCAAGGGTCGCATATTGAAAGAGACCTTACCACTGCTAGCTGCTGCGGGCATCGTGCCTGCCGAAGATATTTTCACTAGCCGCAAGCTGGTATTTGCGACCAACCACGAAGGCCTGCGGCTGTTAATTTTGCGGGGCTCTGATGTGCCGACCTATGTACAATTTGGCGCTGCAGATCTAGGTGTCACAGGTAAAGATGGGCTACTCGAGCACCAGGGAGATGGATATTACGAACCCTTGGATTTGGGTATAGCGCGCTGCAAATTAATGACCGCGGTTCCCGTGGGAGCAAAGCCCCAGAAGGGCCGCCTGCGTGTGGCCACAAAATATATCAATGTGGCTCGCCAATTTTATGCTGAGCAGGGTCGCCAAGCTGACTTAATTAAACTCTATGGCGCTATGGAGCTTGCGCCGATTCTTGATCTGGCCCACGAGATTGTCGATATTGTAGACACAGGTAATACCTTAAAAGCTAATGGCCTTGAGGCGCAGGAAGAAATCGCTGATATCAGTTCACGCTTGATTGTCAATAAAGCAGCGATGAAAACCAAATACAGTGAAATTCAAAACATTGTTGATGCGCTTAGAGACGCTGTGGCTGCAGAGGCTGTGGCGAAAGAGGCCGTTGAAAAAACATGAGCGATCCCACCATCAAGCGACTAGACGCTAGTGATGTAGGTTTTTTGACTGCACTGGACCAGTTGATCGCCTGGGATATGGTGTCTAACAGCACCGTCGAAACAACCGTTAGCGATATTTTGCAACAGGTGCGCAGCCGCGGTGATGGCGCATTAGTAGAGTACAGCAACCGTTTTGATCGTCGTGACTGCGCTAGCATCAGCGATTTCTGTCTTCAGACTGAGCAGTTACAGGCTGCTCTTGAATCAATTGATACTGAGGCTCGCACAGCGCTGGAAACAGCAGCTAAACGCATCCGTGCTTATCACGCTTATCAGTTACAGGACTCTTGGCAGCACGAGGAGGCTGATGGCACAGTGCTGGGCCAGCAGGTCACGCCATTGGAACGTGTTGGTATCTATGTGCCAGGCGGTAAAGCAAGTTATCCCTCATCCGTGCTTATGAACTGCATTCCAGCGCGAGTCGCCGGTGTCAGGGAAGTCATAATGATGGTGCCAGCGCCAGATAATGAGCTAAGTCCCATTGTTTTGGCCGCAGCCGCTATTGCTAGGGTCGATAAGGTTTTCACCATCGGGGGTGCGCAGGCAATTGCGGCTCTGGCTTATGGCACTGAGACTGTTCCCAAGGTCGATAAAATCGTTGGTCCGGGCAATATTTATGTGGCCACTGCAAAGCGTATGGTATTTGGCTCCGTAGGATTGGATATGGTCGCTGGGCCCAGCGAAATCCTGGTGGTCTGCGATGGCCAGACTAATCCCGATTGGATCGCCATGGATTTATTTTCTCAGGCGGAACATGACGAAGATGCTCAGTCGATTTTGATCGCATGGGATGAAAGCTATTTGGATGCGGTTTATCAGAGCATTGAAAAGCTGCTGCCAGAGATGGAGCGCAAAGATATTATTACTCAGTCGCTAGCGAACCGTGGCGCACTGATCAAGGTAGCAGACAAAAATGAAGCCATTGAACTGTGCAATCGTATTGCTCCCGAACACTTGGAATTATCCGTTGCAGATCCTGAGTCATGGCTACCCGAAATTCGCCATGCGGGCGCTATCTTTATGGGTCGCCATACCGCAGAGGCACTGGGTGACTATTGCGCTGGGCCAAACCACGTGTTGCCAACCTCAGCCACCGCAAGATTTTCATCGCCTCTGGGCGTGTATGATTTCCAGAAGCGCAGTTCGCTGATTTACTGTTCTGAGCAGGGCGCTTCTGATTTAGGTAAGGTGGCCTCGGTGCTGGGTCGCGGTGAGTCATTGACGGCCCACGCACGGTCGGCGGAATACCGGATTAAAGATTAGCTCTGCGGAGCAAGGTTAATTATGAGCAGGTACTGGAGTGATTCTGTTAAACAGCTGCAACCCTATACTCCGGGTGAGCAGCCTAAAATTAACAATCTCACCAAATTAAATACCAATGAAAACCCCTACGGCCCATCGCCAGATGCTCTGTCTGCAATGCAGCACCTGCTAAATGATGATTTGCGTCTTTATCCGCCTCCCAATGCTGACCATCTTAAAGATTGTATCGCCCAATACTATGAGCTTAATGCCGAGCAAATCTTCGTTGGCAATGGCTCTGATGAGGTGTTGGCCCATCTATTTAATGGCTTGTTGAAGCAGGATGCTCCGCTCCTATTTCCCGATATTAGCTATAGCTTCTATCCGGTGTTTTGTCAGCTCTATGACATTGAATTTGAAAAGATTCCTCTGGCGGAAGATTTTTCTATAGCGACTGAAGACTATCAGCGCCTCAATGGCGGAATTATTTTTCCCAACCCTAATGCGCCTACGGGAAAAATTTTAGGGTTGGATGCAATTGAGCGGCTATTGCAGGCTAATTCTGATTCGGTGGTGGTTGTAGATGAGGCCTATATTGATTTTGGTGGCGCTAGCGCAGTGCCTTTAATTGCGCAGTACGACAATCTTCTTGTGGTACATACGCTGTCAAAATCTCGATCTCTTGCCGGCATGCGCATTGGCTACGCCATGGGTAATGCCGAATTAGTTGAAGGTTTGGAGAGAGTTAAAAATAGCTTTAACTCTTACCCGCTAGGGCATCTGCAAATTGCAGCGGCCGTGGCCTCGTTCAAAGATGAAGAGTACTTTCAGCACACTAGAGATGTGGTGATTCAGGCCCGTGAGCATTTGGCTGAACAGCTGCAAGCGCTGGGTTTTGAGGTGTTGCCCTCCATGGCTAACTTTGTTTTTGCCCGTCACAGCCAACACAATGGCGAAAATATAGCCAGCCAACTGCGAGAGCAGGGGATTATTGTGCGCCACTTTAAGCAGGACAGAATTGACCAGTTTTTGCGTATTACCGTGGGAACAGAGCAGCAGAACCAACTTTTACTGCAAACCCTGGCTGAGATTTTAGGCTGATACGTTTACTAAGTAACTAAAAGTGCTACGGAAAAGTTTACTGAATAGGTGGTCTTGAACCAGCGACAGCAGTGACTACAAAGGTCTGGCCACTGCGCAGCATTTCCAGCTCTATGGGTTTGCCGGGCGTAACCTCGGCTATCTGACTAACGCTGCTATGGCGATCAGTAACTGGCATACCATTAATAGAAATAACAATATCCCCGGGCCGTATATTGGCGCTGTAGGCAGGCCCGCCATTAAAAATTGCCTGAACCAAAAGCCCGTTAGTAATGCGCAGATTGAGCTGCTTGGCGATCTGCGGGGTTAAGGGTAGAGCATCCATTCCCAGCCAACCGCGAATAACACGGCCGTGTTGAATAATGTCTTTAAGCACTTTTTCTACCGCATCCGCAGGAATTGCAAAGCTAATGCCGGCGGAACCATTGCGATTAATTTTAGCGGTGTTGATACCAAGCAGATTGCCATAGGCGTCTACCAAGGCACCTCCAGAGTTGCCGGGATTAATATCGGCATCGGTCTGAATAAAGTTTTCAAAGGTGTTAAGCCCTAAACCATTGCGGCCAGTTGCACTGACAATACCCTGGGTCACGGTCTGGCCTACACCGTAGGGGTTGCCGATCGCCAATACCACATCGCCAATTTTTGCCTGGGCTGGCTCACCAACTGAGACAGATTGCAGTTGGTCTGCATTGATTTTGAGCACAGCCAGATCAGTATCTGGATCGGTACCCACAACCACAGCAGGCACTTCGCGGCCATCGTAGAGCAGCACAAGAATCTCATCGACATCGTCGACCACATGCAGGTTGGTCATCACAAAGCCATCGCTCTGCATAATAACGCCGGACCCCAAAGAAGACTGAATACGCTGCTGTTGGAAGTTGTAAAGACGTCTAAAGAAAGGGTCGTTAAGTAATGGGTGAGGGCTGACGCGAGCAACTTTGCGTGTATAAATATTCACTACTGATGGCGCAGCTCGACTGACGGCTGCGGCATAGGAAACCGGGCCAGACCAGTTTGAGCGCAGGCTCTCTTCGCGGCTTTCCTCCACCGCCATCTCGCCACCAGACTGGTTGCGAAATTCAGGAAACACCAGCATTAACATACTAGCCACAAACAACCCGACCAGCACAGGTTTGCCGATAAAGTTAAATATCCAGTCTGATGTTTGTTTACGCAGCACAGCGAGTTTCCCCTTTAGACCAACGATTATGCCACAGTGCCAGGTGCGGCCTCAATTGCAGAGCTTACTGGCGCAGCAGGTTAGATAGTTTCGGGTTGGGCGTTTTAGCCTTGCGATAAAGTAAAACAATATGGCCTATAGATTGCACTAACAGAGCATCATATTGCTGGCAAATTTGATCAGTGAGCGCTTTTTTAGCATCGCGATCGCCCACCGATAGCTTGACCTTAATAAGTTCATGGTCCGCCAATGCCCGCTCAATTTCAGTGCCTACATTATCAGTGAGGCCTTTTCCAGCGATGGTCACCACTGGTTTGAGATTATGCCCCAATCGTCTTAAATGTTTTTTATCTGCGTTGGAAGTTGTCATAATGCTCCGCCTTTTTAGTAAGCTGCACATTTTAGCGAAAACAACTCCATGGCGAAATCTAAAAATCGTAGTTGGATAAAACAGCATGTTAACGACCCCTATGTGTTGCAGTCACAGAAGGATGGTTATCGCTCACGTGCCAGCTATAAGCTGCTTGAAATCGTCGAGAAATCGCGCATGATCCGGCCGGGAATGACTGTCGTAGATTTAGGTTCAGCGCCGGGGGGGTGGTCGCAGGTCGCCGCTAAATTGGTGGGCCATGAGGGCAGAGTGCACGCCCTGGATATACTGGCAATGGACCCTGTAGCCGGCGTAGACTTTATTCAGGGAGATTTTACTGAACAGGAGGTTTTTGATGAGCTACTATCTGTTATCGGAAATCGCCCTGCAGACCTTGTAATTTCGGATATGGCCCCCAATTTAACAGGGGCAAAGGCGGTTGATCAGCCAGCGATGATGTATTTAGCTGAATTGGCGATCGATTTAGCTTGCCAAGTAATGAAACCTGACGGGATATTTATTGCCAAACTGTTCCAGGGCGAGGGTTTTGATCAGTTTGTGCGTCATGTCAGAACTGTGTTTAATACTGTTAGTTTAAAGAAACCAGATGCGTCTAGGGCCAAGTCCCGAGAAGTGTATTTGGTCGCCAAGGGCTTAAAAGCCAACTAGAGAGGAAACTGTTGTGAATGATTTGGCAAAGAATTTGATTGTGTGGGTAATCCTGGCCGCCATTTTGATGTCGGTGTTTAATAGTTTTACCCCCCAGCCGGTAGATAACAGCCTCGATTATTCCGAGTTTGTCATGGAGGTGCAGAACGAACGTGTTGCCAGCATTGCCATTGACGGGCTGATTATTGAAGGCGAGCGGAGAGATGGCAGCAAATTCAGAACAGTGCGCCCCAATGTCCAGGACCCCGGATTGATGGATGACCTGATAAATCACAATGTCAAAGTGGTGGGAAAAGAGCCAGAGACCCCTAGCCTGATCTCTCAGCTGTTAGTGGCGGCATTCCCAATCCTTCTTATTCTGGCGATTTTTGTGTTCTTTATGCGCCAGATGCAGGGCGGTGGCGGTGGTAAAGGTGGCCCAATGAGCTTTGGTAAAAGCAAAGCCAAGTTGCTGACTGGTGATCAAATCAATACCACGTTTGCCGATGTGGCCGGTGTCGACGAAGCCAAAGAAGATGTGGGCGAGTTAGTTGAGTTTTTGAGTGACCCGAGCAAATTCCAGCGTCTCGGTGGCCGAATTCCTAAAGGCGTATTGATGGTCGGCCCTCCGGGAACCGGTAAAACATTATTGGCCAAGGCCATTGCAGGTGAAGCCAAGGTGCCATTTTTCTCAATTTCTGGCTCTGACTTTGTTGAGATGTTTGTGGGTGTTGGCGCCTCGCGCGTCCGTGACATGTTTGAGCAAGCCAAAAAGCAGGCGCCCTGCATTATCTTTATTGATGAAATCGATGCCGTAGGCCGTCATCGTGGCGGTGGCTATGGCGGTGGTAACGACGAGCGCGAGCAGACGTTAAACCAGCTTTTGGTAGAAATGGATGGCTTTGAAGGCAATGAAGGCGTGATTGTCATTGCCGCTACTAACAGGCCAGATGTGCTGGATAAGGCTTTGTTGCGTCCTGGCCGTTTCGATCGGCAGGTGTATGTGGGTCTGCCCGATATTCGCGGTCGCGAACAAATTCTTAAGGTCCATGCGCGCAAAGTGCCGCTGGATGAGACCGTTGAACTCGGTATTCTGGCTCGCGGCACACCAGGCTTCTCTGGCGCGGATCTGGCTAACCTAGTCAACGAAGCAGCGCTCTTTTCTGCTCGAGCCAACCGTCGCGTTGTGACCATGGAAGAGTTTGAGAAAGCCCGTGACAAAATTATGATGGGTGCTGAGCGACGCTCCATGGTGATGTCGGAGAAAGAGAAAGCCAACACTGCCTACCACGAGGCGGGGCACGCTATCATAGGGCGCTTGGTGCCTGAGCATGACCCTGTTCACAAGGTAACCATTATTCCCCGCGGCCGCGCACTGGGTGTCACTCAGTACCTGCCCGAAGAAGATCGTTACAGCATGAATCGCCGTCAACTCAACAGTCAGTTATGCAGCCTGTTTGGTGGCCGAATTGCAGAAGAATTAATTGGTGGTATTGATGGTGTAACCACAGGTGCCTCAAACGATATTGAGCGAGCCACTCAAATGGCCCGCAATATGGTCACCAAGTGGGGCCTCAATGAGAAAATGGGCCCTGTGCTCTACGGTGAAGATGAATCCCAGGCACCCGGGGGCGGCAACACCCATTATTCTGAAGACACCTCTCGGGAGATCGATCAGGAGGTGCGCACTATTCTGAATGAGGCTTACAGTACGGCGACCAAGCTTCTGGAAGATAATCGCGATATTCTTGAATCCATGAAAGAAGCATTGATGGACTTTGAAACCATCGACGCAGATCAGGTGGATGATCTAATGAATCGACGAAAAGTGCGGCCACCCAAACAATGGGATGATAATGATTCCGATAACAGGCCTGGTGGCGATGGTCAGGCGACTAAACAATCCGATAAGGAAAAGTCAGAGGCAAAACCCAATTCAGAGCCGAAAGATAAAGACTCTATCGGTGGTCCGGTAGAGGAAATTTAATTTTAATCACAATACCAGACCTCGACGTCCTGTGGGCGTCGAGGTTTTTTGATTTTATGACACAGCTAAAGTGTGGAAGCAAAGTTCTCGACCTATCTCGCCCAGCGGTGATGGGTATTCTCAATGCTACCCCGGATTCTTTTTCCGATGGTGGCCAGCTCTATTCTGACGGGCAGCTGTCCCACAGCAAAACCTTACAGGCTGTCGAGTTAATGCTGGCTGACGGTGCAGATATTATTGATATAGGTGGCGAGTCCACTCGCCCCGGCGCTAAACCAGTATCTGTAGACCAGGAATTGGAGCGCGTGATTCCGATTGTCGAGGCTATGGCCAGTCGATTTGATGCCATTATCTCTGTAGATACCAGCACATCTCAGGTGATTAGCGAAGCCAGTGCCGCAGGGGCTGGCATCATCAATGATGTGCGGGCATTACAGCGAGATGGTGCACTTCAGGCCGCGGCAAATTCTGGGCTGCCAGTGTGTTTGATGCATATGCAAAATCAACCCAACAGCATGCAGCATAACCCTCAGTATAAAGATGTAGTCTCTGAGGTTGCTGAGTTCTTGGCTGAGCGCAAAACAATTTGTGTGGCTGCGGGAATCAGTGAAGAGCAAATTATATTAGATCCGGGATTTGGTTTCGGTAAAACCCTAGATCATAATCTGGCCCTTTTTAATGGCTTGAGTCGGTTGGCCGCTGAGGGTCACCCTGTTTTGGCAGGGGTCTCGCGGAAATCAATGATCGGCCAGATGTTAGATTCAGATGTAGATAATCGTCTGATCGGAAGTGTTACTATGGCAGTTTTAGCCGCACAGCAAGTGGCGGCAGCCCAGGGTTCGCTGATACTTCGGGTTCATGATGTAAAAGAAACGGTTCAGGCGCTCAGCGTTTGGCAGCAAAGCAGATAAAGGACGAAAGGCAAACAATGGCGAGAAAATATTTCGGTACCGATGGTATTCGCGGCAGAGTCGGTGAATACCCTGTTACAGCAGACTTTATGCTTAAGCTTGGCTGGGCAGCCGGTACAGTCCTTACTCGGCACACGGAAGGCAAAAAGCGCGTACTGATTGGTAAAGACACCAGAGTGTCAGGTTACATGTTTGAATCGGCTCTGGAGGCAGGCTTGATCTCCGCTGGTGTTGATGTTGATATGCTCGGCCCCATGCCGACGCCAGCCATTGCCTATTTAACCAGAACTTTCCGCGCAGCTGCGGGCATTGTGATCAGTGCCTCCCATAACCCTGTCGAAGATAACGGTATTAAATTCTTTGCCGCAGACGGCTATAAACTACCTGATGAAGTTGAGCTGGAAATCGAAGCTTTGATGGATCAGCCTCTGGTCACCAATGGCTCCTACAGCCTGGGTAAGGCCCGCCGCTTAAGCGATGCTACCGGACGCTATATTGAATTTTGTAAAGGCACTTTGCCTGCTGGCTTTGACCTGACTGGCTTGAAAATTGTTGTCGATTGCGCCAATGGTGCTACCTATCATGCAGGCCCCAGGGTATTTAAAGAGCTGGGCGCCAAGACTGTCACCATGGGTAATACACCTAATGGTTTTAATATCAATGAGCAGTGCGGCTCTACTCATATGGATGGCTTGCAGCAAGCAGTGGTCGAAGAAGAGGCCGATTTTGGTATCGCCTTTGATGGTGACGGTGATCGAGTACTGT
This sequence comes from Porticoccaceae bacterium, assembly GCA_029252555.1. Lineage (GTDB taxonomy): Bacteria > Pseudomonadota > Gammaproteobacteria > Pseudomonadales > Porticoccaceae > HTCC2207. Next base: position 110,044 of record JAQXBF010000005.1, read on the forward strand.
TCGTTGATGGTAAAGGTGAAATTGTTGATGGCGACGAGCTAATCTACATTATTGCCCGGCATCGCAGAGCCAACGGTAACTGCAATGGTGTTGCCGGGACTCAGATGAGCAATCTGGGCCTGGAATTAGCACTCAAAGATTTGGGTATTCCGTTCCAGAGAACCAAAGTGGGTGACCGCTATGTGGTTGAGGCGTTAAAAGCCAATGATTGGGATTTGGGTGGCGAGGCTTCAGGCCATGTCCTATGCAGTGACCTCAATAGCACTGGCGATGGCATTGTTGCTGCGCTACAAGTGATATTGGCGCTCTCCGACAGCGGTGTCACCTTAGCTGAACTAAAAACAGGCATGAGCAAATTCCCACAAACTATGATTAATGTTCGGCTGTCGAAAAAAGTCGATATCAGCGGCAATAAGGTGGTTAATGAGGCGGTCGCAGCGGCTGAAGAGGAGTTGGCTGACCGCGGTCGTGTTCTGTTGCGGCCCTCGGGAACAGAACCCCTAATTAGGGTAATGGTAGAGGGTGAAAATCAGACGCTGGTGGACAGGTTGGTAGCGGATATCGCAAAAACCGTCGAACAGCAGGTTGGCTGACGGATTGGGGGTGCCGAAAGGCGCATTCCCAGTTGTAACTTAGTGCTTTGTCGGGTAGCATTCTCGCCCGTTTGAGAGGCCCCTCCAGGAGGAGTAACTAGAATGGCAAAACCGCTGATAGCGGGCAATTGGAAAATGTACGGTAACGCTGCATCGGCAAACAGTTTAGCCAGTCAGTTAGCCCGGCATTGGGATGCTCAAAGCTCTGCGGAGATGATCGTTTTCCCGCCAGCCGTCCATCTTGCCACTGTCGCATTGGCGCTGTCTGAGAACGGTAATATTGCAATCGGCGCTCAAAACTTGTCACAGCACGATGCTGGGGCTTATACCGGAGAGATTTCTGCAGCGATGTTGACTGATCTAGGCTGCGGCTATGTATTGGTTGGACATTCTGAGCGTCGCACAGTTTTTACTGAGAGCAATGGGACTGTGGCAGAAAAATTTAAGGCAGCACAGGCAGCAGGTTTAACACCGATCCTCTGTGTTGGAGAGACATTGCAGCAACGTCAGCAAGTTCGGACGATGGAAGTGGTGGCAGAGCAGATCGCTGCGGTGGTCGAGCAGTCAGGGCTTAACAATGTCTGCCGAGCCGTTATCGCCTACGAGCCCGTTTGGGCAATAGGTACAGGCGAGACCGCTAGCCCAGAGCAAGCGCAGCAGGTTCATAGCGCTATTCGCGCTCAACTTGGTGAAGCAGGTCTCGATACAACGCTACTTTATGGTGGCAGTGTTAAGGCAGAAAATGCCATCGAATTATTTAGCCAGCCAGATATTAATGGTGGTCTGGTGGGTGGGGCCTCTTTAGAGGCAAATGAGTTTTTAAATATTGCACAACAACTGACTGAGCAAGAGTAATGGAACAGATTATTTTAATTTTTCACTTCGTCGTTGCAGTAGGCCTGATTGGCTTGATTTTATTGCAACAGGGAAAGGGCGCAGAAGCGGGAGCTTCATTTGGTTCAGGCGCATCACAGACAGTATTTGGTAGCGGCGGGGGCTGGAATTTCTTCAGTAAGATGACCGCTATCCTGTCGACAATCTTTTTTGTCACCAGTGTCAGCCTGGCACTTGTAGCTAAAAATAAGACCGTCGTTGACGAAGATCTATTGCCAGAACTTCAGTTGATTTCCCCAGAGAATCCCAGGGAAACCGATATTCCGGCTCTCAATTCCAGCGATGAATTATCGTCAAGGGATTTACCAGAAGTTCCTCTGGAGCGGTAAGGCGATATCACCGAGCCTCTGTGCTTGAGAATACTCCTCTCAATCATTAGATAATTTGAAAATAGTAATGCGGATGTGGCGGAATTGGTAGACGCGCCAGCTTGAGGGGCTGGTAACTTCGGTTGTGGGGGTTCAAGTCCCCCCGTCCGCACCACTATTTTAGATGTGCAGTGCCAGCAAAAGTTGCTGGTGACCCAAAAGCTCTTTTTCGGGGCTTTTTTCATTTTGAGCGTTAGGTCCATTTCTCGCAAGAGCGAATAAAATTCCACAGTTGTCCCTGCCATTTTCTAATGGAAAACCACAATTAAGACATTCCCGAGTATCGCTGCAAGGCGCCTAGGGCAAGGGTACGTCTGCATTGGGGTTTGAGAGCTTCTGTCAGGGTCTCAGGCAGGAAAAATAGCGTCTTTATACCGCCAATTATGTTTGTCGTGGCGCAATATATATTTGTCGCAAGTTAAAAAGCGTCGCCTCAAAGTTAGGAACAAAATGCTGGAAATTTCATTAAGTATTGAATTGAGTAATAGATATGACGGCGACCTCAAAAGCCACTCAATCCAAAGTCTTTGGCTTTGGCACACAGATACGCAAGTCACCCTATTTTGATGCCACGCTGCGCTGGGGTGCAGCGGGGTTTTCGGTATACAACCATATGTATATACCCAGAGATTTTGGTGATCCGGAACAAAACTTCTGGAATCTGGTTAATACAGCGACATTGAGTGATGTTGCTGTGGAGAGACAGGTGGAAATTACTGGGCCCGATGCGGCCAAATTTGTGCAGATGTTAACCCCGCGCAATTTATCTAACTGCGCTGTAGGGCAGTGTAAATATGTGCTGATTACCAATGCCCAGGGTGGCATTCTCAATGACCCGATAATACTGAGGCTAGCCGAGAATCACTTTTGGTTATCGCTGGCAGACAGCGATATTTTACTCTGGGCCCAGGGTGTCGCGGTAACCTCTGGTTTGGATGTTGAAATCTGTGAGCCGGATGTATCGCCATTGCAGCTTCAGGGGCCGAAGTCTGGCCAAATTATGCACAAGCTTTTTGGCGATCGGATAAATGATCTGCGTTACTACTGGTTTGCTGACTTTCAGCTAGATGGTATGCCCTTAATCATCTCCCGCACTGGTTGGTCTAGCGAGTTGGGCTATGAGATTTATCTCCGCGATGGCAGTCGTGGCGATGAGCTGTGGGAGCGAATCATGCAGGAGGGGCAGGAGTTTGGCTTGCAGCCCGGGCACACCTCCGCTATCCGTCGTATTGAGGGCGGCATGCTGTCCTACCATGCGGATATGGACAGTCATACCAATCCTTTTGAGTTGGGCTTGGATCGTCTTGTGGATTTGGAGATGGAGGCTGACTTTATTGGCAAAGCCGCACTGACAAAAATAGCTGAACAAGGTATTAGTCGCAAGCAGGTAGGGTTAGAAATTGATGGCGAGCCATTGACTGGTGCCAATAATGAATTCTGGCCTATTATTGTTGGCTCAGAGCAGGTTGGCTGCGTGACTTCGGCAATTTATTCGCCTCGTCTGGCTGCTAATATTGCTCTAGCTATTGTCAATCTTGAGCACAGTGAACTGGGTACCCAGGCGCAGATAGTCACCCCATTTGGCCATCGCTCTGTTAGAGTTGTTCCAAAACCATTTTACGATCCCAAGAAAAATTTGGCAGCTAAGGCATAGGGGCAGTTAGCTAAGCTTTTATAAAAAGCTCATATAAAAATAATAAGCAGGTGTGGTTATCAATCACGACAACTATCCAGACAGTTATCTCAAACAAATACTCACCGAGGTTAAAACAATAGCCTTGGTAGGAGCCAGTCCAAGGTCGGAGCGTGATAGTTATCTGTGTATGGAGGCACTTCTAAGAGAGGGATATCAGGTAATTCCAGTGAATCCTCGCGAGGCTGGCAATAAGATTCTCGGCCAACGTTGTTATGAGTCTTTAGCCGCTGTCGAGCAACCTTTAGATATGGTCGATATATTCCGCTCGTCAGAGGCGGCGCTCGGTGTCACCGAAGAGGCAATAGCTATTGGCGCCAAGGTGGTCTGGATGCAGCTTGAGATTTGCAATCAACAGGCCGCTAAATTAGCCGAGGCCGCAGGTATTAAAGTTGTGATGGATCGCTGTCCAAAGTTAGAATTAGTGAAACCCTATTGGACTGGTATAGAGGGTTAACTGCTATTTATCAGTAGGCCCAAGGCCACAGATATTTGATTGGAGACCCAACAATGGATAATCAGGTAGATAGTGATATTTTGCTCAGCGAGATGTCTGATGGCATTTTAAGGCTTACACTAAATGACCAGCAGCGGCGCAATGTACTATCCGAGATGATGCTGGCTCAGCTGTCCGAAGCATTTTCGAAAGCCGCCTTCGACTCGTCTGTGCGCGTGGTTGTTTTGGCCGCCAATGGCCCAGTATTCAGTGCCGGCCACGACCTTAAAGAAATTACTGCAGCCCGCGCCAGGGCCGACAATGGCCAAGCTTACTTTAAGCTGCTGTTTGATACCTGCGCCTCACTCATGCAGCTGATTGTCAACAACCCTAAACCGGTGATTGCCGAGGTGGCTGGTATTGCTACCGCCGCAGGTTGTCAGCTAGTGGCCAGCTGCGATTTGGCAATGGCTACAGAATCGTCATTATTTGCCACTCCCGGGGTTAACCTGGGTTTGTTTTGTTCAACGCCAATGGTCGCTTTATCGCGCAATGTAGCGAATAAACATGCGATGGAAATGCTGCTCACGGGCGATATGATTAGTGCAGAAAGAGCTCAACAAATAGGCTTGATCAATCAGGCACTAACTGCCGATGAGTTAACGGAAAAAACCATGGAGATAGCAGCAAAAATTGCCAGTAAATCCTCCATGACTTTGGCGGTGGGCAAGAGGGCATTCTATGGGCAGGCAGAAATCCCCCTTGCTGATGCCTACATATATGCCTCTCAGGTGATGGTCGATAATATGCTCAAGCGAGATGCCGAGGAGGGTATCGGGGCCTTTATCGAAAAGCGCCGCCCAGACTGGCAAGACCAATAATTCCGCCTATGCCCAGCATTTTTGATCGCGACCTCGAACAAAATCAGGCTAATCACCAGCCTCTGACCCCAATAGCATTTCTTGAGCGCGCGGCAACTGTATTTCCCAACCACATTGCCGTGATTCATGGCCATATGCAGGTCAACTACGCAGACTTTTATCGCCGCTGCCGCCAGTTTGCCTCAGTACTGGCCGATCGTGGTATTGGTCGTGGCGACACGGTATCGGTGATGCTGGCCAATACGCCAGCTATGTTAGAAGCCCATTATGCGGTGCCTATGTGCGGCGCGGTGCTGCATTCCATAAATACCAGGCTGGATGCCGGAGTGATTGGTTTTCAGCTGGATCACGGTGAGTGCCAAGTACTGATTACCGATACGGCATTTTCCGAAACCATTGCCGCTGCCCTTGGGCAGGCCAGTGTTGAGCCACTGATCATTGATTATATGGATCCAGTTTTCCCTCAACCGGGAGACAGGTTGGGTAGTCACGACTACGAAGAATTAATGGCCTCTGGCGATGCCGACTTCCCATGGTTAATGCCTCTAGATGAATGGGATGCTATTACCCTTAACTACACATCAGGCACCACTGGCGACCCCAAAGGTGTTGTCTATCATCACCGCGGTGCCTGCCTCTTGGCCTCAGGCAATGCCATTATGGCTTCTATCCCTAAACATGCGGTGTATCTCTGGACATTGCCGATGTTTCATTGCAATGGCTGGTGTTTCCCCTGGACTATGTCTGCCATCACAGGCACTCATATCTGCCTGCGCGAGGTGCGTGCCGATGCCATATGGGCGGCACTGGCAGATCATCAGGTAACCCATCTCTGTGGCGCTCCCGTGGTGATGTCGACCATTCTGGCCGCTGAAGAGCATCACAAGCGTAAACTGCCAAAATCAGTGGAATTCTTCACTGCTGCCGCACCGCCACCGGAGTCTGTGCTGTCCGAAATGCGAGAAGGCGGCTTTAATGTCACCCACCTCTATGGCCTAACGGAAGTCTATGGGCCAGCAGTGGTCAATGACTGGCACAGCGAGTGGGATAAGCTGCCTTCAGTTGAACAGGCAACGTTAAAGGCCCGGCAGGGAGTACGCTACCAAGCGCTTGAAGGGCTCGATGTGCTTGATCCGGAGACCATGAAACCAGTGCCAAGAGATGGACAAACTTTGGGGGAGGTAATGTTTCGTGGCAATGTCGTGATGAAGGGTTACTTAAAGAATCGGCAGGCCACAGAGTATGCGCTGAAAGGCGGCTGGTTTCACTCCGGTGATCTTGGTGTGGTCTATGCTGATGGCTATATTCAGTTAAAAGATCGCTCCAAGGATATTATTATCTCCGGTGGAGAGAATATTTCATCCATTGAAATAGAAGAAGTATTACACAAGCATCCTCAGGTTGTGGCGGCAGCTGTGGTGGCGATGCCCCATTCAAAATGGGGTGAAACGCCCTGTGCATTCGTTGAGTTGGCTGCAAATGCTAAGGTTTCAATGGATGACCTGATAGACTGGAGCAAGCAATATTTGGCTAGCTTTAAAGTGCCTCGTCAATTCGTCTTTGATGATATTGTTAAAACCTCTACGGGTAAGGTGCAGAAATTTATTCTGCGCGAGCAGGCCGCAAAATTAGCTGAGGAGCTAGGGATTTGAATACAGGGAAAATTGTCGGTGGATTAATCGGCGTTTTAGCAGGTGGGCCCTTCGGTGCAATATTGGGCGTGTTTGTCGGTCATCAGTTTGACAAAGGTCTCGGCGGGTTTCTAAACCCCATGTCTGCCGAGCAGCAGGAAAGCATCCGCACTGCCTATTTTGAAACATTGTTTAGCCTACTGGGGCATTTAGCTAAATCCGATGGTCGTATATCCAAAGTTGAGATTGCTCAGGCAGAGGCCTTAATGGGCAGTATGGGTTTGGATTCCAGTAATCGCCATGCGGCGATAGATCTGTTTCAGTTGGGTAGCAAAGCAGAGTTTTCTGTTGATCAAACAATGGAAAAATTTATTCTCGTCTGTGGCCGACATAATAATCTCAAGCGATCACTGCTTAATTATCTGATCTCCCTGGCGATGGCTGACGGAGAATTGCATCCGGGCGAACAGGCTGTTTTGCAGGCTGTAGCAAAGCATCTCGGCTTTTCTGCGTCTCTGTTCAAAAAGGTTATTGATATGGTTAAAGCTCAATCCCAGTTCAGGGATTCCGGCTACCAGTCTCAGCGTCCAGATACAAAGACCCAGTTAGACTCTGCTTACACTGCGCTGGGGGTGAAGCCGTCGAACAGCGATGCGCAAATCAAGAAAGCCTACCGCAAATTGATTAGCGAAAATCACCCGGATAAGTTAATTGGTCAGGGTATGCCTGAAGATATGGTCAAGTTGGCGACCGAGCGTACCCAAGAGATTCAAACCGCTTACGAATGTATTGTTGCCCAGCGTAAATAAACTAGTTTCTTTGCTTCTGCGTTGTTGACCTTGCAGGGCCCTCTACCTATAATGCGCGTCCTCTTAAAGAGGGCGGTTTAAAGACTAAATCGCTGTGTCGGTGCGGGATGGAGCAGTCTGGTAGCTCGTCGGGCTCATAACCCGAAGGTCGTTGGTTCAAATCCAGCTCCCGCTACCAATTTTTATAAGGCCTTTAAAAGGCATTGGTTTATAAGAAAGACTGACACAAGAAGAAGTTAGTGTAGCCATGACAATTTTTGTCTATGCTTGCATTACTTAGCGGAAAAGGGAGCCCGCCTGCAATTGGCAAGCTTGATTCAGGTATTTCTGCTATGAAAATTCGCGTCGGGTCCGGCGCAAATCGAGGAGCCCCATTTTGGGGCTTTTCTTTAGATGTTGATAAATGGGCCTGTGGCCCATTTTTTGTTTGTAGGAGGTACCCATGGCTGTGGCCGATCAAAAATTAAGGCAGCTTATACAGCCCGTGGTTGAAGCACTGGGTTGTGAGCTTTGGGGCCTGGAGCTTCAAACTGGTGGCAAGACCAAGCTGCTGCGCATTTATATTGATCGCGGTGAAGACGGCATTGGTATCGAAGACTGCGAGCGTGTCAGTCGTCAGTCGAGTGCAGTATTAGATGTAGAAGATGCTATTAATGGTGAGTACATATTAGAGGTCTCTTCACCAGGTATGGACAGGCCCCTGTATGAGTTGGGTCAATTTGAGCAGTATATAGGTGAAGATATTTCGTTGCGTTTGAGGTTTCCCTTCGAGGGGCGGCGCAACTTTAAAGGTCGACTAACAGCAGTTGATGGTGACGAGATTGCTGTGGTGGTAGCAGACCATGAGTTTCTGTTTCCGGTCGAAGGTATAGAGAAGGCTAACGTGGTTCCTCGCTTCTGAGGCATGTGGAGTTTGAAAAATGAGTAAAGAAATTTTAATGGTTGCTGAAGCCGTATCCAACGAGAAAGGTGTGGATCAGGGTATTATTTTTGAAGCAATTGAGCAGGCATTGGCCATGGCTACCAAAAAGCGCTACGAAGAAGGCGCTAACATTCGTGTAGTTATTGATCGTGAGACAGGAGACTATCAGTCCTTCCGTTGGTGGGATGTGGTTGCCGATGATGAGATGGCTGAACTGGGTACTCAATTCACCACCGAAGAAGCGATCGAGCAGGATCCAACCCTTAAAGTAGGGGATACCTTCGAAGAGACTGTTGAGAATATCGCTTTTGGCCGTATTGCTGCACAAACCGCAAAGCAGGTTATTGTCCAGCGAGTTAAAGACGCAGAACGCGATTTGATTATCAATCGTTTCCGCCACCGTGTTGGTGAATTACTCAGCGGTACCGTCAAGAAAGTCACCCGTGACCATATCGTTGTAGATTTTGGCGAGAACGCCGAGGGAATGTTGCCTCGCGAAGAGTTGGTGGGGCGGGAAATTTTCCGCATTAATGACCGCACTCGTGTAATCTTGACCGCTATTCGCGAGGAGACTCGCGGGCCTCAACTATTAGTCTCTCGAGCTGCCCCAGAAATGCTAATTCAGTTATTCCAGATCGAAGTCCCGGAAATTGCTGAAGGTATTATCGAAATTAAGGGAGCGGCTCGTGACCCAGGTCAGCGCGCCAAGATTGCGGTAAAGAGTAAAGACGCTCGTATCGACCCAGTGGGTGCCTGTGTGGGTATGCGTGGCGCTCGAGTTCAGGCTGTTTCTAACGACCTGGACGACGAGCGCGTTGATATCGTGCTTTGGGATGATAACCCTGCACAGCTAGTAATTAATGCCATGGCACCAGCAGAAGTTGAGTCCATCGTGGTCGACGAAGACACCAATACAATGGATGTTGCCGTCAATGATGAAAATCTGGCCCAGGCTATTGGTAAGGGGGGCCAGAACGTGCGGCTGGCCTCTGAATTGACCGGTTGGAACATCAATGTAATGACCATTGAAGATGCCCAGCAAAAGCAAGAAGCTGAGTCATCAAACTTTGTTGAAAGCCTGATGGCAGCGTTGGATGTTGATGAAGATGTTGCCGTTGTGCTGGTTGAGGAAGGTTTTACCAGCATTGAAGAAGTTGCCTACGTTCCCTTAGAGGAAATGAGTGCCATCGAAGGCTTTGATGAAGATATTGCTGAAGAGCTCCGTGCTCGCGCTAAAGATGCGTTGTTGACCATGGCGCTGGCGAGTGAAGAACAGCTAACCAATGCCGAGCCGGCTGAAGATCTTTTGACAATGGAAGGTATGGATGCGGCACTGGCCTATAAGTTGACCGCAAAGAATATCATCACCATGGAAGATTTGGCTGAGCAGGCCGTTGATGATCTGATGGATATTGATGATATGGATGAAGAAAAAGCAGCAGCAATAATTATGACTGCTCGTGCACCTTGGTTTGCAGAAGAGCAAGGCGAGTAATTAGTCGAGCGGTAATAGAGGAAAAGTAATGGCTGAAGTTACAGTAAGTGAATTAGCAAAAACCGTAGGCGCATCTGTCGATCGTTTGCTGATGCAAATGAAAGAAGCAGGTCTGAGCCACGGCTCTGCGGACGCGATCGTCTCCGATGAAGAGAAGCAAACACTGCTGGCCTATTTAAAGAGCCTGCACGGTGCGAGCTCTGCAGAGCCGAAGAAAATCACCTTGCGACGCAAGACTGTCAGCACATTAAAATCAGGCAATCGCAAAACCGTCAATATCGAAGTGCGTAAAAAACGTACCTACGTTAAGCGCAGCGACGAAGAGCTAGAGACCCAAGCAGCCGCTGAAGCAGAAGAAAAAGCGCGCTTGGAGCAGGAAGCGGCAGCAGCTGCAGTGGAAGCCCCTGAAGTTGAAGAGGAAGCGCCAGCAGAAGAGGCCACCGTTGAGCCAACATTTGTTAGAGGCTCCGGCATTGACAATATAGAAGAAAAGCGCCAGAACGCTATTCAGAACCGACGCAATGCGGAAGTAGAAGCCAAAGCAGCTGCTGAAGAAGCGGCGAAAGCCAAGCTTGCAGATGAGGCTCGCAAAGCCGCAGAAGCAGCATCGGCGCTTGAGAGTGGCGAAGCCAAGAAAGCGGCCAAGCCTACCAAAGCAGTACCGGCCTCTGAGCCTGTGCGTGATAAAGGTCGCCGTCATGGCAAGCCCGTAGACGAAGATGAAGATAAGCTGGACAAAAAGACTGTTAAGAAGCCCATTGGCAAAGGTGGCAAGAAAAAAGGTCGCCTGCAGCTCGATGACGGTATGGACGATAGGGGCAGAAAAGGTCGCCTGCGTTCAAGCTCGGTTGCTCTCAAGGTTGATAACAAGCACACATTCCAAAAACCTGTAGAGAAAAAAGTATTAGAAATCGCGGTTCCTGACGAGCTCACCGTGGGTGATTTGGCTCAGCGAATGGCTATTAAATCTGGTGCGGTGATTAAAGAGCTGATGAAACTGGGTGTAATGGCCAATATTAATCAGGTCATCGATCAAGAAACCGCCTTCCTGGTCATTGAAGAATTAGGCCATAAAGCAGTTGCGGCTCAGGACGACACCGTTGAAGACGAGCTGGCGAAAGAGTATGAAGCCATTAAATCTGACAATGTCGAGTCACCTCGCGCCCCTATCGTCACTGTGATGGGCCATGTTGACCATGGTAAAACCTCACTGCTTGATTACATTAGAGAGTCTCGCGTCGCCTCTGGCGAAGCTGGTGGTATTACTCAGCATATTGGTGCCTACCATGTGGACACGCCTAAAGGCATGGTCACATTCCTAGATACCCCTGGACACGCAGCATTCACCGCTATGCGTGCCAGAGGTGCCCAGAGTACAGATGTGGTTATTCTGGTTGTAGCTGCAGACGATGGTGTGATGCCACAGACGGAAGAGGCGATTCAACACGCCCGCGCCGCTGGTGTGCCCATTGTTATTGCCATCAACAAAATGGACAAAGAAGGCGCTGACCCTGAGCGTGTGACGACAGAGCTGGCCGCCAAAGATGTTATCCCTGAAGAATGGGGCGGCGATACTCAGTTTATTAAAGTATCTGCGCATTCTGGTGAAGGTACTGATGAGTTGCTTGAAGCGGTACTTCTGCAATCAGAGCTGCTTGAGCTGACTGCACCGGTCGATGTCCCAGCCCGCGGTGTGATTGTTGAATCCCGTGTTGATAAAGGCCGTGGTGTTGTGGCTACAGCATTGGTGCAGCAGGGTACGTTGCGCAAAGGTGACTTTATGTTAGCTGGTGAGAGCGTGGGTAAAATTCGTGCCATGACTGACGAAGCCAAGAAGCCCACCTTGGAAGCTGGCCCATCAATCCCTGTAGAGATTCTGGGCCTAGACGAAGCGCCAAATGCTGGCGATGAATTCTTTGTGGTTGCCGATGAGCGCAAGGCCAAAGAAATTGCCGAGTTGCGTACCACCAAGGCACGCCATGAGCGCATGTCGCGCCAGCAGGCCGCCAAGCTTGAAAATATGTTTACCGACATGGGTGCAGAGCAGGTTAACAAGCTCAACCTTATTGTGAAAACAGATGTACGCGGTTCATTAGAAGCTATCAATAGTGCACTGCATGATTTTGCGACTGACGAAGTCGCCGTAGATATCGTTGCTTCGGGTGTAGGCGGTATTACCGAATCTGACATCAACCTGGCACTGACAACTGGTGCGATTGTGCTGGGCTTTAACGTGCGTGCTGGTGGGTCTGCTCGTGCTCTGGCCGAGAAAGAAGAGATAGAAGTGCGCTACTACAGCGTGATCTACAACCTTCTCGACGAAGTTAAACAGGCATTGTCTGGTATGTTGGCCCCTGAAACCCGCGAAGAAATTGTTGGAATCGCCGAAGTGCGCGACGTGTTCCGTTCACCCAAGTTTGGTGCAATTGCCGGCTGTATGGTGATTGAGGGTACTGTCTATCGCAACAAGCCAATCCGCGTACTGCGTGACGATGTGGTTATCTATCAGGGCGAGCTGGAATCTCTGCGTCGCTTTAAAGATGAAGCCGCGGATGTTCGCAACGGTATGGAATGTGGTATCGGTGTCAAGGACTACAACGATGTTAAAGCGGGCGATCTGATTGAGGTTTACGACGTCACTCAGGTACAGCGCTCGCTGTAATAGCGGTAGTTAGTTAAATGCCAAGAGAATTTACCAGAGCTGAGCGGGTATCAGATGCTGTGCAACAGGAGTTGGCCGTGCTGATACGCGACAATGTGCGGGACCCCAGAGTGGGCATGCTCAGCGTTACCGATGTTGAGATCAGTCGTGACCTGGCCTACGCTAAAGTGTTCGTCAGCTTTGTGGGCGAACGCGATCAAAAGCAAATTGACGAAGGTCTGGCTGCTCTCAATGGTGCATCTGGTTATCTGCGCAAACTATTGGCCTCAAGCGTAAAGTTGCGTATAACACCAAAGCTCAACTTCTTTTACGATGAGAGTGGTCGTCGTGGTCAGCATCTCTCCGCTCTGATTGATATGGCAGTGGCCAAAGAGTCTCCGTCTGACACCCTTGATAGCGAGGAAAGCTAGACTTGGCTCGCAGACGCAATCGCGGTCGTTCGATTAACGGTATCTTCTTGCTCAACAAACCTCTGAGCCTCTCGTCCAATCAAGCATTGCAGCGAGTAAAAAACCTCTTTGATGCCAACAAGGCAGGCCATACAGGTGCACTGGATCCGCTCGCCACTGGAGTGTTACCCATATGTTTGGGTGAAGCGACCAAATTCAGCCAGTTTCTGTTGGATTCAGACAAGCACTATCGCAGTACCTTTATTCTGGGTGTCGCTACTGAAACCGGCGATTGCGATGGCGACATTGTTACAGAGGCAGATGCCTCGGGGCTGACTCAGGGTCAAATCGATAGGGCTATAGAAGCCTTTCGCGGTGAAATCCAGCAAGTGCCATCAATGTATTCAGCGCTGAAGTACAATGGCCAACCTCTTTATAAGTTGGCGCGTCAGGGTATCGAAGTAGAGCGCGAAGCCCGGGATATTACAGTTTATCAGTACGAAATTATTGATTTCCGCCCCGGCTCCCAGGCTGAGCTGGATGTTGAGGTCCATGTCAGCAAAGGCACCTATGTGCGCAGTCTGGCCGAGGACCTGGGTAAGGCACTGGGCTGTGGAGCCCATGTCAGTGCCTTGCACCGTCATATCGCTGGCCCTTTTACTCTTAGAGAGACCCTAACTCTGCCGGAGTTGGAGAAAATTCGAGAAGGTTGCGAACAACCAGCGGGCCTGGACCATTTACTTAAGCCGATGGATATAGCTGTTACTGACCGAATGGCCGTGGAATTAAACAAAATTGTGGCCGGATATTTCCAGCTGGGGCAGGAAGTAATGTCAACACAGGCCTTTCGCAATGGACAAGAAGGCGATATAGTGCGCGTCTTTCGCGAGGGTGGCACTTTTTTAGGTGTCGGAACAGTTACCGAAGAGGGTAAAGTAGCCCCGAAAAGATTGGTAGTTGAGAGTTAACTGCCAAACAATTTGAGATAGGTTGTCTGTAAATATGCACGGGCAACCCGAATTTAACTAACCCGCATATTGGAGAAAATATCATGGCACTGAGTGCAGAAGAAAAAGCAGCAATCGTTACTGAACACGCAACCTGCGAAAATGACACAGGTTCACCTGAAGTGCAGGTTGCACTGCTAACCGTAAACATCAATAAGCTACAGGGTCACTTTGGTGATCACAAAAAGGATCATCACTCACGTCGTGGTCTGATCCGCATGGTTAACCAGCGTCGCAAGTTGCTCGACTATTTAAAGAGCAAAGACGCAGTACGTTATTCTGCGCTGATCAAGAAGCTTGGTTTACGTCGATAAGTGTTCTCGGTGCGGCTCCCCTAAATAGGTGAGCCGCATTCATTTCTAAGAGCACATAATTTAATCGCCCCCATGCTATGCCCCTATCTTTGCTGATCGAGTTACTTATAGCTGTCATTATTGGCAGCTATAAGTAACCCGAGCAGCGCACAGGGTATGCATAAAAGGCGCTAATTGGTAAAAATACAAAGGTAAAAATATGACTCCTTTAATTAAGAAGTTTCAGTACGGTAACCATACCGTCACGTTAGAAACTGGCCGCATTGCCCGTCAGGCAACTGGTGCAGTTTTATGTTCAATCGATAACACCTCAGTACTCTGTACTGTAGTTGGCGCTCGTGAAGCCAAGCCGGGAATGGATTTCTTCCCCCTAGGCGTTCACTACATTGAGAAAGCCTATGCAGCAGGAAAAATTCCTGGTGGCTTCTTTAAGCGTGAAGGTCGCCCCAATGAGAAAGAGACACTGACCTCGCGTTTGATTGACCGTCCAATCCGTCCTCTTTTCCCCAACGGCTTTAAAAACGAAGTACAGGTTGTTTGTACTGTTATGTCAGCCGAGAAGAACATTGATCCAGATATCGCCGCAATGATCGGTACCTCTGCAGCACTGTCAATCTCAGGCATCCCCTTTAACGGCCCAGTTGGCGGCGCTCGTGTCGGTTACACCGAAGAGCAAGGCTACCTGCTGAACCCAACCTACGCAGAGCTGGAAGGCTCTTCACTGGACATGGTTGTTGCCGGTACTAACGACGCAGTATTGATGGTTGAATCAGAAGCCAGCGAACTGTCAGAAGACACCATGCTGGGCGGCGTTCTGTTCGCTCACCAGGAAATGCAAACTGTTATCAGCGTAATCGAAGAGCTGGCCGCTGAAGCTGGCAAGCCACGTTGGGATTGGCAGGCAGAAGAAGAGAACACCGAGCTTAAAGCTGCACTGACAGGCCTGGTGGGCTCTGATCTGGATGCTGCTTACCAAGTGGTTGATAAGCAAGCTCGTGTTGTTTCAGTCAATGGTCTTCGCGACCGTGCCACTGAAGAATTGGCTAGCGAAGATGGCCATTCTGCAGAAGACATCAAAGACGCCTTCAAAAAGCTCGAGAAGAGCATTGTGCGTGGTCGCATCATCCGTGGTGAGCCACGTATCGATGGTCGTGACACCAAGAAGGTTCGCGCCATTAACGTAGAAGTAGGTATTCTCGACAAGGTTCATGGTTCATCATTGTTCACCCGTGGTGAGACACAGGCCATCGTTGCCGCCACACTGGGATCAACCCGTGATGCACAGATGATCGACGCCCTCGAAGGCAAAAGAGACGATCCATTTATGCTGCACTACAACTTCCCTCCCTACTCAGTAGGCGAATGTGGCCGTATCGGCTTCACTAGCCGTCGTGAAGTAGGACATGGTCGTTTAGCCCGTCGCGGTATCAATGCTGTACTGCCTTCACAGGAAGATTTCCCATATGCCATGCGTGTGGTATCAGAGATCACAGAATCTAACGGTTCAAGCTCAATGGCTTCAGTTTGTGGCTCAAGCCTGGCACTGATGGACGCTGGTGTACCTCTAAAAGCTCCAGTTGCTGGTATCGCCATGGGTCTGGTTAAAGAGGCCGAAGGCTACGCAGTATTGACCGACATCCTCGGTGACGAAGATCACCTCGGTGATATGGACTTTAAAGTGGCTGGTACAGCTGCAGGTATCACTGCCTTGCAGATGGATATCAAAATCGAAGGTATCACCGAAGAGATTATGGAAATTGCTCTAGAGCAAGCCATGGAAGCTCGTCTGCATATCCTTGATGAAATGAACAAGGTCATCGCTTCAGGTCGTGACGAAGTGGCTGAGACAGCACCTCGTATGGGCATGATGCAAATTGATTCCGATAAGATTCGCGATGTTATTGGTAAGGGCGGCGCAACTATCCGTGGTCTTTGTGAAGAGCATAACTCGACTATCGATATTACTGATGATGGCGCGGTTAAAATCTACTCAGAAGACACAGAGGGTCTCAACTCTGCAATGGACGCGATTAAAGCAATCGTAGCCGATCCAGAGCCAGGCACTATCTACGACGGTAAGGTTGTACGTATTGTAGACTTCGGTGCATTTGTTAACTTTATGCCCGGTACTGATGGTCTGGTTCATATCTCTCAGATCGCTCAGGAACGTGTTGCCAAAGTGACTGATTACCTGTCAGAAGGCCAAGACGTTCGTGTTAAGGTCACAGAGATCGACAACCGTGGCCGCGTTAAGCTGTCTATCAAAGAAGCGCAGATTGAAGAGGGCACAGTGCCAGAAGCGCCAGCTGCGGCCGCTGAAGAAGAGACTCCCGAAGCCTAAGCTTCAAAGAGTTACAAAAATCTCCGTCTGCGAAAGCAGTCGGGGATTTTTTTTGTCTCAAAAACCATAAACAGCGCACAGGACGGCTATATATCACGCAAAGTATTGGCAGATGTAATATTTGCCAACTATGATTTACAGGTCGAATTTCATTGATGCACTGTTATCCAACGGACGGATAAATGTCAATGAGGCAGAGCCGGTCATCTGCTGTGCCGTTGATGCAGATTGCCATAAATTATGGAGTTAGACCAATCTTAAGGAGCGAGATTGTTATGAATAGGCGTATTTTCACCCTATGTAAATATCCTTTAGTCATTTCAATATTTTCCGCAACAGCGCTTGTAAGTAATTGTTAGTAGCACAACTTATTTTGGAGAAAGGCACTTGCCTGTGTGACTACTTATAAATATTGTCACCAGTCAAGGCCTTATAGGTTTCGAGAACCCCTGTACGCAATACTTTATTATCAAGGGTTGTTGATCCACCAAAGTAGGATGTTGGCCTGTTGTAGGGGCTGGCCAAGTACCAATCGCAGGTCGTTGGCCATATCGCGTTGGGAACTAGGCCAGCTACTTCAATGCCGTGACGATTAACTACATTTTCATAGGCTGCCAGCCAGCAGTCTCTAAGCCTAGATAATGTAGAGCTGAAGAGTAAATAGCCTTGTTGTCCGGTGTAGGTCTCAAACTTTGCTTTTGCCTGGTGGTATATAGGAAAATTGAATCCTTCCCACATATCACACAAGACTTCCTGATTAGGGCCACCTATTTCAGCAAGGATCGCTAATAGGCTCTCCTTCATATCTACGGTTAATTCACCCTCTAAGGGCCCATCGATGCCCGCCGTACCGGGTTCTTGGGTAATGAATGGAAAGTTTTGAAGAAATTGCATCAGTCGGTGGGGGCGTCGGTTGTCGGCGATTTCGACGTCATCCCATCGAACAGGAGTTAACTTTTCCTCATCGACCCACCCAGCGCGAAGCGCCGCCCAGCCTTTGTCATCATTTGAGTCTAAGGAGTCAAAAGACCAACCAGGGTGACAAATGCGCACGTAGCTTGCAAATCCCGATGGCACAATTGTGTGAAGTGTGTACTTGGGGCCAATACACCGCTCCACTGCTCAGGCTGCACGTTTTGCGTCGGGCTCTACATCGTAAAATTCTAAAAAAGAATTATCCATAGGTAATGACTTTCGTGCCACTGATCTGAACTGGTGAGTTGATCTACTCTAGCAAGAGATTCGGGACGCTTAGAGAAGGACTTTAAGGCGAGATAATCTTAGTTAGATGCCAGTGAAAGCAACTCAGAAGCATGGGAAAGCGTTTGCTCAGTCACTGTCGCACCACCTAGCATACGTGCCAGTTCTTCAACACGCTGCTGCTGATTAAGCGGTGTCATAAGAGATGCGGCACTTTGGGTATCCACGATCTTACTGGCCTGATAATGATGATGGGCATGAGCCGCCACCTGAGGCTGGTGAGTCACACTGATCACCTGGCCGCGATCACCCAGTATCTTCAGCAACTGCCCAACAATATCCGCGGTACTGCCACCAATTCCGACATCCACTTCATCAAACACCAGCGTAGGAATCTTAGAATGGGCTGCAGCCACCACCTGAATCGCCAGACTCACTCGCGAAAGCTCACCGCCAGAGGCAATCTTAGCTAAAGGCTTATGAGGCTGGCCCGGGTTGGTCGCAATCACAAACTCCACCTCCTCAAAACCACTGGCCCGGTACTCGCCACTGTCGAGAGCCGCCAACCGAACCAAAAGCTCAGCGCCCTCCATACTCAGCATCTGAAGCTGCTGATTAATTTCTGCCGCCATCGTCTGCGAGCCCTGCTGACGAGTCGCACTTAACGTACGTGCGGAAGCTTCATAAATCGACGCCAGCTCAGTTGCCTGCTGTTGCAGCGCAGCAATACTCTCACCGCCATCTTGCAAGCTTTGTAATTCAGACTCCAGCACAGTCAGAGTCTCCGCCAACTGATCTGCGTTAACCCGATGCTTGCGCGCCATTTGGAAAATAACTGCCAGCTGCTCCTCAACCTGCTGCAAACGTTGAGGGTCTGCCTCAAAACGATCAACATGGCTCTCAATCTCGCGAGTAGCCTCCTCAATCTGAATCAGGCCATTTTGTAATAGCTCCTCAGCATTACTGAGAGCCTCCGGCTTGTGTTTAAGCCCAGCCAATGAAGAGAGCGCGCGGTTCAGTCCATCGCGCACATTAAAACCTTCAGTTTGGTCGCAGATCGCCAGTACAGCCTGACTCTCCTGCAAAATCTGCTCGGCATTGGCCAGCGTCTGTTGCTCTATTTCCAGCTTGGCCAGCGCACTTGGGTCCAGATCCAGCTGTTGCAGCTCATTAACCTGAAAACTTAATAAATCTTTGCGTGCGATGAGCTCATCTGAACGCTCCATCAGATTGCTGAGTTTTTTGTGGGCAGCATGCCATTGGCGATAATCGGCCTCCACCTGAGTTGCCAAATCAGAGGCATTGGCATAGTCATCTAATAGCTTGCGATGAGTTTCGCGGCGCAGCAAAGATTGGTGCTCGTGCTGGCTGTGAATATCAGTGAGCATTTCGCCCAGCTGTTGCAGTTGCTGCATGGTACAACTTTGGCCATTGATATAGCCTCGGGAGCGACCCTCTGTAGTGTATATGCGACGCAGAATACATTGTTCATCAGTATTAAAATCATTGCTCTGCAGCCAATCCATAGCCTCATCAAGGCCCTGAATATCAAATGTTGCGGTGATTTCAGCGCGATCTTTACCGTGGCGAATAGTGCCAGTATCAGCGCGGTCACCCAGTGCCATGCCCAGAGCATCCAACACCAGCGATTTACCAGCACCAGTTTCCCCCGTGATAGCCGTAGTGCCCCCTGAGAATTCTATTTCGAGGGATTCTACTAGAGTGTAATTATTGATATTAATGGATAGAAGCAATGTTTTTTAATCAGCCAAAATTGAACTTAGGTTTATACAGAACAGATTGCTGTTACGCAATCGCTTGAAACTCAATAGTTTGTCCCCATATTTAGGAACAGAGCAAATATAACGGTCCTTCGGATCAATCATGTGAACAAAAAGTGAGGAGTTGGCGTGTCAGACGAAACCAACAATGATGAAAAAATAGCGGCCAATGATGAGCCAGAGCAGTCCGCAACTGAAGAAAGTACCCCGGAGGCGACCCTGGATGAAGTAAATGCCGAGATCGAAGCTGAGCTGATGGACGAAATGGACAGTCAGGCAGAAGAAGAGCAGCAGTCGGAAACAGATCAATTGCGAGCACAGGCAGCAGTCGCTAATGATCAAGTGCTAAGAGTTCAGGCCGAGATGCAAAATGTACGTCGCCGCGCCGAGCGGGATGTTGAAAACGCTCATAAATATGCACTGGATAAGTTTGCTGCCGACCTGTTGCCCGTCGTTGATAACCTGGAGCGGGCCCTCTCCGCGATTGATAGTGCCGATGAAGGCCAGAAGCCCGTTGCCGAAGGTATTGAACTGACCCTAAAATCATTTTTGGATGTGCTGGTGCGTTTCAAAATTGAAGCCATCGACCCAGCGGGGCAGCCTTTTGACGCGGACCTGCACCAGGCAGTGAGCATGGTGCCCAACCCAGACCTGGAGCATAACACCGTGATGGATGTATTCCAGAAAGGCTACACCTTAAATGGCCGTCTGGTGCGACCAGCAATGGTTGTGGTATCTCAGGGATAAAAACACTGAATTGACGGGTGTGGCCCTTGAATTACTCGAATTCGCACCCACATATATAACAAGCAAGTAAACATCTACAGATAAGTAACGGAGAAACAAAAAATGGGAAAGATTATCGGAATAGATTTGGGAACCACCAACTCCTGTGTGTCGGTTCTTGAAGGCGATAAGCCCAAAGTCATTGAAAATGCAGAGGGCGCGCGAACCACGCCATCTGTCGTCGCTTTCACTGAAGAAGGTGAGATTTTAGTTGGCCAATCCGCCAAGCGCCAGGCAGTCACAAACCCGCACAACACAGTGTATGCGGTTAAGCGTCTGATCGGTCGTCGCTTTGAAGATGACGTAGTGCAGAAAGATATAAAAATGGTGCCCTACAAAATCGTCAAAGCAGACAATGGCGATGCCTGGGTAGAGATCAAAGGGGACAGCAAAGCGGCTCCACAGATTTCCGCAGAAGTACTGAAGAAAATGAAAAAAACCGCCGAAGACTATCTCGGCGAGACAGTATCAGAAGCCGTTATTACGGTTCCTGCTTACTTCAATGACTCCCAGCGTCAGGCGACCAAAGATGCAGGCAGGATTGCCGGTCTGGATGTTAAGCGCATTATCAATGAGCCCACTGCTGCGGCACTTGCCTATGGTATCGATAAAACTGCCGGTGACAGCGTGGTTGCTGTATATGACCTCGGTGGTGGTACCTTCGATATCTCAATCATTGAGATTGCCGATGTCGATGGCGAAAAACAGTTTGAAGTACTGGCTACTAACGGTGATACATTCCTGGGTGGTGAAGACTTCGATATGCGATTGATCGAATATTTGTCAGCGGAATTTAAAACCGATAGTGGCATTGATATTCACGGCGATCCACTGGCTATGCAGCGTCTTAAAGAGGCGGCAGAAAAAGCCAAAATCGAGTTGTCTTCCAGCTCACAGACCGAAGTTAATCTGCCTTACATTACTGCAGACGCCACTGGTCCCAAGCATCTGGTGGTCAAGCTGACTCGCGCCAAGCTGGAGTCATTGGTTGAAGATTTGGTTGAGCGTTCGTTGGCACCGCTAAAAGTTGCCCTGAAAGATGCGGGCAAGTCTACCTCAGAGATCGACGAGATTATCTTGGTAGGTGGTCAGACGCGTATGCCGCTGGTACAGGAAAAAGTAACTGCATTTTTCGGCAAAGAGCCCCGTAAAGATGTTAACCCTGACGAAGCTGTTGCTGTTGGCGCTGGTTTGCAAGGTGCAGTACTTGCCGGTGATGTCACCGATGTACTGTTGCTTGACGTAACTCCTCTGAGCCTGGGTATTGAAACCATGGGTGGCGTTGCTACTCCAGTTATTGAGAAAAACACCACGATTCCTACCAAGAAATCGCAGATTTTCTCTACCGCTGATGACAATCAAACAGCCGTAACCATTCACGTGGTTCAGGGTGAGCGCAAGCAGGCCACAGGCAATAAGTCACTCGGTCGTTTTGATCTGGCGGATATTCCACCTGCCCCCCGCGGTATGCCTCAGATTGAAGTAACCTTTGATATTGATGCCAACGGTATTCTGCATGTTGGTGCCAAAGATAAGGCTACTGGCAAAGAGCAGTCGATTATTATTAAAGCTTCCTCTGGCCTATCTGATGATGAAATCGATGCAATGGTCAAGGATGCCGAAGCCAATGCCGCTGAAGACCAGAAGTTTGAAGAACTGGTGCAGGCGCGCAATACGGCTGATGGCTTGGCCCACGCTGCCAAAAAGACGATTGAAGAAGCTGGGGACAAAGCCACTGACGAAGAGAAAACAGCGATTGAAGCTGCTATCAAGCAAGTTGAAGAAGCGGTTCAAGGCGACGATAGAGAAGCCATTGATGAAGCTGCCAAGGTTCTCTCCGAGGCCTCTTCTGGCCTAGCCCAGAAAATGTACGCCGATCAAGCCGAAGCCGGACAGGCTGAGGGTGGCGAACAGGCTGCTGGTGACGACGCCATGGATGCCGAGTTTGAAGAAGTAAAAGAAGACGCGGAGGAAGAAGCCAAAGAGGACAGTAAATAAGTTTCCTCTGGTTACTAGCACTCTATTAGGCGCGGGCATGTTCCGCGCCTAATATTATCAGCGATATTTAGGATAAAAGAAGCAACCTATGGCTAAGCGCGACTATTACGAAGTACTGGGTGTTCAGAAAGGCGCCACTGATTCAGAGATCAAGAAGGCGTTTCGTCGCATTGCGATGAAATATCACCCAGATCGCAATCCCGACAGCAAAGATGCCGAAGAGAAATTCAAAGAAGCTCAGGAAGCCTATGAAATTCTTGGTGACGAAGACAAGAAGTCCACCTATGACCGCTTTGGTCATGCGGGGGTCGATGGAAATGCAGGTGCAGGGAGCGCTGGTGGGGCAGGCTTTAGCGATGTCTTTGGTGATGTCTTTGGCGATATTTTTGGTGGCGGCGGTGGCCGTGGTCGCGGTGGCCCGCAGCGCGGCTCAGATTTGCGCTACGACCTGCAGCTGGATCTGGAGGATGCAGTAAAAGGTAAGACAGTACAGATTGAGGTGCCAACTCTAAGCCACTGCGAAACCTGTGACGGCACTGGTGCACGCAAAGGTTCCACTCCGGTTACCTGCGGCACCTGCGGTGGTCTCGGGCAGGTGCGTATGTCTCAGGGTTTCTTCTCTGTGCAACAGACCTGCCCCGACTGTGGAGGGCGCGGTCAGACCATCAAAGACCCCTGTGGCGATTGTCATGGTAGAGGGGTCATCGAAGAGCGCAAAACGCTGTCGGTTAAAATTCCTGCCGGAGTGGATACTGGTGATCGTATTCGTCTTGCTGGCAAAGGTGAGGCTGGCCCCCAGGGTGGCCCAGCTGGTGACCTGTATGTACAGATGCACGTGCGTGAGCACAGTATCTTTGTTCGCGACGACGCCAACCTTCATTGCGAAGTCCCCATTAGTTTTGCTCAGGCCGCTCTGAGTGGTGAAATTGAAGTCCCCACGCTTTCTGGCAAAGTAAAATTAAAAATACCCGCTGAAACTCAGAGCGGTAAGCTATTCCGATTGCGCGGCAAGGGCGTTGCCCCTGTGCGTGGTGGAGCAACTGGCGACTTACTGTGCAGAGTAGTTTTAGAAACGCCAGTCAATCTGAGTAGTGAGCAACGTGAAATTCTGCAACAGTTTGACAAGAGTCTGTCTGGTAACAGCAAACATTCCCCGCGCAGCAATAATTGGTTTGATGGGGTAAAGAAATTCTTCGATAATCTTACCGGTTAGGGTTACAGTTAAAAAATTAACAGACACTTTCGGAATCTAGGAGCGAAACCATGAATAACATCGCCGTAATCGGTGCAGGTGGCCGCATGGGTAAAGCTCTGATCGAAACTATTGCGGCCACCGATGGCGCTCACCTTAGGGGCGCACTGGAGCGATCAGATAGCTCATTGATTGGCATTGATTCTGGCGAGCTGGCAGGAATTGGCCGCAACCAAATTGAAGTGGTGTCTTCATTAGATGAGATTACCGCTGACTTCGATGTATTAATTGATTTCAGTATTCCCGAAGTGACCGCTGCTAACACAGTATTCTGTGCCGAGCACGGCAAAAAAATGGTAATTGGTACCACTGGGCTGGATGAGGGTCAGTTAGCTCAGGTGTTAAAGGCCAGTAATGATATTGCTATCTGTATGGCTTCCAATTACGCCACTGGCGTTAACCTGTGCTTTAAGCTGGCCGAACTTGCTGCGTCAGTGTTAGGAGATGAGGTCGATATTGAAATTGCCGAGGCCCATCATCGTCACAAAATTGATGCTCCCTCTGGCACCGCTCTATCTCTGGGTGAGTCTGTTGCCAATGCTCTGGGTCGAGATTTAAAACAAGTGGCTGTCTATGGCCGTGAGGGTCAAACTGGCGCTCGCAACGTTGGAACTATCGGTTTTGCCACTGTTCGTGCTGGTGATATTGTCGGTGACCACACTGTGTTGTTTGCAGGAGAGGGAGAGCGCATAGAGATTACCCACAAAGCCTCTAGCCGAATGGCCTTTGCCCGCGGTGCTGTTCGCGCTGCTAAATGGCTCGGATCCCAAAAGGCAGGTCTGTTTGATATGCAGGATGTTCTCGGCCTGAGGTGATCCACGTAAGCAGCGAAATTATCCCCATCAATGATAGACAAAAACGGCCTCTTTCAATACAATACCTTTCTAACACCGCGACAATAAAAGCGGTCTCGTTCCGAGAGGTTAGAGCACAGAATATTATTTAATTAAACGAGATGAGACGCTGAGTTTCATCTCGTTTTTTTGCAAATGTCTGATGTGCATTTCGGAGTTATCTAATTCCAGGTCCATGTGACTATTTAGGAGGTTGTGTGAATTCCCAGACTCACCGGGAAGCCGTACTTGCGCTTGCAGACGGAACAATTTTCAGAGGAACTGCCATTGGTGCAGAGGGTTCTTCTGTTGGTGAAGTAGTTTTTAACACAGCCCTCACAGGGTATCAGGAGATTCTTACTGATCCCTCATACGCCCGTCAGATTGTCACCCTTACCTATCCTCATATCGGCAATGTCGGTGTGAATAAGGAAGATGACGAGTCCGATCAGATATGGGCCGCCGGGCTGGTTATCCGCGACTTACCGCTGCTGGCATCAAACTTTCGCAGCGAACAGAATCTCGACGACTATCTAAAAGAAAAAAATATTCTCGGTATTGCCGATATCGACACTCGTAAGCTCACCCGCATACTTCGCGAAACAGGTGCTCAGAGTGGCTGCATTATGGCGGGCGATATAGACGACGCAACTGCCTTAGCTGCAGCCTGCGATTTTGCCGGTCTCAAAGGTATGGACCTAGCCAAAGAAGTCACCGCTGCTAAAAGCTATGCATGGACAGAGCATAGCTGGGAACTAGGTGTGGGCCACAAGCAATCCACTGGTGGCAAATTTAAAGTGGTTGCGTTTGACTATGGCGTTAAACGCAACATCCTGCGCATGCTAGTGGATCGCGACTGCAACCTCATCGTAGTGCCAGCACAGACCCCAGCCAGCGAAGTGCTGGCCATGAAACCCGATGGTATCTTTCTATCCAATGGCCCCGGTGATCCCGAGCCATGCGACTATGCTATTCAAGCAATCACAGAAATTTTAGACACAGAGATTCCAGTGTTTGGTATCTGCCTGGGTCATCAGCTATTGGCACTGGCCTCTGGCGCAAAAACCGCGAAGATGAAATTTGGCCATCACGGTGCCAACCATCCGGTGGAAGAAATCGACAAGAATGTTGTGATGATCACCAGCCAGAATCATGGTTTCACAGTGGAAGAGGAGGGCCTGCCAGATTGTTTACGCGCCACTCATCGCTCATTGTTCGATGGCTCACTGCAAGGTATCCATCGCACTGACAAGCCGGCATTCAGTTTTCAGGGCCACCCGGAAGCCAGCCCCGGCCCCCATGATGCAGCATCATTGTTTGACCACTTTATTGAATTAATGGAAGAGCGCGGTTAACCCCCTATGCCAAAAAGAACTGATATAAAAAGTATCCTCATTCTGGGAGCCGGGCCAATTATTATTGGTCAGGCCTGTGAGTTCGATTACTCCGGTGCCCAAGCCTGTAAGGCGCTCCGGGAAGAGGGCTTTAGGGTTATTTTGGTTAACTCCAATCCAGCCACCATCATGACTGACCCGGCCATGGCCGACGCCACCTATATTGAGCCGGTTGAATGGCGTACCGTCGCCAAGATTATTGAAGATGAACGCCCAGATGCACTGTTGCCGACCATGGGTGGTCAGACAGCATTGAATTGCGCATTAGATTTGGCCAAACAGGGAGTTTTGGATAAGTTTGGTGTGGAGATGATTGGCGCCAATGCCGATGCGATCGACAAAGCGGAAGACCGTGAGCGCTTCGACAAGGCCATGAAGGCGATTTATCTTGAAACTCCAAACTCTGGTATTGCCCACAGCATTGAAGAAGCCTATCAGGTAGCCGACCGCTTTGGATTCCCCTGCATTATCCGTCCCTCATTTACCATGGGCGGTTCTGGCGGAGGTATTGCCTACAACCGTGAAGAATTTGAAACCATCTGCCGCCGTGGTCTGGATCTTTCACCGACCAATGAGTTGTTGATCGATGAGTCACTGATTGGCTGGAAAGAATTTGAGATGGAAGTAGTTCGAGACCGCAAAGACAATTGCATTATTGTCTGCGCCATTGAAAACCTCGACCCTATGGGTATCCACACTGGTGATTCGATCACCGTTGCCCCAGCTCAGACATTGACAGACAAGGAATATCAAATCATGCGCAACGCCTCGATCAAGGTGTTGCGAGAGATCGGTGTAGAAACTGGCGGCTCTAATGTTCAGTTTGCGGTTAACCCAGAAGATGGCCGCCTGATCGTGATTGAGATGAACCCAAGGGTATCTCGCTCGTCGGCACTTGCATCAAAGGCAACAGGTTTCCCAATTGCCAAAGTTGCGGCCAAATTGGCTGTGGGTTACACATTGGATGAGTTGCAAAATGAAATTACTAGGGGCGCGACGCCGGCTTCATTTGAACCCAGTATCGATTACGTAGTGACCAAAATTCCGCGCTTTGCCTTCGAGAAATTTAATCAGGCAGATGCCACCTTAACCACGCAGATGAAATCTGTGGGTGAGGTAATGGCCATTGGCCGTACCTTCCAGGAATCCATGCAAAAAGCACTGCGCGGTTTAGAAGTGGGAGTTGCCGGTTTTGACCCACAGCTCGACCTCGATGATGAAGGCTCAACCGCGATATTGAATAATCAGCTAGCGGAAGCTGGCCCAGATCGCATTTGGTATCTTGCAGACGGATTCCGTAAAGGAATGAGCATTGAAGAAATGTTTGCCATAACCAAGGTTGACCCCTGGTTCCTGGTACAGATTGAAGATTTAATTAAAGAAGAGCAGCGTTTAGCGGGGTCTCAATTATCTGACTTAGATAAGCAGAGCCTATACAAGCTTAAACGCAAAGGTTTTGCCGACCTCCGTCTCGCCGATATTTTGGGCTGTGCCGAAGCTGATGTGCGCGAACTGCGCTACAGGTATGAACTACACCCAGTGTATAAGCGTGTCGACACCTGTGCTGCCGAGTTCAGTACCGAAACCGCCTATATGTACTCGACCTATGAAGAAGAGTGCGAGGCGCGACCCAGCGATAAAGCCAAGATTTTAGTGCTGGGTGGTGGCCCCAACAGAATTGGGCAGGGCATCGAATTTGACTACTGCTGTGTCCATGCGGCACTGGCCATGCGTGAAGATGGTTATGAAACCATTATGGTCAACTGTAACCCAGAGACAGTATCCACTGACTACGATACCTCAGATCGGTTGTTCTTTGAGCCAGTGACCCTCGAAGATGTATTAGAAATTGTTCGTTTGGAAAAGCCCAAAGGTGTAATTGTTCAGTTCGGTGGCCAGACACCATTGAAACTGGCCCGCGCCCTTGAAGCCCATGGTGTGCCCATTGTTGGTACAACGCCAGACGCTATTGACCGCGCTGAAGATCGTGAGCGCTTCCAGCAGATGATCGAAAAACTCGGCCTGCTGCAACCCTCTAATAGCACCGCCCGCAGTGCTGCAGATGCCGTAGAGTTGGCCAAGCAGATTGGTTACCCACTGGTTGTGCGACCCTCCTATGTTTTAGGTGGGCGCGCGATGGAAATTGTCTACAAAGAAGACGAACTGTGCCATTACATGAAAACTGCAGTAGAGGTTTCGGAAGACTCCCCGGTGTTACTCGACTTCTTCCTGCCCAACGCCATTGAAATGGATGTGGATGCCGTCAGTGATGGGGAACAGGTGGTGATTGGCGCGATTATGCAGCATATCGAGCAGGCGGGTATTCACTCCGGTGACTCAGCCTGTTCACTGCCGCCCTACAGTTTAAGCGAAGATATTCAAAACGAAATGCGCGAAGTCTGTAAAAAGATGGCTCGTGAGCTGGGTGTGCGTGGCCTAATGAATGTTCAGTTGGCACTGCAAGACGGCAAGATTTATGTGATTGAGGTTAACCCTCGCGCATCGCGAACCGTGCCATTTGTTTCTAAATGTATAGGTACCTCGCTGGCCAAAATAGCGGCTCGCTGTATGGTTGGTCAGACTCTCGAGTCTCAGGGCTTTACCAAGGAAATTATTCCACCATACTTTAGTGTTAAAGAAGCGGTGTTCCCGTTTAATAAATTCCCAGGCATTGACCCGATTCTTGGACCTGAGATGAAATCGACTGGTGAAGTGATGGGTGTTGGCGAGACCTTTGCTGAGGCCTATGGCAAAGCGGAGTTGGGCGCCAGCGACGAAATTCCATCCAGTGGCAACGCCTTTATCAGTGTTCGCGAACGGGATAAAGATCAGCTGCCAGTGCTGGCTGGCAAACTCAAGGCACTTGGCTTTAATCTCATTGCCACCAAAGGTACTGCGGACATCATAGAGGCTTCTGGTATTGAAGTTCAGATGGTCAAAAAGGTAAAAGAGGGCAGGCCTCATATTGTGGATATGATCAAGAGTGATAAAATTAACCTGATCATCAACACAACAGAGGGGCGCCAGGCTATTTCTGACTCTTCAACCATCAGATCTAGTGCAGAGCAGCATCGAGTCTATTACACAACAACCATGGCAGGTGGTAGTGCAGTTTGTGAAGCACTTCAGTTTGGCGGAGATATCAAAGTGCGCAATCTACAGTCGCTGCACCAGGGGATAAGCTAATGCAAAAGAATCCAATGACAGTCGAGGGCGAAGCGGCCCTACGCAAAGAGGTCGATCATCTGATCAAGGTGGTGCGTCCGGGCATTATCGAAGCTATTGCGACGGCTCGGGAACATGGCGATCTAAAAGAAAATGCCGAATATCATGCGGCTCGTGAACAGCAGAGTTTTGCCGAAGGGCGTATTCAGGATATTGAAGGTAAGCTGTCAAACTCCCAAGTCATTGATATATCAAAAATCCCTCAGGGCGACCGAGTAATTTTTGGTTCCACGGTAACCATTATCAATATGGATACTGACGCACAGGTGACTTACCGGATTGTCGGTGATGATGAAGCCAATGTGAAAGAAGGTAAAATTTCCTACCAATCACCGATTGCCCGCGCGCTTATCAGCAAAGAGATTGGTGATGTGGTGGTGGTTAAAGCGCCGAGTGGCGATGTAGAGTATGAAATAGACGACGTGGTTTACACACCGTCCTGATGTTTAAAGCTTGCAAAAAAAGCCAGCTAGCTGCTGGCTTGTAACAAAAATACCATCAGCGCCTTCTGCGCATGCAAACGATTTTCAGCCTCGTCCCAAACCACCGAAATATCGCTGTCTTCCAATAGCTCTGTAGACACTTCTTCATCTCTGTGAGCAGGCAGGCAGTGCATAAACAGCGCATTATCTGCCGCATGGGACATTAGCTGATGGTTTACTTGGAATCCCGCAAACTTCTCCATACGCTCTTCCTGTTCTTGTTCCTGACCCATGGAGGCAAATACATCAGTGGTAACCAGATCTGCACCCTGTGCTGCTGCAAGAGGATCATTAGTGACCATTAGGCGATGGCCAGCTTCTGCCACTAAAGCTGCATCCGGTTCATAGCCAACAGGGCAGGCAATCTGCAGTTTAAAGTCGAACTGGATGGCTGCGTTAATCCAAGAGTTGCACATATTATTCCCGTCGCCAATCCAGGCGACGGTTTTGCCTTGAATCGAGCCACGGTGTTCCACAAAGGTCTGCACATCTGCCAGTAACTGACAGGGGTGAAATTCGTTAGTCAGAGCATTGATAACTGGCACATCAGAATATTCGGCAAAACCCTCGACGATCTCCTGGCCGTGGGTGCGTATCATGACAATATCGACCATACGCGAGATAACCCGAGCTGAGTCTTCAATAGGTTCGCCGCGCCCCAGCTGAGTATCAT
Source organism: Porticoccaceae bacterium (assembly GCA_029252555.1). GTDB lineage: Bacteria > Pseudomonadota > Gammaproteobacteria > Pseudomonadales > Porticoccaceae > HTCC2207. The sequence continues at coordinate 140,103 of JAQXBF010000005.1, forward strand.
TGGGAGAAAGAAACAGGGCGTCACCACCAAGCTGGGCCATACCCGCTTCAAAAGACACACGGGTTCTGGTGGAAGACTTTTCGAAAATCATACCCAGCACTTTGCCCGCAAAAATGGGCTCTTGGCGGCCTTCTCGTTTGGCCGCTTTCATCTCAATAGCCAGATTGATCACCTGGTTTAACTCGGCAGGGCTAAGATCTCGCAGGGAAAGGAAATGTCTAATCGCCATAATGCATTAGTCCTTTTTAAAATCTTTAATAAGAGGCACTAGAATCGACACAAGCTGATCCGCTTCTTCATTGGTCATAACAAAGGGTGGCAATAATCGAATCACCGAGTCTGCGGTCACATTGATAATTAATCCTTTATCCATGGCGGCCATAAACAAGGATTTACAGGGTTTGGTTAACTCAACGCCGATCATACAGCCGCGCCCACGAACTTCCTTCACGTGGTCAATATCGGCCAGTCCATATTTCAAGGCAGCCATAATCCGTTCGCCCAATTCTCCGGCGCGAATATCTAGCTCACCCTCAACTATTGCAGTGACTGCCGCAAGCCCGGCTGCACAGGACAGAGGGTTGCCGCCAAAGGTCGAGCCATGATTGCCAGGCTGCATTAATTTTGCCGCTTCACCGGAAGCCAAACAGGCTCCAATAGGGACCCCATTGCCAAGACCTTTTGAGGTGGTGACTACATCGGGAAGGATGCCGCTGTGCTGATAGCAGAAATATTTTCCAGTGCGGCCATTGCCAGTTTGCACCTCATCTAACATCAGTAACCAGCCACGCTGATCGCAGAGTTCTCTGAGTTTTTTCAGGTACTCTTCATCTGCGACTCTGATACCGCCTTCCCCCTGAATCGGTTCTACAAAAATGGCGCAGATATCAGGGTTGTTGTCACCCATAGTTTCCAGAGCCCTGATGTCATCAAACGGGCCACGGGCAAAACCATGCACCAGAGGTTCAAAGCCCGCCTGCACTTTGCGGCTGCCAGAGGCAGTTAAGGTGGCCAACGTGCGGCCATGAAAAGCATCGTCCATCACCAAAACAGTGGGCAGTTTGATGCCTTTTTTATGGCCGTGGAGCCGTGCCATTTTAATAGCGGCTTCGTTGGCTTCAGCGCCTGAGTTGCCAAAGAAGACATTGGTCATCCCCGAGATTTCCCGAAGCTTGTCGGCGAGCTGTAATTGATTGGGGATTTCAAAAAAATTGGAACAATGGGTTAGAGTACTGGCCTGTGTGGATACTGCGGCAGCTATCTTCGGGTGGGAGTGGCCAAGGCCACAGACTGCAATTCCTGAGAGAGCATCAAGATATTTGTTGCCTTTATCATCCCACAACCAAGCGCCTTCACCTTTAACCAAGGTGGCCGCTCTGGCTCCGTAGGTATTCATTACAGCGCTAGTTGCCATGTCCATTTCTCTGACGGTTTCGGAATTAAAAAAGGGCAGCTTTGCTGCCCTATTTAGTTAAGAGTATAAGAATATATGTGTTTTTTTTCAATTCTCTGGAGCCATAATTCGCTCCGCTAATGTGCTTCCCAGTTTACTTAGCGAAGTAAAATCGCCGCCACATGCTCAAGCCAAAGCCCAGCGATAAGAACCAAACGAATAGCTCTATCCAGTTTGGATTACTGTTGTAACCAAAAAAGCCTTTTAAAAACACCCCAATATGCCCTTTATCATGGAGCAGGTGGGTATATCGTTCCTTGTTATTGAGGTTATAGTTATAAAAAGCAGGGTTGTCAGATGGCTGCAGAGCCTCGACTGGTTTCAATATGCTGTACGGTCTTGCGATATCATTTTTTGATTCGAGCCCAATGAGTTCTAGATGATCTCCTTTAACCAAAAACTCTTCTACTTCATGGGTGCCATAGGTCATCATGCCCGAGGCGAAAATAACCAGCAGCAGGCTGGTAATTCTAAAGTATGAGCGTAGGTTCGACTTTTTACCCTGAATAACAACTGCGTAACCAATAATGATTGCGATAAATAAACCAGAGAAGAACCCTAGGTAAGAAAACGACTCCATCATGGAGAAGCTGCCCATTAGGAAGATTACCGTTTCAAAGCCTTCCCGTAAAATGGCGAAAAATACAATTAGAAAGACTCCCCAGCCAGCAGTGGCAATTGCTGCGTTTGTTTCCGCGGCCAGTTCAGAGGTCTGCCCAACCTGTTTTGAAAGCCAAAAAATTACGTACCATATAAGACCAGCAGTGATAAACATTGAAACGGCTTCAAACAGAGCTTCTATGGAGGCGTTGCCAATAGATGCTTTCACGCGCATTAGCAGCATTCCCGACAGTATACTGGCGATGATCGCGCAGCCCACACCCAGCCAAAGTTGCTTGATTTCTCTTTTTAAGCCCTGCTTGTGCAATAGGGTATAAATTATTCCAACGATTAATGCTGCTTCCATGCTCTCGCGGAACATAATAATAAATTCATTCATAGTCACTGCCACTCATGTATGTAGTTGTTGGAGATTTAAGTGCCGAGTTTAATAACTTCTTTGAAGGTCTATTCAAACCGCATTATACAGCAGGATGCTCAAATGCAAATAGTTATCATTACTGTTAATACGCAAATTTAGTGCGGCTAAGAACTATATTTTGATTCATCGCGTAAATTTGATTCCGGAAACAGGGCAAACGCAGTAAAATGATCTCCCGCCATCGTTTTTATTAAAAGGTTAATATCAATGGACATCATGGATACAATTCGAGACCAGGTAGAAAATAATTCAGTGCTTCTTTATATGAAAGGGTCGCCGAATCAGCCTCAATGTGGCTTTTCGTCGCGTACTGTTCAGGCATTGATGGGCTGCGGTCACCGGTTTGCCTATGTCGATATTTTGTCTAATCCAGAGATTCGGGAAAATCTGCCGCTTTTTGGCAACTGGCCTACCTTTCCGCAACTGTGGGTTGCTGGCGAGTTAATCGGCGGTTGCGATATCGTTACCGAGATGCACGAAAAAGGTGAACTCAAAACACTGATTGATGAAGTTGTTGAGTCTGAAAATCCAGAGTAAGGCTGCCAACAGTACGTTTGGGCTCTCCAATAGTAAGGCAGAAGGTTTAACCCGAACTTTACCTAGCGTGCTGTTATCCCCCGTTCAAAGCCCCGTCTAATATTTTTCTTCCTTGCCAGATTCATGCTGCTAACGCAGTGTGACTAGGGGTATTGGCGCCCGCAGAAACAGTAATAACCTCCACCTTGATCAGAAATTAATGCGCACTGAATAAATTGTTGACATCATTAATACGAATCATTATCATTTGCATTTATTGTTGATGAGATGTTAGTTGGAAGCAAGCTAAAGCGACTCATCTGTTGAGTGCTATGTGCCCTTAAGAAACATCCGCTGGGTAAAGCATAACCCACCTACTGACTGGCGTTGGGCCAGCAATCGGTAGATTAAAATGATCAAGGAAGTACTATGAATTTCAAGTTACTGCTGTCTAAATCTCTTATTGGGCTGTCCCTGTGTCTGTTGGTTGCCTGTGGCGGCGGTGGCGGAGGAAGTACTCCAGCACCTGTGGTTACAGATACTGATGGTGATGGTGTAGCTGACACATCTGATGCTTTCCCAAATGATGCTTCAGAGTCGACGGATGCTGACTCAGATAATGTTGGAGATAATGCGGATAATTGCCCCGATAATGCCAACGAGGCCCAGGCAGATACCGACGCCAATGGGCAGGGTGATGCCTGTGACGCAATGCCAGAGATATATAGCTATACCAACTCAACCTATACTGCAGACAGTGACTCAGTGAGCTATACCGGTCAAACTGCTAGACACATGCTTATTTCTGGCATGGTTGACTATATGTCAGCTATGACAGAGTCTGGGAAAACCAAGGCGGAATACATTACTGATCTGGATTTTTTTATGAATGGCGATGGTGCTGATGGAGCATCTACTGGTTTTAGGCTCAAAAATGGCGCTGCCGATGGCAGTGATGTAGATAGCGCAGCGACCTATGGCGCAGTATCTTCTGGTAAGAATTTAGATGGAAAAATTGCCGGTGGCAATGGCGAGGGTGGCGGTGAGACCTCAAAGTTAATCGGGGGTGAGTTCTTTGGCTGGTCAGACGGGCTATCTCTGGGTTCTCTGCCGATTAACCTAGTAGACCTCTGGGTCGATCAGCTGGCAACTCAGGCATCAGATGGCATATCGGTAACGGTTTCAACGGTCGATGGCGATGTTAATGTCAGCAGCGTTCAATACGACGCTCATGGCCGTAATCAGCGTCAGTTATTGCAGAAGTTTTTGCTGGGCGCTGTGACCTTCTCTCAGGGCACTAATGATTACTTCCAGGCAGATTTCGCCACTGAGATTGCTGAGCAGGAAGGCAGCAAAAATTATTCTGCCGGCGAGCACAATTTCGACGAAGCTTTTGGCTACTTTGGCGCTGCACGGGATAACAATGCATATACCGATTTGGAAGCCCGCGCTAAAAGCGGCCGAGACGGTTGGAAAAATGGTTACTACGATACAGACGGCAATGGTCTGATCAATCCTCGTAGTGAGTTTAACTTCGGCAATGCCCAGAACTGTGCGAAGCGCGATGTGGGTACTGCAGATAATGCTAATCCCACTGACCTCTCGACGGAAGCTATGAATGCATTCTTGGCGGGTCGTCAAATTCTGAGTAATGCGGCCAATACAGGTACCATGACTGCGGATGAAGAGGCAGCTCTAGCTGTGCAAATCAAGGCTGCGGCACTGACCTGGGAAAAATGCATTGCAGCCACAGTGATTCATTATATTAATGATGTCACTGCTGATATGAGTAACTATTCTGCGGGCAGTTATGCTGATGTTGCTAATTTCACCGATGTAGGTAAGCACTGGTCTGAGATGAAAGGTTTTGCATTAGGTCTTCAGTTCAGCCCATTCTCGCCCTTCCGAGATGAAGCCGTAACCACTGTTGATCTCAATGATTTGAAAACACTGCTTACAGATCTTGGTGACGCACCTATGCTGGCCGACGGTAGCCAAGGTGGTGTTTTGGCTGGTGATACAGATGCTGCCATCGCCGCGTATACTTCCAAGCTCGCTGCCGCTAGGCAGACATTGCAAGCTGCCTACAGTTTCGATGCAGATAATGTTGCCGGTTGGTAAACTTTCAAAAGCCCGGAAATCAGGGGCAGAATGGGTTAACATCATTTGGGGCTAGCTTCGGCTAGCCCTTACTTATTGGAGAGACAATCAAATGGTTCGTTTTTACGGTTCTATGGCCCTTTTAGTGCTGTGTCTAACTGGGTGCGTAGATAAATCTCGCGACATTGCCTCGCCGGTAGCGGCTAGCGGAGGTGGTGGCAGTACCGGCTCAACAAACACGTCTATTACTGGCACAGAGCAAGCCTTTGATCGCGCCGCTCTGATGACTAATCTGGTCGATTCTATTTTTATCCCGAATTATGAGGCAACTGCGACACTGGCTGATTCATTTTCTGCAGGCTCTGGTTCTCTCGCCACCTATTGTGATTCTATAGGTACTGCCGATGAAGCCGTGAGCCTCACAGCTGCGCAAACTGGTTGGTTGGCATTGATGGATGCGGTACAAAAAACTGAGATGCATGTTATTGGCCCTGCATTGCGTAACGATGAGGCATTGCATAACCGAGTTCACTCTTATGCCGCTGGTAGCCTAGCGACATGTGCGCTTGACCAGGCTGTTATCGAAGCCTCCAGCACCAACTTCCAAGTTGCTAGCCGCGCATTTAATCAGCGGGGCATGGGCGCTCTCGAGTATCTTTTGTTTAACAGCAACCTCGACCACTCTTGCTCTAGTCAAATTCAGGCAACTACTACTTGGAATGATCTGGCGGAGTCCGATCGAAAAGCTCAACGTTGCGAGCTCGCAGAAAAATTAGCTTCAGATGTGGCCGTGGCATCCAATCTAATCTATAGCCAATGGACGGAAGGAGAGACGCCATACCGAGCAGAATTCTTAAATGAAGATAGCCAAGGGGAAAACTTCCAGTTGATAACCGATGGCATTTTTTATCTGGAAACATTCACCAAGTCTCAAAAGCTAACGATTCCACTGGGTCTTGATGACAAATGCAGTTCGCTGACTTGCCCCAGCTTAATCGAATCGCCTTACAGCAAAACCTCATTGCGCAATATTAGAACCAATGCCGCTGAGTTTTTAACCATCTTCAATGGTGGAGAGGGCCTGGGTTTTGATGACCTGATCAATAACGAAGACTTCGCCGAGATTACTTCGCGCTTCCAGGGTCAGCTGAGCCTGGTGGACAGCAAGATTGCTGGGATGTCTGGCACGCTCAGTGATCAACTCACTTTGGTCGAAGCCGATGCGAATGATCCAGCCTGCATCAATGCGTTTGCCAATCCAGACGATGAGAGTGCTATCCCTGTGTGCAGTCTAGCGGGTTCACTAAAGCGAGTAACGGATGATCTTAAAATTGAATTTGTGACTATAGTTGGTGTTGCGATTCCAGGAAGGGTGCAGTCTGATAATGACTAAAGCGAATCAAACAATCTGGATGTCTGTCTTTTTACTGATGGCATCCAATGCAACAGCTCTTGATATTAAAGCTCCTACCATTGAAGAAGTTTTAATTATAGGCAGTAAGGAAGATAAGTCGAAGCTGGCAGGCTCCGGCATCCAGATAGGGCAGGAGCTGATCGAAAAGCAAGGGTACACTGATCTCAACCAAGTCATCAGTATGGCTCCAGGAGTGTATGTCCGAGAGGAAGATGGATACGGGCTACGCCCAAATATTGGTATCAGGGGCGCCACTGCAGAGCGCAGCCAAAAAATCACTATTATGGAAGATGGGGTATTGATTGCACCTGCACCTTATTCTGCTCCAGCCGCTTACTACATCACCAATGCAGCGAGACTCCATGCATTAGAGGTTCTTAAAGGGCCAGCTTCGATTCAGTTTGGCCCCCATACTGTAGGTGGCGCTGTTAATCTGGTTACCAGGCCTGCGTCTTGGCAGAGTTTTGCTGAACTCCATTACACAGCAGGCACAGATGATTTCCAGAAACTGTCGGCAACCAGTGAATTTGTTAGCGACAATGTCAGCTATATGTTCGACGCCATGCACTACTCCAGTGATGGTTTCAAAAAACTTGAGAACGGTGCTGATACCGGCTTTGTGCGCAATGACTTCAATGTCAAAGTGCACTGGCGGCCAGAAACTCAGTTGAATCAATCCGTGGTGCTCAAAATAGGCTATGCGGATGAAGATTCAAATGAGACCTACCTGGGGTTGACGGATAACGATTTTAATCAGAATCCAACGCTGCGTTACCCTGCATCTCAATTAGATCAATTTGTGTCTGACCACAGCCAGATTCACTTGAATCATAAAATTGATTTGGACAATAGCCTGCAGCTCAGCACCAAAATTTACTTCAATGAGTTTAACCGCTCCTGGAATAAATTTGACGGCTTTATCGATGGGCCAAATGGGAAGCTAGTGCTCAGTGCGCCAAGTCAGTATCTCTCTGCTTATGAGGTTTTGGCAGGCATTACAGATAGCGCATCAGTCGGGCTCACCGTTGATGTGACAGACAATGATCGAGCTTACAGCTCTGAGGGTGTTCAGTTTGATCTCTCTAAGCAACTTAGCTTTGGCAGTTTTGAACATAAATTCGATCTAGGTGTCCGCTACCACCATGATGAGGTGGAACGAAACCATCAGCAGCGCAGTTATCTAATGACATCTGCTCAGCTAGTCAGCGATGGTATTGCTCGGCCAGCAAAGGTTATTAATTACGCCGAGACTGATGCGATTGCGCTTTACCTTCAGGATGAAATTACCAAAGGAGATTTCACACTCAGCCTGGGTGTTCGATATGAGGATATTCAGGGCAGTGTCGACAATAAGCAGACAGACTCACTGTCATCGAACAATCAATCTATTTTAGCCCCTGGTGCCGGTGTTCATTATCAGCTAACTGAAAATATCGGCTTGCTAGCTGGGGTCTATGTTGGATTTTCTCCCGCAGGGCCCGGTAAATCTTCAGCTGAAGCCGAGGAGAGTCTCAATTTTGAGTATGGTATTCGCTATGAGGCCAACAGCTACTCCGCAGAGATAATTGGCTTTTTCAGTGACTATGACAATCTACTGGGCCGCTGTAGGGCATCAGATGCTAACTGCGCCGTCGGTGAAGAGTTTAATGGTGGCCATGTAGAGATAGGCGGCGTCGAACTCAATGGTAACTTTGAGTTGTCGCTGACCGAATCTATTTCTCTGAATTCACAGTTAAATTTCACCTACACGGAGACTGCCTTCCAGAAGTCGTTCCTGTCACAATTTTCCCAGTGGGAGCTAGTAAAAAAAGGTGACGAGCTCCCCTATGTCCCTGAGTATGTGGGGCGCTGGCAGGTGGGTTTTGGCAACAGCAACTGGGCTGTTGATGCTGCGGTTAAATACCAGCATGAGATGCGCGAGGTGCCGGGCGTTGGTGATCTTATCCCTGGCCAGCAAACAGAGAGTCTGGCGACCCTTGATCTTTCAGCAACCTGGTATGTCAGTGATAGCCTGAATTTAAAACTGATGGTTAGAAATGCGACAGATGAATCAGCGATTGTATCTCACCGGCCCTATGCGGCGCGGCCAAATTTACCTCGTATGGTTCTCGGTCAAATTAGGTATCGGTTTAATCCCTAGTGGAAACAGTACTGCTTGACTTACTCGCGACGCCGGCAGAATTTTTACTCGATTCTGCCAAGCGTGTATATTGGTTATATTTATTAAGTGCTCTTTTGATAGCCTCCTATGTGGTTGCGCGGCAATCAAGTGGGCTGCAACCACTGGTGCAACTAAAGAGCCTTTTTAATCCTGGATACTGGTTCTCTAAATCCACTTCCTTGGATTACTTCCTCATGTTTTTTAATAACGGCATGAGGGTTCTGCTGCTAGTACCTTTATTTGGTAGCCACCTGGCACTCACGATTCTAGTGGGTTCATTTCTCCAAGACAGTTTGGGTGACGCCCCTGATCTGGCCGTGAGTTGGTTTTTTATTGCTTTGCTGTTCAGCACTGTTTTCTTCCTTGTCGAGGACCTGAGTCGCTTTCTTCTCCATTACTGTATGCATCGTTTTGATTTCTTGTGGCGCTTCCATAAGACTCATCACAGTGCCACGGTTTTAACACCGTTTACCCTGTTTAGAGTGCATCCGATTGAGCATATCCTTTACTTTACCCGCGGCCTTCTGGTCTTTGGTGTGGTTAGCGGTCTGTTTATCTGGCTATTTTCTGGCAAGCTCACTGGCTTGCAGGTACTCGGTGTTGATGTCTTTGGCTTTGCGTTCAACATGCTTGCGGCGAACCTCCGGCATTCTCATATATGGATATCTTTTGGTAAATTCGAACGTGTCTTTATTAGCCCAGCTCAGCACCAACTGCACCATAGCAAAGAGCATAAATTCGCTAATCTTGGAAGTGTTCTTTCGATTTGGGACGCCTGGCTGGGAACTAGAACCTATTCTGTAAAAAGAGAGACTTTACAGTTTGGGCTCAAAGATCAGCCGGCACAAAATTCTTAGCATCGCTCTATGACAACCATAAAAACATTCTATTGGTATCGATATTTGCGTTGTGTGAAGATTCGCGGCTTCAAAATTTAGTAAACCTCACTTAGCTTTAATTAATCACACAGGAGTAATACATGGGTGTTTTAGTTGGACGGTCAGCACCTGACTTTACCGCAGCAGCAGTCACCGGCAGCGGAGAAATTGTAGATAGTTTTAACCTTAGCAACGCGATCAAGGGAAAGAAAGCCGTTATTTTCTTTTACCCTCTGGACTTTACCTTTGTTTGTCCTTCCGAGCTGATCGCCTTTGATCATCGCTATGAAGAATTTCAAAAGCGTGGTGTAGAAGTCATTGGTGTCTCAATTGATTCCCAGTTCTCTCACAATGCATGGCGCAATACCGCAATCAATGATGGTGGTATTGGCGCAGTACGGTACACATTGGTTGCCGATGTTAAGCATGAAATCTGTCAGGCCTATGATGTAGAACACCCCGCCGATGGCGTTGCTTTCCGGGGTTCTTTCTTGATTGACGAGCAGGGTATGGTGCGTCATCAGGTGGTTAACGATTTGCCGCTGGGTCGTAATGTGGATGAGATGCTGCGTATGGTTGATGCTCTTAGCTTCCACGAAGAGCACGGCGAAGTTTGCCCAGCGGGATGGAATGTTGGCGATAAAGGGATGAAAGATACTACAGTCGGTGTTGCTGAATATCTGTCGGAGAACGCCGGTGCCCTATAAGGGTAGCTGCGCTTCAACAGACTGAAGCAAAAATGATTAACCCCGCGCTTAAAATCGCGGGTTTTTTTAACCTCGAGAACAATTGGATTTTTAACCAGCCATCAGTTATTGAGGAAGTCAGTCACATATTAGTCTTGCAGGGTTCGCTACCATAGCGCCTGTATTTTCTCATTCCCCAAGGACGAATCATGAAACTATTGCCAAAGCTGCTCAGTGCCACATTGTTACTTACTCCTCTCACCGCAACAGCTGACTTTATGTGGCTCTATACAGGGAGTGGCAGCTGGCAGGCAACGCCCGCGGGCAATGTGGGGCGCACAGATATAGCGTTGGATTCGACCCTTAACCTTGACCAAGAAGCCAACCAGTTTGCCTATATCGCGATAGAGCATCCTATTCCAGTGCTGCCCAATCTTCGAGTTCAGCACAGTGAGATGACTTGGACTGGCAATGCTTTAATCACGGCGGGCACAGATTTAAATGGGACTCCATTTACCTCAACTCAGCAAGCCGATATTGCCTTGGATCTAACTCATACTGATGCCACTCTTTATTATGAGGTGTTTGATAATATTGTGAATCTCGATCTTGGGATCACCGCAAGGCTCTTTGATGATGAAGCCAGCCTGATTGGCACGGAACAGCAGGAGAGCATGGATCTAGAGGCAAAGGTGCCACTGCTCTAGGGCAAGTTAGGTTTTTTAGTGCCCACAACGGCCCTCTCTGGAAATATTTCGGCCAACTGGATAAACGTCGATGAGTTTAGACTGGTAGATTGATCAGCAGAGCTTAGCTACGAGTTCGATCTTCTACCAGCAATGGATGCTGGGATTATTCTTGGTTACCGCTCCATGCTGATTGAATTAGATGATCTCGATGAACTGCAGTCGGATGCCACTTTTGATGGTTACTTTTTAGCCCTGCAGCTACATTTTTAATCAAGCCCTTAAACCCTTTTACTTCGCCAGGGGCGAGAAATTTCCTCATGTTTAACGGCATATTCGCCGGTCTGGCGATCCTTGAGGTAATGATCAAGGGCCAGCTCGACGACTGGAAAAGCTAATTCAGACCAGGGGATATCGGCCTCATCAAATAGCGCTACTTCAGAGGACTCTGAGCTGGGCCCAAATACGGGCTCAGCGAGATGGGCGCGATAGAAAACATAGACCTGATTAATCTGCGGTATATCAAACAACGCGTACAGTTCTGGGTTCACCACATGGGCGTTGGCTTCTTCGACGCATTCGCGCAGAGCACCATCCAGGGACGACTCTCCATTTTCCAGAAAGCCAGCGGGCAATGTCCAAAAACCGTGTCGTGGCTCAATGGAGCGTTTGCATAGCAGCACCTGGTTGCCAAAGATAGGCAGTACACCAGCGATGACCTTTGGGTTTACGTAATGGATAAAATCACAGGCAGTGCAGACATGGCGCTCCCGATTGTCACCCTCGGGTATTTTTTTTATAACGGCATTGCCGCAAACGGAACAAAAATTCATGAAAAGCTCAGAAAATTAACAGAGCCGAGTATAATGCACAAATGCTTGAAACAATCAAAAACCAGCTAAAAAAATTCCCGCTCAACCCGGCTAAGCCTAGCCAACAAGACTCTGGTGCCACGGCTGCAGTTTTGGTGCTACTCCATGGTGCACAGGATAATCCTAAGGTGGTATTAACACAGCGCGCAATGCATCTTAACAACCATGCTGGGGAAGTGGCCTTTCCCGGAGGCATGTGGGACCTCACAGATGAGAGCCTGCTGCATACTGCACTCCGGGAAACCCACGAAGAAATTGGCTTGTCCGCCGATCTGGTTGAGCCCATTGCGATGTTACCTGTGGCATCCCCTAAGCGGCGCACACTTCGCGTAACGCCATTTGTGGGTTTGGCTAATGGGCCACTAGAATTGCACTCTGAGCCCTCGGAAATCACCGCTATCTTCGATGCACCGGTTAGTTTATTTATCGACATCAATAATTATCAGTATTTTGAAATGACAAATGAGCAGGGTGCTCTGCGTTTTCCCTTTCTTCCGTATAAGGGTTATAAAATATGGGGATTTACCTTAAAAGTGCTAGTCGATATGTTGAATACCACATTAGACGCAGGGGTTGATTTAAAATACCCCAGTGATGAATTAATTGAAGAGTTACGCTCAAGAGGGCAGCAATGATTTACCGAATTGGCAATGATATCCCCGAAATCCATGAGTCGGTCTTTATCGCCGAAAGTGCAGATGTAATGGGAAGAGTGGTGCTTAAGAAGGATGCCAGCGTGTGGTTTAACGTAGTTATTCGCGGTGACTGTGATCTTATAGAGGTGGGTGAGCGCAGCAATATTCAAGATGGAACTGTACTCCACTGTGATCCCGGCCAGCCCCTTATTATCGGTGAAGACGTGACCGTGGGTCACAATGCCATGATTCATTGTTTGGAAATCGGTGACCGCACTCTGGTGGGTATTAATGCGGTGATTCTCGACGGTGCTAGGGTGGGTAAAGACTGTATTATTGGAGCTAATACCCTGGTGAAAGCCGGCGCGGTGATCCCCGATGGTTCACTGGTGGTGGGCTCTCCAGGCAAGGTGGTGCGCGAGAATGACGAGCAAACTCGGCAGTTCTTGTTGGGCTCGGCGGTCCACTACGTCGAGAAAGGTAAAAAAATGATGACCGATTTAGTCAAGGTAGTGCGCTGATGTCAGAAAAGCCTGTCGCTTCCCCCTGTACCTCTATTTGCATGCTTAATGAGGAAGGGCTCTGCGCGGGTTGCTATCGTACGAGCGAAGAGATTCGCGAGTGGAGTTCTCTGGATAATCATCAGCGTCTGGATGTGCTGATTCTCTGCGGTGAGCGCAGCCAGAAAAATAACCCGTTTTATTAATTATTCTTCTGGTTTCTTCTTGGGCTTGAGGCACATCACGACCACCGTCTTGACCATGGTCTCATTGATCTGCTCGGTCTCAAATCTATAGCCATCGACCATAAAGCTAACATTGCCATCGGGAATGCTCTCGAGTTGCTCTAGGGCCACGCCATTGAGGGTTTTAGGGCCGTCCGTCGGAAGAGTCCAGCCGGTAGCTTTATTAATTTCTCGAATCGTAGCAACACCGTCAATAACATAGCTGCCATCGCCCCGGGGCACAACCTCCTCCACTTCGTCTGCAGTATTGGTGGTGAAATCGCCAACAATCTCTTCAAGAATATCTTCTAAGGTCACCAAACCCTGTACCTCACCGTACTCGTCTACCACCACTGCAAAGCGATTGCGGTTCTGCTTAAAGTTAAGTAGCTGCTGAGTTAATGTGGTGCTCTCGGGAATAAAGTACACCTCTTCTGCAAAGCGCTTAATGGCACCGTGAGTCACCTGCTCAGAGCGCAGAAGATGATTGGCTTTGCGCACATGAAAGATGCCGATAATATTATTGATATCACCATCGTAGATAGGTTGTCTGGTGTATTCGGACGAGACAATGGTATTCATCAGCTCTTCGATACTGTCTTCAAGATTGAGGCCTTTGATCTCACTGCGGGGAATCATAATATCTTCCACAGTGACATTTTCGAGGTCGAGAATGCCTTTGAGCATGCCTTGATTACTGTCCGATAGCTTGTGCCCGGAGACATCCACAAGAGACTTGAGCTCTTCTGTGTCCAAGCCGTCGTCACGGTCTTTATTGGGGTCAAAGCCAAGAATAGAGATCACCGCATTGGTGAGCTTGTTCACCATCCACACTAGCGGGGTCAAAATCTGCAGTAGCGGTTTGAGAATATGGCTGGCTCTAAAGGCGAACCATTCCGGATTTTGCGCAGCGATGGTTTTCGGTGTTACCTCAGAAAAGACCAGCACAGTGATAGTTAGAGATGCAGTGGCGACCCAGGGCGCAGCGGCTTCACCTACATAGAGTATCGCCAGCATATTGGCGATAATTGCCGCGAGAATGTTCACGGCATTGTTGCCGATTAGAATAAGGCCAATCAATCGGTCCGGTTTAGCCAGCAGTTTGGCCGCGCGCCGCGCGCCGGAACTCTTTTTGCGCTGATGACGCAAGCGATAGCGATTCAGAGACATCATGCCGGTTTCTGAGCCGGAGAAAAAAGCTGACACAATTAAAAGAACAACAAGTGTTGACCACAACACTATGGGGTGAGAACCGTCCAATGAATAAGGACCTCTGAAATTAAGGAAGATTATGTTGAATTAGTTTGCCGCTTTTAGCAACCAGCTATTTACTATTAACTTTTTAGAGGCCCCTCTAGAGGGCCCTCTTAGGGGCCTTCTCAAGAAAGGATAAATTCAACCACAAATTTGCTGCCAATAAAGCCCAGCAATATGGCGCTAAAGCCCGCCCATGTCCAGCGGATAGCCTTATTGCCACGCCAGCCTCGGTAATGCCGACCCCATAGCAAGGTGGCATAAACAGCCCAAGCCAGTAGGCTAAATGCCACCTTGTGGACCAGCTTTTGGGCGAACAGGTCATCATAGAACAGAAAACCGCTAATCAGTGACAGGGTGAGCAGTATTTCACCTGCCCAGATAAGCTCAAATAACAGCGCCTCCATAGTTTGAACTGGTGGAAAGGTGCGCATAAGCCGATTCTGGTGCTTATGTTTGAGTTGCCAGTCTTGGTAGCCCGCCAGCATGGCTTGAAGCGCGGCGATGGCCAGCAAACTGTAGGCAAGCAGCGAAATCAGCACATGGGCCTGCATATTAGCCGACATCATAAGGGCTGGCTTGGTGCTGGGACTGAGCAGAGCTGCAAGCAGACAAAGGGCAGCAATCGGGAATAAAAATAAATTCAGGCTCTGAAGAGGCTTTTTCAAGCCACTTATCCGCACTAATACATTGATGACAAGCGCCAGTAAGGCGATTATTTTAAGCAGGCTAAGGTCGAGACCATTATCGACAAAGAGAAGGCCTGAGACGGCCAACCCATGCAGTGCAATAGCAGCCATAGTGACGGTTTGCAGCGAAAGGGGTTGAGCCCAACTGTCGAGACGCAACTGTCGCTGATGGAGCACCCATGCCGCCAAATAGGTGGCAACGGCAGCAAATCCTAGTATCGAACCTGTCATCATATAATTTCAAAAAAAATGTCCATGAAGTGTGGCATATTCAGAACACAGGGTGAAGGGCGGGGCAAATTTATTGCTATAATGAGCGCCAAAATTCGTTAGCTGGAAGCAATTTGCATGGCCATGTTTGAAAGTTTGAGTGATCGCCTCTCCCAAAGTCTGAAAAAGATCTCTGGAAAAGCCAGCCTCAGTGAAAAGAATATCCAGGAAACCCTGCGCGAAGTGCGCATGGCGCTTCTGGAAGCAGACGTGGCACTGCCCGTTGTAAAAGACTTTGTCGAGCAGGTAAAACAGCGTGCGGTTGGCACTGAGGTCAGCAGCAGCCTAAATCCGGGCCAGCAATTCTTGAAAATCGTGCAGGCCGAGTTAGAAGCGGTGATGGGAGAGAAAAATGAGTCCCTTAACCTAGCGGCCCAGCCCCCAGCGATTATATTGATGGCAGGCTTGCAGGGTGCGGGTAAAACCACCTCTGTTGCCAAGCTGTCTCGCTATCTTCAAGAGCGAGAGAAGAAGAAAGTGATGGTGGTGTCTGCAGATATCTATCGCCCAGCCGCCATCGAACAGCTTAAAACCCTAGCATCGGAGGTGGGTGCTGAATTCTTCCCGAGTGAGGCCAGTCAGAAGCCTGTGGCCATTGTCAATGATGCGGTTGTCGCTGCTAAAACAAAGTTTGTCGATGTGCTTATTGTCGATACAGCAGGTCGTTTAGCGATTGACGAAGAAATGATGGGCGAAATCAAAGACGTCCATGCCGCTGCAAACCCAGTTGAAACCCTGTTTGTGATCGATGCAATGATCGGTCAAGACGCGGTGAACACCGCTAAAGCCTTTAATGAAGTCCTACCTCTCACTGGTGTCATCCTCACCAAGGTAGATGGTGATGCCCGGGGCGGTGCCGCGCTCTCTGTGCGCCATATCACCGGCAAGCCTATTAAGTTCCTAGGGGTTGGCGAAAAAGTTGATGCACTTGAGCCCTTCCACCCAGAGCGTATCGCCTCACGCATACTCGGTATGGGTGATGTTCTCAGCTTAATCGAAGAAGTTGAGCGCAAGGTCGATAAAGAAAAAGCGGAGAAACTGGCTAAAAAGGTCATAAAAGGCAAAGGTTTTGACCTTGAAGACCTTCGAGAGCAGCTTCAGCAGATGAAAAATATGGGCGGTATGGCCGGTTTGATGGATAAGCTGCCGGGAATGGGCAGTATGGCTCAGATGGCCCAGCAAAACGACGTAACCAGCCAATTTGGGCGTATGGAATGCATTATTGACTCCATGACCCCAAAAGAGCGCGCCAACCCTGATATCCTCAATGGGTCGCGGAAAAGACGCATCACCAATGGTTCTGGCACTACTATTCAAGATCTAAATCGTTTGCTCAAGCAGCATAAGCAAATGGGCAAGATGATGAAAAAAATGAAGGGCAAGGGCATGCAGAATATGTTGCGTGGCATGGGCGGTATGGCACCTCCGGGTGGCGGCCTGCCCCCAGGTGGGTTTCCAAAGTTCTAGGCCGATAGGTAAAGGCCTCAGGGGCAATTTTGCAGGAGTTGTGAAAGCGCCTTAAATAGAGCTAAAAGTAGTTTCCTTTCATCTCCTTTTGACGTAATATACCGCGCCTTTCGCGGGGCTCCCGCTAAGGCCTAGTGTAGATGTTTAGTCAGGTAGGGATTTAGTGAAAGCGTTACATAAAGTAGTAACAACGCAATTTTTTAATGCATCAAGTTGGCGATTTTGCCGCTTGAACACAGGATTTCAGTAAATGGTAACAATCAGATTGGCGCGTGGTGGCGCTAAGAAACGCCCCTTTTACCACATCACAGTTTCCGATTCCCGTAATGCACGGGATGCCCGTTATATTGAGCGTATTGGCTTCTTTAACCCAGTTGCCCGCGGCGCTGAAGAGCGTTTGCGTGTTGATCTTGAGCGTGCCTCATACTGGCAGGGTCAGGGTGCTCAGATCAGTGAGCGCGTTTCAGCACTGCTTAAAGAGGCTGCCAAAGTAGCAGCTTAATTGGTTCTGCAGCCCGGGAGTCTTCCATTGGAAACACTTGTAGTAGGGCGGATTACAGCAGTATTTGGTATACGTGGGTGGGTGAAAGTCTATTCCTATACCGAGCAATTAGAAGCAGTGTTTGACTACCAACCCTGGTGGGTTGAAACCCAGGAAGGTCGACAGCAGATATTGGTCGACGACTGGAAGCGCCACGGTGATGGTTTAGTAGTGCATTTGAAAGGTGTTGACGATCGAGATATCGCCCGCGCCTGGTGTCAGCAGGATATCCGAGTCGACAAAACGCTGTTACCCGATCTCAGTAAAGAAGATTTTTATTGGCATCAGCTTGAAGGGCTGGCAGTAACTAGTCATTTCGAGGGACGAGAAATTCGTCTGGGTTTGGTGAAATCATTGTTGGAAACCGGTGCAAATGATGTGCTGGTGATTGAGGGAGATTCAGAGAGTGTCGACCGCGAAGAGCGGTTAATTCCCTACGCAGAGCAGTTTATCAGCAAGATTGATCTACAGCGCGGCATGATTGATGTGATTTGGGACCCAGACTTCTAGGAGTCATAGGTTCAAGACAGTATTGGGCGCAGAGGTGAGATGAATGAAAATTGCATTGATTACCCTGTTCCCAGAAATGTTTGCTGCAGTCACCGATTACGGTATCAGTGGTCGCGCAGTCAAACAGGGCTTGCTGGAGATAACCAGCTACAATCCGAGAGATTTTACCGAAGATCGTCATGAGACGGTCGACGACCGGCCCTACGGGGGCGGCCCAGGTATGGTCATGATGATAGAACCCTTGAGTAGGGCTATATCTGCAGCCAGAGAATGGACAGATAACAAAGCTTTGGTGGTGTATTTATCCCCTCAGGGCTCGGTGTTAAACCAGAGTGCTGTAAATGGTTTCGCCAAACAGCAGTCTTTAATACTGGTTGCTGGTCGCTACGAAGGTATCGACGAAAGGTTAATACAGATGGAAGTCGATGAGGAATGGTCCATAGGTGACTATGTTCTCAGCGGTGGAGAGGTCCCGGCGATGGTGTTGCTGGATGCATTGATGCGCCAGCTCCCAGGAGCATTGGGGCATCAGGACTCAGCCGATCAAGACTCATTTGCTGATGGCCTGCTGGACTGCCCCCACTATACGCGTCCAGAAGAGTATGAGGGCCAAGGGGTTCCAGACGTACTGCTCTCCGGCAACCACGAAAAAATTAGACGTTGGCGTTTGCAGCAATCATTAGTGCGAACCCAGCAAAGAAGGCCAGAATTGTTGGACAGTCTGGAGCTCAATAATGAGCAACAGGCCTTACTCAAGGAAGCGAGTGCTGCGCTGGCAGACGATGACAATGGATAATGTTCATCCTCTCTGTACAGAGCTCTAAATCAGGTGGCCGTGCCACCAACCAATGAAAATTGAGGAGCAAGAAAATGAGTAACAAAACTACTATCATCGCTGCGCTTGAAAAAGAGCAGATGAACAAAGAAATCCCTGATTTCAGCCCCGGTGATACCGTGGTTGTTCAGGTGAAGGTTAAGGAAGGCACCCGTGAGCGTCTACAGGCTTTCGAAGGTGTTGTTCTCGCCAAGAAAAATCGTCAGCTAAATTCTGCATTTACCGTGCGTAAAATCTCAAACGGTATTGGCGTAGAGCGTACCTTCCAAACATACAGCCCATTGGTTGATAGCATTGAAGTTAAGCGTCGCGGTGCAGTCCGTCGTGCCAAGCTATACTACTTGCGGGAGCGTTCAGGTCGATCTGCACGTATCAAAGAAAAGTTGGGCTAAGCATAGCGCTTATCTAACAACCAAAAAGGCGGCCAAAGGGGCCGCCTTTTTTATTGCCTCTTTTATAACTACCCTCTTCACCTTCGAGTTTCTTGACAGCCCAGTGCTATGGTCTATCTTTAAGAATGCTGAGGGTTGATAGTACTGATTGCGGAACATAATCCGTTTAACCAGAAGCTGGTTGTTAAGCTTTTGGAAGGCTATGGTGCCACCTGTATGGTTGCTAACAATGGCTTGTAAGCAGCGGAATTAGCCGAAGAGCTCCATGTAGACGTTATTCTTATGGATCTTCATATGCCGGTGGTTGATGGTGTTGCTGCTTGCGAGAACATCATGCAGCAATCAGGGGACAGCCCGCCTATTATTGGGCTAAAAGCAGATATCACTCAAGCTGAGCATTTGAGAATGATTTCTGCCGGCGCTGTTAGTGTTCAGGCCAAACCCTTGGATGAAATCAAATTGGTTAATGCCATTCTTAGATTCCTGAGTGATCAAAGAGAGGTGTCTGAGGCCTCTGATGGTGGTTTGCTCGCTTCAGTTATTACTGTTGAAGAATTACAGGCGGCTCTGGTTGAAAATTTGGATAAACTAGAAACCCAATTGAATGCATGTGAAAAAAGTGGCCTAAGGCAAATAATTCACGATCTAATGGGGCTATGTGGCGACTATGGTATGTCGGTACTGCGGGAATTAGTGCTGGAATTCAGGGCACCCTATGGCACATTGTGCGTCGAAGAGAATCTTCAAAAAGTTGAGAAAATACGCCAGCATATTGAAGATTTCTTTGCCTTAAAATCTGCTAAATAATCTACAAGTTAACTAATACTTTGGTATTAACTCGTCAGTGTAATTTATTTCTTTTTTTGAATGCCTTATCTTACTACCTAGCATTGACTCCTTGGCATGATGCTTTGACAGGGACTTTACTGGTAAAAATACACAGACCTACACTGCTGTAAGGAAAGTAACACTGATAAACAGGATGTTTTAGAGCAAGATTGACAGGGAGTTTACTCCAAGGATAGCCGCTCGCTCAGTTGTTAGATTTCGTTTGCTACCAGTTGTGCGGTATAGACGACTTGGAAGTCGTGCGCCATGGACGGCGTAAGTCAATCTTTAATATTGGACATGTTTCAAATTTAGGCATAGTCGTTTTCCTTATTTCTAGCTAATTAAGCCCCCAGATTGAGATGTCTGTGGGCTTTCTTATATGTGGGAATAAAAAATACAGACTAGCAACAGAGTGATGTCTTTTGATCATCTGATCAACAAACGCATAATTACTTTTACTCATGGAGCTTTAGGCCATAGACTGTCGTAAAGTACTAACCGTTTACGATATGTCCAAAAAAACTAAAAAGCCAGATCTGTTCGCGACTCGAGAAGCGACTAAGTATGCTCGTCCTATTCCCAGCCGTGAATTTGTCTTAGATTATCTTCGAGAAAGCGTCGGTCCAGTCACCCATGAGGAAATTTGCACAGCTCTGAATTTATCGGATGAAGATCAAGTGGAAGCTATGCGTCGGCGCTTACGAGCTATGGAGCGAGATGGCCAGATAGCCCGCAATCGTCGTGGCGGTTATGGAACTCTCGATAAGTTGAACCTGGTTAAAGGTCGGGTGATTGGCCACCCTGAGGGCTATGGGTTTGTCTCTCCGATACAGGGCGATGGCCAGGATATATACCTGTCTAGTGCGCAGATGCGACGTGTTTTCGATGGGGACATAGTGCTGGTGAGAATTGCTGGCTGGGATCGCCGTGGGCGTCCAGATGGTAGCTTGGTTGATGTGGTTGAGCGCAAGACAACCCAGTTAGTGGGTCGCTACTTCCGTGAGAGTGGTATTAGTTTTGTGCGTCCCGATAACCCCCGTATCAGTCAGGACATATTGATTCCCGGAGATAGGTCGCTAAAAGCTGAGCCAGGCCAAATTGTGGTAGTCGATATCGTCGAACCACCTTCTAGAAATAGTCTGCCCGTCGGCCATATTTCTGAAGTATTGGGTGAGCACCTTGATCCTGGTCTAGAAATCGATATGTCTATCCGCAACTATGGCATTCCCCATCAGTGGAATAATGAGGTGATTGCAGAGACGGCTGATATCCCAGATCAAGTCCAGGATAAAGAGCTGCGCGTGGATCTAAGGAATACGCCACTTATTACCATTGATGGAGAAGATGCTCGGGACTTCGATGATGCTGTTTACTGCCAATCCAAATCACGTGGTGGCTGGATATTAATAGTAGCCATCGCTGATGTCTCTCATTATGTAACAGTGGGGTCGGCCCTTGATAAGGAAGCATTTCAGCGGGGCAACTCGGTGTACTTTCCCAATTATGTGGTGCCGATGTTGCCGGAGAAGCTATCTAATGGCCTCTGCTCATTAAATCCTGCGGAAGATCGCCTTTGTATGGTCTGCGAGATGCAGGTTAGTGCCGAGGGCGAGATTAGCCGCTACCAGTTTTATGAAGCAGTGATGCACTCCCACGCTCGTATGACCTATACACAGGTCGCCCATATTCTTGCGGAAAAAGATCAGGAAAATACCTCTGGGGTGCGCAAACAGTTCGCTGCAATTTTGCCTCAGGTCGACGCATTACATGATTTGTATAGAGTGCTTCACAGCCGTCGAGCCAAGCGTGGGGCGATCGATTTTGATAGCCAAGAGACAAGAATTCTTTTTGATAGCCAGCGCAAGATAAGCCAGATTATTCCAGTGGACCGTACTGAGGCTCACAGGTTAATCGAAGAATGTATGCTCTGCGCCAATGTGTGTTCTGCTCAATTCTTGGATAAGGTTAAGATTCCCGCTCTCTATCGAGTGCATGAGGGCCCTAGTGAAGAGCGCCTAACTTCGGTCCGTGACTTTCTTGGTGAGCTTGGTATTGGCTTGGGTGGAGGTGATGACCCGCAGCCCGAAGACTACCAGCGAGTGCTCAGATCAGTAAAAGGTCGGGACGACGCCGCGGTTATTCAGTCGGTCATGCTGCGGTCCATGAGCCAAGCTATGTATCAACCGGAAAATCTTGGTCACTTTGGATTAGCCTTCGAAGCCTATACACATTTCACCTCTCCGATTCGTCGATATGCTGATTTGTTGGTGCACAGAGCGATTCGAAGCCTTATCAGGAGCAAGAAAAAAATATCTGCAGTGCAGCGGGTGCCTGGGGCGAGTATTCTTGATCAGCAGGCTATATATCCCTATGAACTTGGGCGTTTAGCAGAGACTGGTGAGCACCTTTCGGTGACTGAGCGCCGAGCCGACGAAGCCACAAGAGATGTGGTTAATTGGCTCAAATGTGAATATTTAATGGACAGGGTGGGGGAGCAGTACTCTGGTGTGGTCAGTGCCGTAACTGGCTTTGGCCTATTCGTTATGCTTGATGATCTCTATGTTGAGGGTCTAATTCATGTAACAGGGCTGCCCAAAGATTATTACTACCATGAGGCCTCTCAGCATCGCATGGTGGGTGAGCGTACTGGGCGCACCTTCCGTCTCGGCCAGAAGCTGCAAGTAAAAGTAGTGCGGGTTAATTTGGAAGAGCGCAAAATTGACTTTGAGTTAGTGGAAAGCTCGAATACTGAAACTGGCGCTCGAGGGGCAAGATCTGCGTCAGCAAAAAAGACCAGAGTATCCCCAAAAGCAGCGGAAATGGCCTCTGAGCATGAGAAAAAGCGCAACAGCCGAGGCAAAGCAGGTAAGAAAAAACCCGTCGCTGCAGGTAAAAAGAAGGCTATATCTAGGCGACGCAAGTCTAGCGGGGTAAAAGGCACCGGCGGCAAACGGTCTGCGACAAAAGCTAAGGGTAAGAAAAACCCCCGCAGTTAACGGGGGTCTTTGTGAACGCTAAGCTACTGTAAAATTTAGCCTATCCTCTAGCTTAGGTGCCTGGGTAAAATGCGATTAACTACTTCCGCGATATAGCTCAGAAACAGCGTACCCATGCTGCTTTTATAAAAGTTGGGGTCTGCATTGCCCACTGCCAAAATCCCATATAAATTGTCATAACGCAGTGGTACAGCAGCTACTGAGCCAACCTGCAGGCCTTTCTCGCCGAATAAGAATGTCATTTCTTCCTCTCGCAGCACGCCGCAAACCGCGCGGTTGGAACCCAGCAATGTACTTACCTGTTCATTAGCTTTTTCAGTGCTGGCGACCCGAGCCATGGTGCGAGGTAATGTTTTTTCGTCGCCCAATAAGGTCAGGCTGTAGAAATCTATAGCAAAGTCCTTGCCCAAGCTGTCATAGATTGTTTCCACCATGGCAGGCAGATTCTTGACTTCCAGTAAGTTGAGCACCAGGCGTTTGGTTTTTTCAAATAGCAGGTCATTGTCATGGGCTGTGGCCAGCATATTATCTAAACGGCTGCGCATCTCTTTGTTTCGGTCACGCATGACGCCAACCTGACGCTCCACAAGAGACACGGCACTGCCACTGTTATGGGGCAGGCTGAGGCTTTCCAGAATATCTGGATTATGGTCCAAAAAGTCGGGATTATTGAGAAGAAACTCACGCACAATTTCTTCCGTTGAATCGATTTGTTTTTCTTCACTCATATTCTTATTCGCCCATGGAAAACAGTGGTCGCCGGACCAGTCATTAATAGGGTTTCATTTTCACCCTGCCAATCAATATGCAGATCACCGCCATTCACATGAATGGTTACTGCAAAGTCTACCAGGTCCTGCTGTATCGCTGCCACTGCAGCGGCACAGGCACCAGAGCCACAGGCCTGAGTTTCGCCTACACCGCGCTCGAACACCCGCAACTTAATATTTTGGCGGTCGATAATTTGCATAAAGCCCACATTCACATCATTGGGGAACCTACCGTGAGTTTCCAACTGGGGCCCAATGCTTTCCAGTGGAGCAGTATCAACATCATCTACCAACATAACTGCATGGGGATTACCCACAGAAACAGCCGCTATATCATATTCAGTCCCAGCCACATCAATAGAATAGAGCTGCGCTTTTTGCTCAGCTTTAAAGGGAATGTCAGCGGGCTCTAGTTGAGGGACGCCCATGTCGACACGGACTGAATGGTTGTCCCTCATTTCGAGATCTATGACTCTATTCATGGTTTTAACCCGAATGGGGTTTTTACCGGTGAGCTGGCGGTCTGTGACATACCGAGCCAAGCAGCGCGCACCATTGCCGCACTGTTCCACTTCACCACCAGTCCGATTAAAAATACGGTAGTTAAAGTCTATATCGGGATCTGAAGGCGGCTCGATAACCAAAACCTGATCGCATCCAATGCCGTGGGTAC
Source organism: Porticoccaceae bacterium (assembly GCA_029252555.1). Taxonomy (GTDB): domain Bacteria; phylum Pseudomonadota; class Gammaproteobacteria; order Pseudomonadales; family Porticoccaceae; genus HTCC2207. The sequence continues at coordinate 164,498 of JAQXBF010000005.1, forward strand.
GATTGGACAGGCGCTTCACCATGGACGCTGAGACACGAACGTTCTGGCTCACGGAATCTATAACAATAAAGTCATTACCTAGACCATGCATTTTGGTAAATTTCATCAACATTTTGTTGGCCTTAGCTACCTGTGGGCAAAAGCTTTTCGCCCTGCACCAGATCGGCAATCGTTTCACGGGCACGTATTAAATAGGTTTGCTCTATATCCACCATCACTTCTGCCGCTCTGGGTCGAGTATTGTAATTAGAGCTCATAACAAACCCGTAGGCGCCAGCAGAGAAAAGACATAAACGATCGCCTTCAGCAATGGCGAGGGCGCGATCTTTGCCCAAGAAGTCGCTAGTCTCACAGACGGGCCCTACTACGTCATATTGAGCTTCTGTGGCTGCGCTATTGTGAATCAGTGGTTGGATATCCATCCATGCCTGATACAGGGCTGGACGCAACATATCGTTCATTGCCGCATCGACAATGGCAAAATTCTTAACGCCATTACTTTTAATAAACGCCACCTGCATCAAAAGAACACCCGCATTTGCTGTCAGTGACCGGCCTGGTTCCATCACTAATGTCTCATGCCGCCCCTCAAGGCGAGGTAGAAGCTCGGCCATATAGTCAGCGACTGTGGGGGCGTCTTCATCCTGATAGCGAACACCCAGGCCACCGCCTATATCTATATGTTCCAGGCGGATGCCCAGCTTTTCTAAATGAGCAATTAAGACGAGCAGCCGATCCATTGCATCAATAAAGGGCTTGATCTCAGTAATCTGGGAGCCAATATGACAGTCCACGCCCACCACAGAAATATTGTCCATCTGTGCTGCGCGCTGATATATCTCCGGCGCCAAATTAATATCGATGCCAAATTTGTTCTCTTTCAGCCCGGTGGAAATATAGGGATGAGTTTTTGCATCCACATCTGGATTTACTCGCAGCGACACCGCAGCAGTTTTATTCAGCTCTGCTGCCGTGGCATTTAACAGGCGTAGCTCGGATTCTGATTCCACATTAAAACAATGGATACCAACTTCCAGTGCTCGTCGCATATCAGCAGAGGTCTTGGCCACACCGGAAAACACAATTTTAGCGGCATCGCCACCGGCTAGCAGAACTCGCTCTAATTCTCCGAGAGACACAATATCGAACCCGGCACCAAGATTCGCCAAGGTTTGCAGTACGGCAAGGTTGGAGTTCGATTTAACCGCATAGCAAATAAGGTGGCTTTGATTTCCCAGAGCCTCTTTGTAGGCCATAAAATTTTGGCTGAGAGCAGCTTTACTGTAAACATAGCAAGGGGTGCCAAATTGGTTGGCAATGTCGTCGAGAGCAACATCTTCTAAATGAAGTCTCTGGTGTCTGGTTGAAACTGTATTGTGCATAGGGCCTTAGGATTCTGTTTGCTCGCGATTAGTATTGGTACCTGAGTCTTCTGGAAGATATAAATCTCCCGTATTGCCGCAACCGGCCAAACAGCCAAGAAACAACAGGATGGTTAATACATGCGAGGTAATTCGGCGAAGCATAGGTGACCACCATAAAAGTTATAAGTATAGCGGCACTGGTAGATCACGACCAAACAATTATACTGCGTATTAACCATTGGGAAGCGAGATAATGAACGAAGCTGAATACAACCAGATTGTCGATGATCTTATGTTTTCTATCGAAGAGAGCATTGATGACAGCGGTGCCGATATTGACTATGAGAACAGCGCCGGAATGCTGACGATTACCTGTGAGGATAATGGTTCGCAAATTATCCTGTCGCGGCAGCCCGCCATGGCGGAAATATGGTTGGCCGCTCGCTCTGGCGGGTTTCACTTTAAGTTGTTATCTCAGGCTGGTTCAAACCGCTGGCGCAATACGGTCAGCGGAGAGTTACTATCGGCTATGCTCGGCGATGCTTGTTTGGCTCAATCTGGGGAAGCTATTAACTTCGAGTTTTAAGCCATTAACGGTTAGTGAAAGCCATTAGCTACTAGACAGGGCCATTAGCTGCGAGCTTTTAGCAACTCCAAAGCTCGATCAGCAGCAGCTCTGACTTGATCCGGGGCTGTGCCTCCAATATGGTTGCGCGCCGCCACAGACCCCTCAAGGGTTAGCACCTCAAAGACATCTTCGCCAATTTGGCCAGAGAATTGCTGCAATTCCTTCAGGCTCATCTCTGACAGATCTTTGTTTTGCTCGACGCCATAGGCCACAGATTTGCCTACAATCTCATGGGAATCGCGAAAAGGAATACCTTGGCGTACTAAATAATCCGCAAGATCTGTCGCGGTAGAAAAGCCCTTGCGAGCCGCTTCATACATAGAGTCTCTATTGGTCTGAATAGCGGGAATCATGTCGCCAAAAGCACGCAGGCAGTCGACCACCGTATCAACGGCATCAAATAATGGCTCTTTATCTTCCTGATTATCTTTGTTGTAGGCCAGCGGTTGAGACTTCATAAGCGTTAACAAAGCAATAAGGTGGCCAGTAACTCGGCCTGTTTTTCCGCGCACTAACTCTGGTACATCGGGGTTTTTTTTCTGCGGCATAATTGATGAGCCAGTGCAGAATCGATCTGGCAGATTAATAAACTGAAACTGTGCCGAAGTCCAAAGCACCAGTTCTTCTGACATACGCGACATATGGGTCATCAATAGGCTGGCAAAGGCACAAAATTCGATGGCGAAGTCGCGATCGCTGACCGAGTCCAGTGAATTTTCAGTTGGTTTATCGAAGTTCATTTCAGTGGCGGTAAACATTCGGTTGATAGGGTAGGTCGTGCCCGCCAGAGCAGCAGCACCCAATGGGCTCTGATTTAGACGCTTGCGGCAATCCAAAAGTCGCCCAAAATCCCGTTCCAGCATTTCATTCCACGCCAGCAAATGATGGCCAAAGGTCACTGGTTGGGCTGTTTGCAAATGGGTGAAGCCGGGCATAATAGTAGCGACTTCCGCTGCTGCTAACTCAATCATGCCCTGCTGTAAATTAGTAAACAAGGGCTGAATGGAGTCAATCTGATCCCGTAACCAGAGGCGAATATCCGTAGCTACCTGGTCATTTCTCGAACGGCCAGTGTGTAGTTTTTTACCAACGATACCAATGCGGTCGGTAAGTGCCGCTTCGATATTCATATGCACATCTTCTAAAGCCACAGACCAGGCAAAGCTCCCACTGGCAATTTCGCTGTCAATCTCTTGCAGACCATTGCAGATTAAATCTAACTCATCGGCACTCAGCACACCCGCTTGCGTGAGCATTTTTGCGTGGGCAACAGAGCCTTGAATGTCTTGCTGAGCCAGCCTCTGATCGAAATTTACTGATGCGGTAAAGCGTGCAACAAAAGCATCAACGGGTTCATTAAACCGGCCGCCCCAAGCTTGGTTGGTTTGATTGGTTTCATCTTGCTCAGCTGTTTTATCGTCAGACTTGCTCATTTACCTGTTTGCTCAGTTATTGAATGCAATGGGAATTATAGCTAATCGGAGAGCGGCAATGGTAATAAACATCATCTAAAGTATGTATGATACAGGAGCGCGGCTGAAACCAATGGAGGGTTATTATGGTCAAGGTTTTGATCGTGGACGACGACCTGTTGGTGGGTGTTCGCATTGAACAGCTGCTGGCAGCAGTAAAAAATATAGAAGTTGTTGGAATAGCCGCGACTGGTTGTGATGCCCAAGCCATAGCCAGCAAGAACAACCCTGATATCTTGCTCTTGAAACTTCCCATAGCATCTGAAAATGAAATCCATATTGTTGAATTACTGCAGCGGGCTGACTTCTTTCCCGTGGTGATATTTTGCCCTTCATTCGATGGTTTTAACCCAATGCCAGCCGCTATTAAGCGTGCGGCATCCTTCAAGATGAAGCTCGTTAATTCAGATGATTTGCTCTCGTCACTGCTGGCCGCCAGTAAGTTAGTCCATCGGCAACGCAAAGAAAAAAGCGTCGAACCTAGAACCCACCTGTACGTATATAGCTATTTAGGCATAGATGAAATTCCTATCGACAAAGTGCTGTTTCTGCAAGCAGATCAAAAATATGTCAAAGCCTACATGGCGGACTCTGTTGTCACCATCAATGACAGCATCAAGAGCTTGGAAGCAGAATTTAAGCAGCTATTTGTCAGAATTCATCGCAATGCTCTGTTCGCAATGGATTCTATCGAAGGCCTTACGAAAATTCATGGTCGTCTGGTGGTAAAAATTAAACGCTTAGGCATTGAGCCCATCGTTAGTCGATGAAGAGCATCATATTTGCGTCAATTATTGCCACTTCTCTGACAATGGCGTGCAAATCGTCGATAATAGAGTCATAAATACTGACGCAGGTTAACTCCTTGACTAAAACAGTCCGCATCGCGACGAGAAAAAGTCCTCTTGCCCTCTGGCAGGCCGAATATGTAAAGACTCAACTGCTGCACCATAATCCGGCGCTGCAAGTCGAATTGGTCGCCATGAGCACCAGAGGAGACAAGCTTTTAGATACTCCCTTGGCCAAAGTGGGGGGCAAAGGTCTCTTTGTAAAGGAGTTAGAATTGGCTATGTTGGAAGGTAGGGCGGATATCGCTGTGCACTCCATGAAAGATGTCCCAATGGAATTCCCCCCTGGCCTCGAATTAGCAGTTATTTGCCAGCGGGAAGACCCTATGGATGCCTTTGTCTCTAATTATTATCAGAGTTTAGAGCAACTACCTGATGGCTCTGTAGTAGGCACATCCAGTTTGCGCCGGCAATGTCAGGTGCGTGCCAACTTCCCCAATCTGCAAATCAAAGAATTGCGTGGCAATGTGAATACTAGGCTCGGCAAACTAGATGCTGGCGAATACGACGGCATTATTTTGGCCAGTGCCGGGCTGATCCGTCTGGATATGGCTCACCGGATTACTTCCAGGCTTGAGTCAAAGCTCTCTCTGCCTGCCGGAGGGCAGGGTGCAGTGGGTATTGAATGCCGTGTTGCGGATCAGGCTACCCTCGACCTTTTAGCACCGTTGCATGATCAGGATACCGCCAGCTGCGTGTTGGCCGAGCGTGCGGTTAATCGCCATTTGCAAGGAGGTTGTCAGGTACCCATCGCCTGTTTCGCCGAACTGGACGCTCAGACCCAAACCTTGGCTCTGCGCGGTTTAGTGGGCAGTGTTGATGGTGCAACTATTTTGCGTGCCAATATTGACGGGCCCCGGGAGGACGCAGAGAAGCTGGGTGTGGAGCTTGCGGAACAGTTGCTAGCCGCTGGTGCTGGCGATATTCTGGCTGAGGTCTATGAACGCTAAAAGTACAGGGAAAAAACCAGTATTGGTGGTGCGCCCTCTGCGTGAGCAGGATGCATTTTTGCACCTGCTCACGCAGGCCAATATTGAGTATCAATATCAACCGATTATGCATATCGAACCTATTGCTGAACCACAGCCTGAGGTTGAGTTAATAAAGAGTACGATTCTCCAGTTTGCAGAGTTTGACCACGCCATCTTTATAAGTGCCAATGCCGCGGAGCTGGGCATTCAATGGTTGGACGAATACTGGCCTATGTTGCCCACCGGCATTGAATTCTTTGCGGTAGGTCAGCAGACAGAACAAATACTGACCGCCTACGGTTGCCCAGTGTCCACGCCACAAAAACAGCAAAATACCGAAGGCCTTTTGCAAGAGATGGAGCCATTGCAGAGCTTGCAAAATAAATCGGTGGTGATTTTTCGAGGCGGGGGTGGGCGCACGACTTTGGGTGACACATTGGCGAGTCGCGGTGCTGCGGTGACCTATTGTGAACTTTACCGTCGAGTGATTGAGCAGAATAAGCTAATCGATGCCCAGGCTCTAATACACCAGGCAAGTTGTTTGGTGGCTCATAGTGGAGAGCTTATTCAAGCAATGGGTCCGGCCAGCAATAACAGTATCGAGCTGCCTCTGGTGGTACCCAGCGATCGAGTGGCTGAGATATCGCGCAAGCTGGGCTATAGTAATGTTCAGGTGGCCAAAAATGCTCTGCCAGAGTCCATGTTTGAGGCAGTTCAAGCCGCGCTGGCTTAGCCTGTCTTTTAAGCTCGGATCATAATAAGCTACTGACCAGACACCAGACACCAGACACCAGACACCAGACACCAGAAACCAGAAACCAGAGATTAGTTGAACAGTAATAGAGGGAATGCAGTGACTGAAGAAACTAAACCGGCAAACGAGAATGCGGCTGCAAAGAAGCAGCCTGAGCCAAGTAAAAACCCTGAGTCCAAAAAAGCCGCAGCCTCCAAACAAAAGCCCTCAGGCTTTTTCCGTGCACTAAAAATAATGCTTCTGCTATGCCTTATAACGGTCATTTCTGTCGGCTGTTGGTTGGGCTGGGCTTATTGGCAAGCTCAGATTGTAAGTGGGGATAATTCTCAGCAACAGCTTGCCAGCCTGCAAGATTCAGTCGATAGTATGCAGCAGCAATTCAAGCTGGACCAAAAGCGCCAGAGCCTGCAATTGCAGAATATTAAGCAGTTACAGCAAACTATCTCTAATTTGCAATTGCGCTCCAATAGTCACGGTCAGAGGCTTGCCGAGCTGGGTTCAACTTCCCGGAGCGATTGGTTGATTGCCGAGGCAGTGTATCTGACCCGTCTGGCAAACCAGCGTCTGCAAACAGAGCGCAGCATTAAAAACCCTTTGGCCCTACTGGCAAGTGTTGATGTGATTCTGCAAGAGCTAGATGACCCAGAGTTAACCCCAGCACGAAGCGCTCTGGCAGCGGATATCACCGCGTTAAGGCTAGCTGGTGAGGTTGATGCAGAGGGGATTTTCTTAGAATTGAGCTCCGTGGTAAATAGTATCGGGCAGCTGAGTATGCGCAGCACTCCGACTGAGCCTGAGGAGAGTAGTCGGTTACCCCCCGGGCCATTAGTAGAAACTCAATCCGAGAATTCAGATTCAGCAATAGCAGAATTTGCCAAAAAACTGAGTAAGCTCATCAGAGTTCAGCGGCGCAGCCAGCCTATAGAGCCGATGTTACAGCCTGAGGAAGAAGTGATTGTCCGGCAGAATTTGCGCTTGATGCTGGAGCAGGCTCAGAGTGGTCTGTTGCGCGAGCAGCAAGTGATTTATAGCCAGAGCATTAGCAAAGCGCAGTCTTGGTTGATGCTATATTTCCAGCTCAACCCAAGTGCACAGGTTATATCTGAACGGTTGGCTGAGCTTGCTAAAGTGCAGGTGGTTCAGCAGTTGCCGCAGATTAATAGCTCTCTTAACGCCATAGAGACAGTTGTTGCCATGCGCCGTAATCGTCTCAGCGAGGGAACTCAACAGGAGTTACAGAGGTGAGAAAACTGCTGGTTATTTCTGTCTTGGCACTACTGGCTGGTGCTGCTGTTATCTGGTTGTTGCAGCAGGGCAGTGGCTATGTACTGATTAGTCTTGGTGATACCAGTATTGAAATGAGTGCTCTGGTTGCAGGGGCAATCTACGTTTTGCTGACCGGTTTTTTACTCTGGTCGCTACTGGCTGTCAGGTGGCTTACCTCAGCTGGCGGTATTCGTCTCTGGTGGAATGGTCGTCGCAGCGCTAAACAGCGCAACAAAACCGCTCAAGGTCTGCTCTTGTATGCAGATCAAGACTGGCAAAAGGCCAGCCTTCTTTTATCCCAGTCTGCAGACCGCTCATCGATGCCGGTGGTAAATCTATTATTTGCCGCACGAGCGGCGGCGGATAGCAATGAGCCAAATAAGGCCCGACAGCTATTGCAGCGGCTAAAAATGACCCATCCAAAATCCCAGTTGTTGGCGGATAAATTGCTGGCAGAGCTTTTGATTGTTGACGAGAAACTTGATGAAGCAGTGCTACTACTGGAATCACTGCATAGGGAAAATCCCAGTGATACCGGAATATTGCGTCTGCTGGTCGACGCCTACTTCCTGCTTGAAGATTGGGTTATGGCCCAAAAGCTATTGGCCGACATTAAACATTATGCTGCCCTAAATAAGCGCGCCATCAAGTTGTTAGAATTAGATATCTACACAAGCCTGCTGGCGGAGTTTGTGGCCGATCCAGAATTTACGGAACAGGAGCAGCAGGGTCAGCTTGCCGAGCTTTGGGAGATGCTGCCACAGCCCCTGCGCAAGGTACCAGAAGTCATTGTGCAATATGCCGATGCCCTGGCCGCGGTCAATGGCACAGATAAGCTACAGCCGTTGTTAACCAAGGCCCTCAATAATGAGTGGCACCCAGATCTGATCGACAGGTTTGGAGGTCTGCAGACCTCAAAGCCAGAAAAACAGCTGTCGATCGGCGAGAAATGGTTGCCTGCCCACAGTGATGATGCGGGCCTTTTGTTAGCACTGGGGCGAATCTGTGGTCGTTTGGGTCTAACGGGCAAGGCTAAAGATTATTTAACCAGTGCGGTGAGTCTTGAACCCAGCCCACAGAATTATCTTGAATTGGCTGAGCTTCTCGGAGCTATGGGCGAGAACAAAGCAAGTGCAACTGTCTATCGAGATGGCCTGCGAGCAGGGCTTAAAGAGTCTGAATAACCCCTTGGGCTAGATACGGTTCTTTTTTAAATCTCGAATTAAAAATCTGGCCGGGTGCATAGCCAGGCGCAAATCAGAGTCCAGCAATGGCTGCTCTCTATCAAATTCCCCTGCAATTTCTCCAGCGAGAATCTCAGCGGTTAGCGGCGCATAGCTCAACCCTCTTGAGCCCATTCCGCAATTGATATACAGATTGGGCACATAGCTACCTAGGCTAGATATATCTGACCGCGCATCCCGGCGCAGTGGGGCGTAATCTTCAAGTAGCTGGGAAACATTTGGCACTGGCCCAACGATCGGCAGATAGTCTTTGGTGGTGCAGCGATAATTGGCTCGGCCGGATAAATTAGCAAGATTCTGCGGGCCGATTGCCGCCCCTAAGCCCGGGTCTGTAGCGGCCATCTGGCCCAAGTTGGCCTGATGGTCGGAGTCACGCAGCTCTGTTGTAAAAACCCCTTTGTTATAGGTGGCTCCGCAGCTGTGCAGGCCATTATTTTGAGGGGTGATATAACCTTCACCACAGATAACAGTTTTCAGTGCACGAGTCTTTTGATTGGCCGGCAGATCCGTGACTTGCCCACGCAGCTGGGTCATAGGAAGAAAGTCTGTTTGCTCGAAATTTAAACAATCGAAGGCATTGGCAACCACTAGGCTCTCACTGGTCAGACACAGATCACCATTGGCATCTATCAGTTGCCAGTAGTTATCAGTATTGGAAATATTATGGATATCGGCGCTGATCAAAGGTATTTGCCAGTGGGCTAGCAGTTCTCGGCAAATTTCTGCAGGGGGCAGCCAGCCCAGTTCAGGGAAATACAGGCCCAGTTCAGCTTGCAGTTTAATACCAGATAAAGCACAGAGCTCAGCATTTTTGTGCAGCCCAACCAGTGCAGGTTCATTATCAAAACGCTGGCCGATGGTCTTAAAATCATTCAGTACTTTGTTGTTCTCTGGCAGAACAAGCACTCCGCACTGGTCGCCAAAGCCCTGCTGCCAGAAAGGTTTATAATAACGGCTAGCAAATTTCATCGAGGCGAGATTGACCCGAGGTAGAACATCATCCCGAGACGATAATTTGGGGTAGACAATAGCCTGACTATTGCCAGAGCCCTCGCAACCGGCGGTTTGGTGGCGGTCAATAACCCGCACTTGGAGCCCGCGTCTAGCAAGCGCCACTGCTGTGGTACAACCGGCAATACCCGCGCCTAGCACAGTGATCTCTTTAGTTACTCTGGGGGCCTCCGACTTATTCAGATGCCAGGGCTGCTTGGGGCTTCTTTTACCACTGGTGTAGCTGCTCATGCTAGATAAGCCCAAACTCATTCAGAATCTGCTGTGACCATTTGGCAATATAGTCGTCGGTTAGCTCCAGTTGATTTTCATCGTCTAGGGGAAGTCCGACAAAAAACTTGCCGTCATCACTCAACGCCTTGGACTGCTCAAAGCTGTAGCCTTGGTTAGGCCATGCTCCTACAGCACGGCCCCCAAGATTGATCATCTTGGCCCAGAGGTAACCCAGCGCATCCTGAAACCATTCTGGGTAGCCAATCTGATCACCAAGTCCGTAGATCGCCACCTGAGCGCCAGTAAAATTCAGGCTATCTACGGCATCCCAGTTGGATTCCCAGTCCTCTTGAAGCTCACCGTAATCCCAAGTGGGAATGCCAAGGATTAAATAGTCATAGTTGGCCATCAGCTCAATGGAGTCTGTCGCGATATTGTGCAGTGCCACCAGTTCAGAGCCACTTAACTCATTAATAACCTCGGCTATTTTTTCAGCCGCCATCTCGGTGTAGCAAGTCGAGCTACCATAAAATAGTCCAATTTTTGCTCCCATTAGCTGCGCTTTTCCTGTACTTGAAAACTGCCGACAAAACCCTGCTGGCGCCAAGCTTCATAGGCAACAATAGACACTGTATTAGAGAGATTGAGGCTGCGGCTGTCTGCCTGCATGGGAAGTCGCAACACATGGTCGACGCCAATTTCTGTTCGAATATCTTCCGGTAGCCCGCGGGTTTCAGGTCCGAATAGCAAAGTGTCACCAGCCTGATACTGAATATTGGAATAGCATTTTGAGCCCTTGGTGCTGAGGGCATACACTGTGGTTGCTCCTGCGGCCTGCAGGTAGGCAGGCCAGTTGGCATGGACCTGCAATGATTGAAATTCACGGTAGTCAAGGCCAGCTCGACGCAGTTTTTTATCTTCCAAATCAAAACCCAATGGCGCAATAAGGTGCAGGCAAAACCCAGTATTGGCGCACAGGCGAATAATATTGCCGGTATTAGGGGGAATTTCAGGCTGATAGAGCACTATATTAAGCATAATTTTTTGTTTGGCCGTCTAGCCCTGTATTATCGCACTAATTGGTAGCTCTGATATAGGCCGATAAGCGAGTATCGGAGGGCTGAGCTATTTTTACATAAGTATTAAAATAAAAAGGACGAAAGATATGAAATTAATGATTAAAGCAGTTTTATTTGCGTCAACTTTCTTGCTGACCGCCACTCAGGTCAGCGCCGAGCGAAACCCAGACAATGCAGCGCGAGACCAATACCGCCATCCGATTGAAACGCTGGATTTTTTCACTGTCAGTGAAAATATGACTGTGGTTGAAATTAGCCCCGGGGGCGGCTGGTATACAGAAGTATTAGCAGACCGAATCAATGGTACGATATATGCGGCCCATGCTAACCCAGAGACTAAAAGCGAATACTACCTTCGCTCCTTGAGTAATTACAAAAAAATGCTGGCTGCCAGCCCTGAACTATATGGCAATGTTGAGATGAGTATCTTTGATGCAAATGCTCAGCTGCTTTCCACGCCAGACGAAATTGCCGATGCGGTGCTGACCTTTAGAAATGTCCATAACTGGATGAAATCAAAAAATGATGCTGCGGCATTTGGTTTGTTTTTCAAAACACTTAAGCCAGGCGGGGTTCTGGGGGTGGTTGAACATCGCGCTAAACCTGGAACTGATCGCGATAGCATGATTAAGAGTGGCTATGTCACCCAGGATTATGTAACTGAGATTGCTGAGCGCGCTGGGTTTGTATTAGAGGCCTCTTCAGAGGTTAACGCCAACCCAGCGGATACTGCCAACCACCCCAAAGGTGTGTGGACCCTATTGCCAAATCTGGCTATGGGCGATGAGGATCGAGATAGCTACAAGGCGATAGGTGAAAGTGATCGCATGACATTGCGCTTTAGGAAGCCTGCCCAGTGATTGAAATTCCGGCCAACAGGCTTAGCGCTGAGATTTTAACCGCTATTATCGAGGAATTTATCCTTCGCGAAGGCACAGATTATGGTGCTCAAGAGGCGGGTATGGATAATAAGATTGCTCAGGTGCATCGACAATTGGCTCGGGGAGATGTGTTGATTACCTTCGACCCGGCGACAGAAAATTGCACCCTGTTGACCAAGCATCAATTTCAGCGCTACAGCATGGGGGGTGCCCAGCAGGGCAGTGACGAGAAACTAAGCTCTCAGAGTAGTGCAGCTGCCTATGAAGATTACTCCCAAGACACAGGCAATAACCTTGACTAACGCCATGTTGACCAATGGCAACCTGCAGGCTAGTTCATTGTTTGCTGCCTGGCAGCAACAGCTCAATTCTGCGCCACAAATATTAGTGGCTCTGAGTGGCGGGCTGGATTCTACCGTCCTGTTACATTTATTGCTGGCTGCATTGCCTGCTGAGCGGCTCTATGCTGTGCATATCAACCACGGGCTTTCCAAGAATGCTGACTATTGGCAGTCTGCGGTTGAGGGGTACTGCCAGTCGCTGGGGGTGCGTTTGCATAGTGAAACAGTTGAGGTTGTTGCCAGCGGGGAGGGTATTGAAGCTGCCGCCCGCAGTGCCAGATACAGCCTGTTCGAGGAGCTATTGCAAAAAGACGGATTACTCCTGCTGGGCCATCATGCTGACGATCAGGTAGAGACAATGCTCTATCGTTTGCTGCGGGGCTCTGGTGCTAAAGGTTTGGCTGGTATGCCTGCGCAAAGAGCATTGGGTCAAGGTCAGCTTATCAGGCCATTGTTAGCTGCCAGCAGGGCGGAGCTTGAGGCCTATGCTCAGGCTCAGGATTTGGTCTGGGTCGAAGACGAGAGTAATGCCGAAGACAAATTTGATCGCAACTTTTTACGCAATCAAGTATTGCCTGTTATGGCTCAGCGCTGGCCAGATTATCGGCAATCTTTACAGCTATCGTCAGATCAGAGTAAAGAAGCAGACCAGTTAGCTGAGTCTCTCGCAGGGGAAGATATGGCTCAGCTAGACTGCCGAGAAGAGCGAGCGGGCTGGTCAATCTGCATTGAGAATTTCATGCAGTTTAGTGATTTGCGCCAGCGCAATATTCTTCGGCACTGGCCCGGTCTCCATGGCATGGCAGCACCCAATAAAAAAATAATCACTGAGATAAATGATTGCGTTATTGGGGTTCGCGAAGACGCTCAGCCTGTGGTGGCTTGGCAGGCAATGCAGTGGCGACGCTTTCAAGGGCGCCTGTATCTGTTGCGTTCCAATATCTGTGATTTTGCCCCAGAGCAGCGATATCAGTGGTCTATGGAACAAATATTACAGTTGGCCGACAACAGCCATATCGCTGTCTATGAAGTAATGGGTGAGGGCCTGGCTTTAAAGGCAGGTCAGTCAGTGACTCTGTGTTATCGACAAGGTGGCGAACGTTGCAAGCCAGTGGGTCGCTGCCATTCTAATAGCCTTAAAAAGTTGTTTTTAGAATATGGCATTGAACCCTGGTGGCGAGACAGAATGCCATTGCTATACGTGGATGAAACTCTCGTGGCTGTAGGCGATTGCTGGGTTTGTGATGGCTGGCAGGCGCAGCAGGGTCAGAGTGGTAAAAAAATTCGCTGGCAGGCTAACTCTTTGTAGATGTTTGTAGAATACCGACCTCCTTTCTGGTAGCCTGCTACCCCATCTTGAGTAGGATGGGATCCAGCCATAATTAAATCAAAATATTGGCTAACACCTCTTTCAAAGATAATTTTTCCACTTTTTTGCGATCGTTGCAGGGTCTATATGACGCGTTTCATTTTTGTAACTGGCGGTGTTGTTTCTTCCTTGGGTAAGGGTATTGCAGCGGCTTCGCTGGGTGCTGTGCTCGAGGCGAGGGGCTTGAGCGTTACCATCCTTAAGCTCGACCCCTATCTCAATGTTGATCCGGGTACTATGAGCCCTTACCAGCACGGTGAGGTATATGTGACTCAGGATGGTGCCGAGACAGATTTGGATCTCGGCCATTACGAGCGCTTTCTGCGTTCAAAAATGACCCAGAATAATAATTTCACCAGCGGTCAGGTTTACGAAACAATTTTGCGCCGTGAGCGCCGTGGCGATTATCTCGGCGGCACAGTGCAGGTGATTCCCCATGTGACCGACGAAATCAAACGCAGGGTCTATGCTGGTGCCGGTGATCATGATATCGCTGTAGTGGAAATTGGCGGTACTGTAGGTGATATTGAATCCCAACCCTTCCTTGAAGCCGTGCGTCAATTAAAGGGTGAACTTGGTCACCAGAGAGCTCTGCTACTGCATCTGACACTGGTTCCCTATATTGCTTCGGCGGGTGAGACCAAAACCAAGCCTACCCAGCACTCGGTTAAAGAGATGCGCTCCCTTGGCTTGCAGCCAGATGTTTTGCTTTGCCGCTCTGAGGTGGAGCTTGAAGAGGTGCAGCGCAAAAAGATTTCGCTATTTACCAATGTTGAAGAGCGCGCCGTTATTCCAGTCATAGATGCCCAAACCATTTATCAGGTGCCGCGTATGTTGCACGAATGGGGTTTGGATCAATATGTGGTTGAACGGTTTAATCTTGATAAGCCAAAGGCAGACCTCGGAGAATGGGATGCCGTAGTGGATAATCAATTGAATTCAGAGGGTGAAGTTGTGATTGCCATGGTGGGCAAATACATGGAGCTGCTCGATGCTTATAAGTCACTGACTGAAGCATTGATCCATGCGGGTATTCACAATAAAACCAAGGTTAAGATTCGCTACATCGATTCCGAGCGTTTGGAATCTGACCCAACATTGATTGATGGCGCTGACGCCATTTTGGTGCCCGGCGGTTTTGGTACTCGTGGTACCGAAGGCAAAATCTATGCGGTTAAAACAGCCCGCGAGAATAATATTCCCTATTTGGGTATCTGTTTGGGAATGCAAATTGCCGTTATTGAATATGCGCGCAATGTCTGTGGCCTCGATGCTGCCAACAGCACTGAATTTGATCCAGAGACACCCTACCCAGTGGTCGGTTTGATTGCAGAATGGATTGATAGCGAAGGCAATAAAGAGCAGCGCACTGAAGACAGTGATTTGGGCGGCACCATGCGTCTGGGCTCGCAAACTTGCCACCTCTTACCCGGGTCAAAGGCCCATGGAATTTATGGTAGCGAGCAAATTAAAGAACGCCATCGCCATCGCTATGAGGTGAATAATCATTTATTGCCTCAGATCAAAGAAGCGGGGCTAGTGATTGGTGGGCTTTCCTTTGATAAAACATTGGTAGAAACCGTTGAGTTGCCAGATCACCCCTGGTTCTTTGCCAGCCAGTTCCACCCGGAATTTACCTCTACACCAAGGGACGGCCACCCGCTATTCCAAGGGTTTGTGTCGGCAGCCACAGCTTTTCAAGCGCAAAAGTAAGGAATATAAACCATGGATTCAGTCAGCATACAGATCGCAGGTATAGGTGTTAGCAATGAAGCACCCATGGCATTGTTTGGCGGTATGAATGTCCTTGAGTCCAGAGATATGGCCATGCAAATTGCCGAGGTGTATGTTGAGGTGACGCAAAAGCTGGGTATTCCCTACGTCTTTAAAGCATCTTTCGATAAAGCTAATCGCTCGTCAATTCACTCTTTTCGTGGCCCTGGTATCGACGAAGGGCTAAAAATTTTTCAAGAGATTAAAAGCACTTTTAATGTGCCGGTGGTCACGGATGTGCATGAGGCAGACCAGGCTGCTCCTGTTGCTGAGGTATGTGATGTGATTCAGTTGCCAGCATTTTTGGCCCGGCAAACAGATCTGGTTGAAGCCATGGCCAAGACTAAAGCCGTGATCAATGTTAAAAAACCTCAGTTTCTCAGCCCGGGACAGATGGGCAATATTGTCGACAAATTTCGTGAATGTGGTAATGAAAAAATTATGCTTTGCGAACGCGGTGCCTGCATGGGTTACGATAACCTGGTGGTCGATATGCTGGGCTTTAGAACCATGAAAGACGTAAGTGGCGGTCTGCCCTTAATCTTTGATGTTACCCATGCGCTGCAATGCCGTGACCCTATGGGTGCAGCCTCTGGAGGCCGCCGACATCAGGTTGCTGAGCTGGGCCGCGCCGGTATTGCGGTGGGTATTGCCGGTTTATTTTTAGAAGCTCATCCGCACCCGGATCAAGCTCTCTGTGATGGGCCCAGTGCCTTGCCGTTAGACAGGTTAGAACCATTCTTAGCCCAGATGAAAGCTTTTGATGATTTAATTAAATCTCAGCCGGACCTGAATATTTTTTAATTGGTTCTGTGCCTGCACAACAAGATTCTTTTCCACTACGAACCTAGGTTCGTAATCACTTTTTAATGGAGTACCCAAAACAATGAGTAATATTGCAGATATTCGAGCGTTTGAAGTTCTGGATTCGCGAGGCAATCCAACAGTGCAGGCCGATGTCATTTTAGATAATGGTATCGTTGGAACAGCCTGCGCTCCCTCTGGTGCCTCGACTGGATCAAGAGAAGCTCTCGAGCTGCGAGATGGCGACAAGAACCGCTATCTGGGCAAAGGTGTACTCAAAGCGGTAGGCAATATTAATTCAACGATTAAAACTTTATTGGAAGGCAAAGACGCCACCGATCAGCGTGGGCTGGATCAGGCCATGATTGATGCCGATGGTACAGACAATAAAGCGGTACTCGGTGCCAACGCAATTTTGGCAGTCTCTCTTGCGGCGTCCAAGGCCGCAGCGCAAGACAAAGGGCTGCCACTTTATGCTCATATTGCCGAGTTAAATGGTACTGCCGGTCAGTACAGCATGCCTGTGCCAATGATGAATATTATTAACGGTGGTGAGCATGCCGACAACAATGTTGATATTCAGGAATTTATGGTGCAGCCAGTGGCGGCCAAAACTTTTACTGAGGCACTGCAGGTGGGCGCCGAAATCTTTCATGCTCTGAGAAAAGTGCTGAGCGGTAAAGGCCTTAATACAGCGGTTGGTGATGAGGGCGGTTTTGCTCCCAATCTAACCTCCAATGCGGATGCTTTGGCAGTGATTAAAGAAGCAACAGAGGCAGCGGGCTACAAGTTGGGCGAAGATGTCACTTTGGCTCTCGATTGCGCTGCCACTGAATTCTATAAAGACGGGCAGTACGACTTGTCTGGCGAAGGCAAAGTTTATAGCTCTGAGGGCTTTAGTGATTTTCTGGCAGAACTCTGCGACCAATACCCGATTATTTCTATTGAAGATGGGCTCGATGAATCTGATTGGGATGGTTGGAAATATCAAACAGAAAAACTGGGCGACCGTTGCCAGTTAGTGGGCGATGACTTATTTGTTACCAATACCAGCATCCTCAGTCGCGGTATTGAGATGGGCGTGGCTAACTCTATTCTGATCAAATTTAATCAAATTGGTACATTGTCTGAAACTCTCGACGCCATCAATATGGCTAAAGATGCTGGTTATACTGTGGTGATTTCTCATCGCTCCGGTGAAACCGAAGATACCACGATTGCTGATCTGGCTGTGGCTACCGCGGCAGGGCAGATAAAAACTGGCTCATTGTGCCGCTCTGACCGGGTTGCCAAATATAATCGCCTGCTGCGTATCGAGGCAGAGCTTGGCAATGCTGCAGCACCTTATAAAGGGCGAGCTGAGTTCAAGGCGCAGAAATAGAGCATTAGCACAGACTTCGCCAAAGAGAATAGAATAATAATATGCGATGGTTGCTGATAATTCTGGTTTTACTCTTTGTGGGCCTGCAGATTCGTCTGTGGGTCGGCGAGGGCAGTCTCGCCCATAGAGCAGAATTGGGCAGGCAGATTGAATTACAGGCAGAAAAAAACCGGCAGCTCAAACAGCGCAATGATCTGATTGCTGAAGAAGTCGAAAGTTTGAAAAATAATCTTGATTCGATAGAAGAAAAAGCACGCAACGATCTTGGTATGATCAAACAGGGTGAATTTTTCTATTTGGTGATCGATAAGGATGACAATGTGCTGAGCAGCCAATCTGAGGTTAATTCCGAGGCTGATTCCCAATGACCGACAGAGCACCTAAATACTGGGCTATTGTTCCCGCTGCCGGCGTTGGTCAGCGCTTCTCCGCTGATATTCCGAAACAGTTCCATCAACTTAATGGTGCACTGGTGGCTCAGCACACCCTGAGTCGGTTGCTGAGCCTGTCGATTATTGAGGCTATTATTGCTCCCTGTGAAGTTGGCTCGGGCTATTGGTCGAAAGTCCCGGCATCCAAAGATCGTCGAGTCCGCTTAGTGCCCGGTGGCAAACAGCGCGCCAATTCAGTGCTAAATGGTCTCGCTGCTCTGCAAGAATTGGCGGCAGATGATGACTGGATATTAGTGCATGATATGGCGCGACCCTGCGTGACCCCAGCCAATATCGCCTCGTTAATCTCTAAATTAGACGGCCATAAGGTGGGTGGTATTCTCGCGGCTCCCATCAATGACACCCTAAAAGTTGTGGCTGGGGATAAAAGTATTATCAGTACGGTGAACCGTGCGGAATATAGAGCGGCACAAACACCCCAGATGTTTCGATTTGGCCTTTTAAAGGCATCAATTCAGGGAATGTTAGATGAGCATAAACTGCCCACAGATGAAGCCTCTGCGATAGAATATGCAGGGCTAACTGCATCGGTGGTAGAGGGTCGTCAAGATAATATCAAAATCACCAGGCGGGAAGATCTGGCGATTGCGGAAGCGATCATGAAGAATCAGGAGACTGAGTCATGAGGTATTTGGAACCGCGTCTATTGGAGAAAAACCTATGCGTATAGGCCATGGTTATGATGTCCACGCCTTTGGTCCAGGCAATGCACTAATTTTGGGTGGTGTCAGCATTCCCTATCAGCATGCATTTGTCGCCCATTCCGATGGCGATGTTCTTATCCACGCATTGATTGATGGCCTGCTGGGTGCGCTGGCACTCGGCGATATTGGCCAGCATTTTCCCGATACAGACCCTGCTTACCGGGGCACTAATAGCCGCGATCTATTGTCATTGGTTGTGGGCATTATGGTTGCACAAGGCTATGTTTTGGGTAATGCAGATATGACGATTATTGCCCAGAGCCCAAAGATGGCTCCTCACCTTGAAAAAATGCGCCTCAATTTGGCCGCCGATCTCGGCTGTAATATTGAGCAGATTAATATTAAAGCCACCACCACTGAAAAATTAGGTTTTACTGGCCGCGAAGAGGGTATCGCCTGCCATGCCTCGGTACTGTTGCAGCTGGCTGCACCAAACCCCAGAGTCTGAGCTGATTAATCCGAATCATTTTGATTTCCATCAGATGCCACGCCTCCATGGCGAGCCTTTGGGGCAGGCATTATTCCGCAGTTGTCCCGAGGATTTTTGTGTTGATGAGATAATGGATTTGCAGCCCAGTGGTGAGGGTGAGCATCTGCTGTTGCATATTCGCAAACGCGACCAAAATAGTCAGTGGGTTGCCGGGCTACTAGCCAGCTTGGCGGGCATTAAACGCAATGATATTGGTTTCTGTGGCCTGAAAGATCGATTTGCGGTGACGACCCAATGGTATAGCCTGCATCTCCCGGGTAATGATATTGATCTCGCCCGATTAGAGCACAGCGACTTCGATATTCTCGCTGCCCATCGCCACCATAAAAAGCTCCGTCGCGGTATGCATCAGGGCAATCAATTTAGCATTCGGTTGCGCCAGTTTGAGGTGCATCCTGCTCTTCTGGATGAGCGGCTGCGCCTTATTGAGCAACTTGGAGCCCCCAATTACTTTGCTGAACAGCGTTTTGGTCACCAGGGAAATAATCTTCGGGAAGCCCAGCGTTTGATCGATGGCGATCAACTTAAGGGCAATCATCGGGGCACTGGTATGTATCTATCCGCAGCTCGATCATGGATATTTAATCTGCTGCTAGAGAGGCGCATAGCAATCAACAACCTGCGCGCCCCAATCGACGGGGACGAGTCTGCCGCGCTATGGGGTAGAGGCCGTTCCAATACCAGTGCCGAGGTCAACAAGATTGAAACCGCTGTTTTGGCCGACTGGCAAAGTTGGTGTTATGCCTTGGAACATTCTGGGTTAAAGCAGGAGCGCCGTGATCTGCTGTTGCGGCCCCGGGGGTTAGCCTGGAAATGGGTGGCAGAGGATCAGTTACAACTCAGTTTTGCACTGCCAAACGGTGCCTATGCCACGGCATTACTGCGAGAAATAGCCGAATTATTCCGCCCTGAATTTAAAGCCCTGTGATATATTGTAGGTCTTGTGGTGTGGCGGTATACAGCCAACCCAGAACGTATTTTTCGCAGTCTTTACAGACCGTTTTCAAAATAGGAGCAAGGGGTGAACTCGATCGAACTAGCTGGTATTGGTATGACGTCCCAGCGCACTAGAGAGAGGCTAATTCAGCGTCTTATAGATCAGGGCATCAGTAGCCAGCCTGTACTCGATGTTATTCGAATGACACCGCGACATATCTTCCTCGACGAGGCCCTTTCCCACCGCGCCTACGAAGACACTGCACTACCTATTGGTTTCTCCCAAACTCTGTCCCAGCCCTATATCGTAGCCCGAATGACTGAGATTTTACTGAGTGGCGGTCGACTTAAAAATGTATTGGAAATAGGAACTGGGTCTGGCTACCAGACCACTATTTTGTCCCAGCTAGTTGAGCAAGTATCCACCGTAGAGCGCATTGAGCCGCTATTGCGAAAAGCCAAAGAACGCTTTCGCAAGTTGGGCTTAAAGAATATTACCGCTGAGTTATCCGATGGCAGTTTTGGCTGGGACAAGCATGCGCCCTACGACGGTATTATTACCACTGCGGCGCCGCAAACTGTGCCAGAAGAGCTATTTAGACAAATGGCCCCAGGTGGTATTTTAGTGATTCCGGTGGGCAATGGTGTCTCCCAGGATCTCCGAGTGCTTCGCCGCGTGAGTGATTCAGCTGAATTTGATGAAGAAATTGTTGAAAAGGTAAAGTTTGTCCCTCTGCTGGGGGGGCTTTCCCGCTAGTTGGGCAGCAACTCGCACAAGGCAATGATCAAGGTCGTGTTATGAGAAATGTCGGACAACAGCTATTGCTGTTTGTAAAAGGGCTGGCTATGGGTGCTGCTGATGTTGTGCCCGGAGTTTCTGGTGGCACCATTGCTTTTGTGAGTGGTATTTATATCGAACTCCTCAACAGTATTAACGCCATTAATGTTCAGGCGTTCCGGCTGCTTAAATCAGAGGGTATTGGCACGGCATGGGCCCATATCAACGGTAATTTTTTGGTTGTCCTTTTGGCGGGTATCCTAACCAGCCTGTTTTCTCTGGCGAACTTGATGCAGTTTTTGTTGGTCGAGCACCCGCTGCCCCTGTGGTCATTTTTTACTGGCCTTGTTATTGGCTCAGTGATCTATTTGCTGCGCCAAAATCCGCCCCGTCGTAGAGTTGAGCAGCTAATGTTCGTGCTTGGTGTGGTGATTGCCTATGGGATTTCTATCGCGCCAGCAGTAGCGCTTGAGGGCACCCATTTGACTATGTTTCTCGCTGGCACTATTGCTCTCTGCGCGATGATTTTACCTGGCATCTCCGGCTCATTCATTCTTGTTTTACTTGGCTTATACCCTGTATTTATAGGCGCGGTGGCTAATTTTCGCCTCGATATCCTCATTGTGTTTGCCGCCGGTGGCGTTATAGGCCTTATGTTATTTAGCCGCTTGCTGTCCTGGCTGTTAAGTCGCTACCAAATCCTGGTTATCTCCATTATGTGCGGTTTTTTGGTGGGTAGCGTAAATGTTATTTGGCCTTGGAAATTGGTGACAGATTCGGTTATTAGCCAGTCTGGCAAGACTATTGTGTTGGCCTCAGAAAACCTGTTACCCAATGAGTTTGCGCAAGCTGTCGGTCAGGACCCCCTGACCTGGTTGTGTGTGGCGGCACTGGCAGCTGGATTGGTTTTAGTGCTGGGGTTGGAATATATTGGTGCTAAATACCAAGACCAATCTGTACAGGTAGATTAATCTGATGAAAGCAAAGCAAATAATATTGCTCCTATTCACCTTTGCCATTGCGGGCTGCTCAACTTATTCAGCGCCTATTATTACTAGGGATCAGCCACCGAGTATTCGTATCACAACTCACCAGGTTGCTGAGGGCGACACCCTGTATTCCATTGCCTGGCGCTACGATCTCAATGTGCGCTTGCTGGCCAAGGCAAATCGCATTAGCCAGCCCTATACCATTGGTAAGGGTCAGGTTTTGTCTCTCAACACAACAGGTGTGTCACTGGGAGAGCCAATACCGATTTCAGCGCAAAATAAACCTGTCGGCAGGGCTCAACCCTCTTCAGTGGCCAAATCGCCCCCTAAACCTATGGTTTACAGCAAAAATCTCCGTTGGCAATGGCCTGTTAAGGGCAAAGTCATCAAGGGATATAGCCCTAAAGATCTGCGTAAGGGCCTTAGTATCAAGTCTAATGCTGGTCCCGGTGTGCGCCCCGCAGCGCCTGGAATTGTGGTCTATGTTGGTGATGGATTGCGTGGATATGGTAAGCTAGTTATCATTAAACACAGTGAAATCCTCCTTAGCGCCTATGCGCACAATGAAAAAATATTGGTAAAAGAGGGGCAAACTGTAAAAAGTATGGAAACAATCTCAAAATTAGGGCCTAAGGAAACGTTGTACTTTGAAATAAGGAAAGATGGCTACCCTGTAAATCCGACTGTATATATAGATTAAATCTGATTTTGGGAATAAAAAAATACAAAAATTAAGAAAGATTAATAAGGGAGGGAAGGGTAATCACGTTGTGAAGTAAGGTTCTGGGTTAGCGCCGGAATTGGCTGCTAAATACATGGAAGATCGTGCAAAAGGGATGCGAACGTGATGGATGAGGCGTTTAGTTTAGATCAGGAAGCTCAGGCTACTGATAACAAGGAAGAGTCACCGGAGATAAGTCATCAGGTCATTGTTGCAACTAGTTTTTATCTAAAAGAAATTGGCTTTGCGCCGTTACTAACGGCCGAGGAAGAGGTTTACTGCGCCCGTAAGCTTCACCAAGGCTGTGAAGCTTCACGGCATAGAATGATTGAAAGCAACTTGAGATTGGTGGTTAAAATCTCTCGGCGCTATGTCAATCGAGGTCTTGAACTTCTCGATCTGATCGAGGACGACAATTTAGGTCTAATGAGAGCGGTATAAAAATTCGACTCAGAGCTGGGTTATAGATTTTCGGCCTACGCCACGTGGTGGATTCGTCAATCCATTGAGCGCGCTCTTATGAATCAAACTCGAACCATTCGGCTGGTAGTTCATTTGGTTAAAGAGCTCAATGTCTATCTGCGTGCCTCACGCAAGCTGGCTCAGCGTCTGGACCATGCGCATACACCGGAGGAAATTGCAGAAGAAGCGGGCAAGCCTGTGGCCGATGTGCTTAAAATCCTCAGTTGGAGTGAGCGTATCTCGTCTATCGACGTTCCTGGCGCGGTCAAAGAGAAAACACTGGTTGAAACCATTGCGGATGACAATGGCTTTAGGCCTGAGAACCAAATCGAGGGCAAGAACCTGACCACAGTGATAAATGAGTGGTTAGAGCAGCTGCCCGAGAAACAGCGTGAGGTGCTGGTCAGGCGTTTTGGTCTGGTCAATTATCAGGAAGAACCTCTGGAGCAGGTTGGGAGAGAAATTGGCCTTACCCGCAAGGGTGTCAGGCAGATACAGGTAGATGCCTTGCGCCGTCTGGGGGATGTGCTGCGCAAGCATGGCTTAAGCAGTAATGAGTTATTTGCCGACCTTCAGGATGGCTGATAGGCAGCTCTTGTAAACCTCAGATAATGAAAAAGCCTCGCATGCGTAAAAAACCCAGCTCAGGCTGGGTTTTTTATATTACATCAATTGCGGCTAATCTAATTTATTCAGCTAGGTAGCGCTCTCTCGATGCCATCACTTCAGCGCGGGCGGCGTCGGCATTGTCCCAACCCTCTACTTTTACCCATTTGCCAGGTTCGAGTGCTTTGTAGTTTTCGAAGTAATGCCCGATCTGAGCAATGAGCAATTCTGGAAGGTCTGTGGCCTCTTGAACATGATCATACATCTTGGTCAGCTTGGTATGAGGCACAGCTAGGAGCTTGGCGTCGATACCAGATTCGTCACTCATATTTAAAACCCCAACCACACGACTGCGAATAACCGCACCGGGCATTACTGGGTAGGGTGTTACAACCAATACGTCTAAGGGGTCGCCATCTTCCGATAACGTCTGGGGTACATAGCCATAGTTGGCTGGGTAGAACATTGGAGTAGCCACAAAACGATCAACAAAGATAGCATCGCTGTCTTTGTCTATTTCATATTTGATAGGGTCGTGATTAGCTGGGATTTCAATAACGACATTGATGTCGTTGGGCAGGTCTTTACCGGCTGGTATGTCGTTGTAGCTCATTTCTATGGTTCCATTAGATTGCGTGACTGTCGGAGGACGCGGATTATAGCCAGTTGATCAAAACTTGACCAGTGTGAATGGATAAAATCCGCAATCCTCCGTGCTCCTGCTCAGCAAATTTCTGGCACCGGGTGGCTAAAACCGTCCTCTTTCCTAATTTTCCAGAGCTATTTTCAACAGGACTAATCTCCATGCAGACTCTACCCAGAAAAATATTGACTCCGTCAGCATTGAGTTTGCGTGTTTGTGAGCATGATCACGATATAAAGCTCTGTTTGTTAGATAATTAGAGGTGAAAACACTGGTCAATTGGCTTTCAAAATGCCAAAGCGCTTCTGCGAATTGCAGTTTGATGTTGGTATTTATCGTAACAGAGGTAACAAAAAACAAGTAAACTGTAGCGCGCGTTTGAGCGTAAAAAGAATATGGAAGATTTTATTAATAAGAATTAAGGCAGGAATCCTTGAATACTAATGTTCGTCTAGCACTTTTGTTCGCCCTAGCCTTATCCGCTTGGTTTATCAGCGGGATATTCTCTTCACCAGATTCTGCCGAGTCTGTGCCTCAGGCAGGCAACACTTACTTAACAAAGGTGGAGGTTGCTAGTTCCAGACAGCAATCATTCAACCCACTTACTTCTCTGCGCGCCAAAACCAAAGCAAACAGAGATGTGCAGGTACTCGCTCAGGTTTCTGGAACAGTGACTGCCACGCTGGTTGAGGAAGGAAGTTCTGTGCTTCCAGGTCAGGGGATCTGCCAAATAGATGCTGAAGATAGGCATCTGCGTCTGGCACAGGCCAAGGCCTCTTTGGAAAATGCCAACATCGCCTATCGCGGCGCGTTAAAACTTAAAAGTGCGGGGTACCAGTCTGAGCTGGCAATCTCTCAGGCCAAAGCAGCTCAAGCGATGGCGAGAACAAATCTCAAGCGGGCTCGTCTCGACGTCGAGCACCTGCAAATCAATGCACCTTTCGCTGGCATTGTTGAATCCCGTCCAGTTGAAATTGGGGACCTTATAATACCGGGCCAGCTATGTGCCACAGTGGTTGAGCTCGACCCTTTGAAAATTGAGGCCCTTTTGTCGGAAACAGAGATTGGCAGCCTAAGCATTGGTGACAAAGCCAGTATTGTTATTGCTGGTAAAGTTTATGCGGGTGCAGAGATTTCGTACCTTGCGCATCAGGCCAATAGAGATACTAACGGCTACCGAGTGGAAGCGACAATGCCAAACCCCAATCAAATCTTGAGAGCGGGCATTTCTGCAAGGATGAACATTCAAACTGTCGCACGGCCAGCTCACCTTATTCCTGCAAGTGCCATTCTGCTAGATGATGCTGGCGATATGGTGGTCAGAGTTTTAGATCAAGACAATAGGGCAGCTTCAGTGAGGGTTACGGCGATTGGCGAATCTCCAAAGGGAATATGGGTGACCGGTCTGGAGATGGAGGTGATCTTGATCACCGTTGGCCAGAACTACATTATCGATGGAGAGCAGGTTGAGCCCTCCTATCAAGCTAGCTCGCTACAGCAATAAACTGAGTCTTACATTCCTATGAAATTTCTAAGTCTTGTCATCGACCATTCCAGAGCCACTCTTTCGATAATGATATTGATCCTCATTGCCGGTGCTGGATCCAGACTTTCTATGCCTGTGGAAATGAACCCTAATGTCACCCTGCCCGTGGTCATGATAATGGTTCGTCACGACGGCATCTCCCCAGAGGATGGCGCACGGTTGCTAATACGGCCAATTGAGAAGGAGTTGAAAACTCTTGATGGTTTAGAGGAAGTCAAGGCGACGGCTCAGGAGAGTATGGTGGTCGTGACTGCTGAGTTTGAGGTCGCCGATAACATCAAAGAAATTGTTGCTGAAGTGCGAGAAGCGGTTAATCGGGCGAAAGCTGAATTCCCCCAAGACACCAAAGAACCGATGGTCAATGAGTTGAGTCCAAGCCCGGAACCCACCATCGTGATCACTTTTTCCGGAGACAATGTGGCGGAGAGAGAGCTTTATGCCGCGGCAAAATATTATCAACGTGAATTGGAAATGCTCCCAGATGTCTTAAAGGCCGATGTGTCTGGGCATAGGGATGAAGTGGTTGATGTTGTAGTGGATCCTGCGCGGCTAGAACAGCACGGTCTGCGGGTGGACGAGCTGATTAGAGCTGTCACGGTGAATAATTTATTGATTCCCGCTGGCGAAATGGATGCAGCTCAAGGGCGTTTTGCTATCAAGGTACCTGCACTGATCGAAAGTACCGAGGATATTCGTGATTTACCCGTACGCAACAATGCTCAGGGTTCTATTACTCTGGGTGATGTGGCTACTGTCAAACGAACTTTTAAGGATGCGACAGGCTACAGTTTTGTCAACGGCAAAAGGGCGATTGCAATTGAGGTGCGCAAGCGACTCAACGCTAATTTGATCAACACGGTTGATGCTTCCCGGGCGATAGTTGAAAAGTATAGAAGTCAATTCAGTGGTGATATGGATATTGGATTTGTCTTTGATTCCTCTGTGATGACAAATCAGATGGTGAACGAGCTTCAGGGCAATATCATCACCGCAATGTGCTTGGTTTTAATGCTGGTGGTTGCAACTCTGGGCGTTAAGTCTGGGCTGCTAGTTGGTTTCGGCATCCCATTTTGCCTGTTGGGCGCGTTGATTTTTATCAACCTGATGGGCCACAGCTTCAATTTTATGGTCATGTTTGGGCTGCTGCTTTCACTAGGCATGTTGATTGATGGTGCAATTGTTGTGGTTGAGTTCGCCAACACTCAAGCCGCTGCTGGTCTAGCAACCCGGGAGGCCTATATTGCTGCAGTCAGGCGAATGGCGATACCGGTGATTGCTTCCACCGGGACAACATTGGCTGCGTTTTTACCGCTGTTGTTTTGGCCCGGAGTGTCTGGAGACTTCATGTCCTATCTACCTATTACAGTCTTTGCGGTTTTGGCATGGTCACTTACCTACGCCCTTATTTTTGCGCCAACACTGGGTATTGTGATTGCACGCCGACGAGGAAAACGCAAGCAGCTACCAGAGGATCATCATTCAGAGGAATCGGCTAGAACCCTGTTCAAACCTTTGGAGAATGTCTATTTAAGTATTCTGAGGCCAGTTATTCGCTCACCTATTATTTCGGCAATCGTTGCGGTGGCGATGATCTTAGGTATATTCAGTGCCTATGGAAAGTTTAATGCCGGCCAAGAATTCTTCGCTCCTATTGAAAGCCAGTACGGGATGGCAAGTGTGCGAGCGCAGGGAAATCTGTCCATTGAAGAGCAGAGAGAGATCACGTTTAAAGTACAGGACATTGTTGCAGATATAGAGGGTGTCAATCAGATTTATGGCTATGCCAAAGGTGGTAGCCTAGTGCTTTTTGGTTCAGATGTATCTCGTGATGAAATTAGCTCCTTCCTCATCGAGCTGTATCCCCGTGATGAGAGAGATCGTGGTAGTGCAGAGGTGTTCGAGGAAATCCGCCAGCGAACTCAATTATTGCCTGGGGTCTTTGTAGGTGCTGTTGAAATGGAAACAGGACCGCCGACAGGAAAAGATATTCAGATTCAAATCTCATCCTCAGACCGAAGGGCAATGTATCGCGTCACGGCTCAGATTCGCCAGTGGATTGCGGATAATGTTGATGGGGTCCGAGATTTACAGGATACATTACCGCTGGCTGGTATTCAGTGGGAGATCGACGTGGACCGCTCCCGTGCTGCCATGTTAGGTGTTAATGTCGCAGATGTGGGCAATATGGTTCAGATGGTTACTGGAGGTGTGATGATTGGTGAGTTCCGGCCTGATGATGCAGATGATGAAATTGAAATCAGACTTCGCTATCCGGAGCAGGACAGGCAGCTTACATCGATTGACAGCCTCAGGATCAATACGCCCAGCGGCGCTGTTCCAATTGGTAGCTTTAGCGAAAGGGTTGCCCGGCCTCGTGTTGATGCGATTCAACGGATCGATATGGTTGAGACCGTGTTTATACTGGCTAACTCCGAAGAAGGATATCTGCCCGACAACCAAACCCGAGAAATCGGGGAATGGCTAGTTCAGCAGGATTTTGACCCATCGGTGGATATTGTCTTCCGTGGCGCCAATGAAGAGCAGGCCAAGGCCGCAGCTTTCTTATCGACAGCGTTCTCCTTGGCGATGTCGGTTATGCTGATTATGCTGGTGATGCAATTTAATAGTTTCTATCAGGCAGGCCTGATTTTATTTTCTGTGGTGATGTCTACCGCTGGCGTGCTGCTGGGGTTGGTAATCGCTCAGGCTACTTTCAGCACTATCTTGACCGGCGTGGGCATTGTGGCGCTGGCGGGGATTGTAGTTAATAACAATATCGTACTGATCGACACCTATAATTATTTGCGCCGCGGTGATGCCAGGCTCTCCGCTGCTGAGGCGGTATACAACGCGGCCAAGTCCCGCTTTAGACCCGTGATGTTGACTAGTATAACGACCATTGTTGGTCTGCTGCCCCTCGCCAACGGGCTGAGTATCGATTTGGTTAACCGCAGTTATACCTTTGGCGGCATGGTGGCATCCTGGTGGCAGCCACTGGCGAGTGCTATCGTCAATGGGCTGGTTGTGTCCACCATACTCACCCTGTTATTGACTCCTGCCATGCTCCTGCTTCCAGGTATTATTTCCAAACGCCTGGGCTTTAGAGTCGCAGATCATCAGTTTGAAGATGAAGCCGCTTGAGGGCGTTGTCCTTAGCCTAGAAGAAAACATCGACAGGGTTACTCTCTGGAGAGAGGGGTCTCTTTGAGAAAGATAATCCACTGCGACTGTGACTGCTTTTATGCCGCAGTGGAGATGCGCGATGACCCATCTCTGGTCAATCTGCCAATAGCCATTGGGGGTAAATCTGATCGTCGGGGTGTTGTTGCTACCTGCAACTACAAGGCTCGCCATTATGGCGTGCGCTCGGCTATGCCCACAGGGCAGGCCCTAAAGTTATGCCCAGACCTTGTTGTTATTCCCGGCACCATGGCCAAGTACCGTGAAGCTGCCCAGCAAATCCGCCAGATTTTTTACCGTTACACCGATAAGGTTGAGCCTCTCTCCCTAGATGAAGCTTACCTTGATGTCACCGACTGTACCGAATGCCATGGCAGTGCCACATTGATTGCTGAGGAGATTCGTCAGGTGATCGCCGCAGAAGTGGGCGTGACGGCGTCCGCAGGCATAGCACCGAATAAATTTTTGGCCAAGGTCGCCAGTGATCTCAATAAACCTGATGGCCAATTTGTGATTATCCCAGATAACGTCGATAGTTTTGTCGAGAAGCTAGAGGTTAAGCGTATTTTTGGCGTCGGCAAGGTCACTAATGAGAAATTGCGGCGTCTGGGCATAGTCACCTGTGGCGACCTTCAGCAGCGCTCAGTGATAGAGCTGGTAGATAAATTTGGTGTATTTGGCAAGCGCCTACACGATCTGAGCTTTGGTCGAGACGAGCGAGAGGTCAATGCCAATAGTCGCCGCAAGTCCCTCAGTGTTGAACATACCTACAGTGATGATCTTAAAGATATTGCTGCCTGTAAGGCCAAGCTGGCAGATCTATTAGTGGAGCTGCGCAGCCGCCTGCGCCGAGTAGACAGTGATTTTCTGGTGACCAAACAGTTTATTAAAATGAAATTTAATGATTTCACTGCCACCACTGTCGAGCGACAAATGGTTAAAGGCCTGCCTGTTGAGAGCTTTGATCATCTCTGTGATGAGGCATGGGAGCGGGGTGGCAAATCAGTAAGGCTGCTGGGTATAGGCGTGCGTTTTGTGGATACCAGTGAACCGGGGCGGGCTATGCAATTGGAGCTATTTCCCTAAAGGAGGATATATGCGCATTTGCATATCTATAGGTCTTTGGTAAGCTAGTCCGCTACCCGAGGAAAAATATCGCCCTGATGACCAGTTCTAAACATACTATGCGTAAAGAGCTCCGCCGTAAAACGGAAGAGTTCTTGTCCCGTGGCGGCGAGATTAAACAGCATAATGCAGGTGAAACAGGGGACCCGGCAGACAAGCCCCGGGCAAGGTCAGCATTTGTTAGTGCGCAGCCAAGGCAGACCAGAACCTATGTCAATGATGCTGTGGCAGCCTTGGATAATCGCAAAAAAAAGAAGACATCTGATCAGCCGGTAAAAGTCAGCAAGCGGCCGAAGAAAAAAATTATCTATGATGACTTTGGTGAGCCGCTGCGCGAGGTTTGGAGCGAAGAATAGCCAGGCCTGAAGCTCTGCTTACAACCCCTTAACTAATCTCTTCCCCGCGGGCCTGCTTGTCCGCATGATAGCTAGAGCGCACCAATGGCCCACAGGCGGCCTGAGTAAACCCAATACTCTCTGCATAGGCTGTGTATTCGGCAAACTCATCTGGATGGACAAAGCGCTCCACGGGCAGGTGATTGGTGGAGGGTTGTAGGTACTGACCCACTGTCAGCATATCTACATCCTGTTCTCGCAGGTCATCTAATGTGCGCAGCAGTTCGTCTTTGGTCTCTCCCAAACCCACCATCAAGCCTGATTTGGTTGGTACATTGGGGTTTAGCGCTTTGTATTCTTTAAGCAGTTTCAGTGACCATTGGTAGTTGGCACCGGGGCGGGCCTCTCTGTAGAGCCTGGGAATGGTTTCCATATTATGATTAAAAACATCTGGTGCAGTTGCGGTCAGTATCTCGAGGGC
Source organism: Porticoccaceae bacterium (assembly GCA_029252555.1). Taxonomy (GTDB): domain Bacteria; phylum Pseudomonadota; class Gammaproteobacteria; order Pseudomonadales; family Porticoccaceae; genus HTCC2207. The sequence continues at coordinate 195,345 of JAQXBF010000005.1, forward strand.
TGGAGCCATGCGGCCACGAAAATCTGGTACTAACACCTCTACTTTGAGCTCTGGAGATAATAGGCGCGCCTCGCGAATGCAGTCGGCAAAATGCTGAGCGCCACCGTCCCGCAGATCGTCCCGATCAACGGAGGTGATGACCACGTAGCTCAGCCCCATTTCATGGATGGCTTTGGCGAGATTGGCTGGCTCTTCCACATCCAACGGGTTGGGCTTACCGTGGCCCACATCACAGAATGGGCAGCGTCTGGTGCAGATCTCGCCCATGATCATAAAGGTTGCTGTGCCATTGCTAAAACATTCGTGGAGGTTAGGGCAGGCCGCCTCTTCGCAGACTGTGGCCATTTTATGATTGCGCAGAATATCTTTGATCTGCTGCACCTTTGGTGAAGCGGACAGGCGAATACGCATCCAATCAGGTTTACGCTGAATAGTTTTAGTGGGTATCACTTTGACGGGAATACGCTCCACCTTATCGGCACTGCGCAACTTCTCGCCCTGCTGCAAACGACGGGTGCGCTTTGGTGGTGTAACAGACTCAGTAGTCATAATAATCTCTGCAAGTTGCTTAGTTTAACGCAGTGTCGCCACTGTCAATTTCATAGCCATTATAACTAAGGCCATTGGTCAGACACTCGGCTAGCTTGTCTCTGACTTGTTCAATGCTTGGAGGGTTATCTAGTAAATCCCTCATCTGCGTCATAGGTACGCCCAAACCACAGGGATTAATGCAGTCCCAGGGCGCCATATCCATATCCACATTAAAGTTTAGACCATGGTAGCTGCGCCCTTTACGAATTCGCAGGCCCAGTGAAGCAATTTTTTCGCCGCTATCAATATACACGCCTGGCGCTTCCCTGCGCGGGCTGGCTGCAATCTGCCAATACCCCAATGTATCCACTAACGCCTGTTCGATAAGGCTAACCAGGTCGCGCACACCTATTTTTAACCGTTTGAGGTCAACCAGCACATAAGCGGTGATCTGACCTGGGCCATGGTAGGTTACATGGCCACCCCGATCGCTTTTGATCACAGGGATATCTCCTGGGTTAAGGACATATTCTTCTTTGCCTGCCTGACCCTGAGTGAACACCGGCTGGTGTTCTAGAAACCAAATTTCGTCAGCAGTGGTTTCGTCTCGCTGCTCGTTGAATGATTTCATGGCAGCAAAACAATGCTGGTACTCACAGACACCTAAATGACGAATAATAATTTCAGTCTGAGGCAATTTAGCCATGGTTACAGCACCATTTTCACTCGGCCGCTGGTCTTTAAATCTTCAAAAATCGCGCTTAGCTGAGGTTTGCCAGTGGCGGTAATCACTAATGTAATTGATTGCCAGCGGCCTTTACTGCTATCGCGAATGGTGATTTTCGAGCGATCAAAACCCGGTGCATGGATATCCATTACTTGCAGCACATGCGCATGGAGTTCCGGATGGGCCTCACCCATCACTTTAATGGGGTAGTCGCAGGGAAACTCAATTTGTGGGGCTTCTTGCTCTGTCACTGGATAGCTCTCAAGACATCAGGTTGGTGAAAAATAAAACAATCCAGTCAAACAATCTGGGCATTATGCCGGCTTCAATAATATTTGTCTGGGCAACCAGAGGCACGTCTATCAGGATTTCCTCATTCAAGGTTACCTGCAATCTACCTAGTTCCTGCCCCTGATAAATAGGCGCTTCAATTTGCTCATCTATCAAAATATTGGCGGCTAATTTCTTCTGCGAACCGCGGGGGAAAGTCAGGGTCACATCGTCGCTAATAGTCAGGTTTAAAAATTCCTGTTGGCCATACCAAACCTTGGTGTTTTCTCTAATGAGGTCGCCAGCAGAGTAAATGACTTTGGTATCGAAATTACGGAAGCCATAGGACAGCAGTTTCTGAGACTCGCGGGCCCTTGTGGTATCATTTTCTGCTCCCAGTACAACAGAGATTAAACGCATATCCCGACGTTTTGCTGAGGCGACCAGACAGTAGCCAGCGGCCTTGGTATGCCCAGTCTTTAAACCATCGACACTGGTATCACGCCACAGCAGACGATTGCGATTTGGCTGGTTTATATTATTGTGCTCAAAATATTTTTTCGAGTAGATACTGTAGTACTTTGGATGCTCGCTGATAATGGCTCGAGCAATCAACGACAGATCTCGCGCTGTGGTGACCATGCCCTCAGCTGGTAAGCCGGTGGCATTCATATAGTTGGTGTTATTCATGCCGAGTAATTCAGCTTGACGGTTCATGGTGTCGGAGAAAGAAATTTCATCACCGCTGATAAATTCAGCCAGAGCGATAGCAGCATCATTGCCAGACTGAATAATCACGCCATGCATAAGATCAAGCACAGAGACCTTAGTGCGAGGGCTTAGAAACATGGTAGAACCATCAGTTTTGGCACCGCCAAGCTCCCAGGCATTGTCGCTGATCAGAACCTGGCTCTGTTCTTCAATACGCCCAGCTTCAATCTCATTGGAGACGATATATGTGGTCATCATCTTTGCCAAGCTTGCGGGAGGAAGCTGTTCATCGGCATTCTCCTGCGCCAATACATGGCCAGTCTGCGCATCCACCAGAATCCATGCTTTAGCCGCTAACTCTGGCTTAGCAGGAATCAATTTTTGCGCCTGAGTAGCAGAGATTGCGAATAGGCAGCAGAAGATCACTACAGAGGACAGCATCCGTTGTTTGAGCATGTTGGCGTCACCGAAAGTCTAAATAATTAAAAAGCGTAGTTTACCACCACATCGGGGTTTGTGCCTGCTGTTGAAAGGTTTCTGATAATGAAAAAATAAACCGGAGAGACTTTGCTCGACAAGCTATTGGACGACCATAAACCCTGAGATATTAGCCGATTGTTTAAGTACCCGTTTTACCAACTCAAACTCCAGACGGTCGCTAATCGGACCAATCCAGACCTTATACAGAAGGTCTCTCTGTTGCACCAGAATAGGGTAGCTGGTGTAGCCTCTCACTTGCTTCTGCAAGACCTGAGCAGGTGCCAGTTTGTCAAAGGCACCCACCTGCAAATAGCGGCCCTGATTGAGCGAGGGCAGCCTGTTATCCGCTGGCGTTGCACTACTCCCTTGGGCTGCAACTCTGTTCTGACTGCCTGAGAGATCTATTGTCTCAATCAATACATCGGCTGTGCCCTGGTCGGCATAGCCAAGCTTTAGTGCGGCGACATAGGACAGGTCAATCAGGCGCGGGCCATGAAAAGGCCCGCGATCATTAATGCGCACAATCACCGAGCGTTTATTTTCCAGATTAGTAACCCGAGCATAGGTGGGGATAGGCAATGTTTTGTGAGCCGCTGTCATGGCATACATATCATAAACTTCGCCATTGGATGTTTTGCGGCCATGGAATTTTTTGCCATACCAGGATGCCACGCCCTGTTCGCGATAATCTTGACTGCTGGGAAGCACAAAATAGGTTTTGCCAAATACGCTATAGGGGCTTTTGTTGCCGGCTTTGGTAATGGGCTCCACTCTGGGAACCGCATTGACAATAGTTTTGGTGTCTACCGCAATACCCCGCCCATCTTTTTGAGGGCCTCCAACAACAGCGGGCAGTGTGCCACAACCGCCCAACATCAGGCTGGCTGAAAAGATAATGGTTACTAGCTGAAGGTTAACCTTAACAGCCCTCTGCAGACTCACAGCGCCGATTCCGAATAATTTCACTGAGTTGATAAACCGCCATAGCGTATTTAGTGCGTGGGTTATAGCGTCCTATCACATAGAAATTATGCAATCCAAGCCAGTATTCATCGCCATATTTAGCGGTAAACCGCATTGGGAAAGCTGTGCTGTCGGCAGAAAATTCTTCCACAGGTTCATAACCCATTGCAGTGAGTTCTGCGATGGTCATGGTTGGCCGCTTCATTTTATTGAGCCCCTCCTCACTGACTGAGCTACTAATATGAGCTCTTGTGGCTACCGGCTGCCCTGTTTTCCACCCGTGTTTGGTAAAGTAGTTTGCCACACTGCCTATGGCATCGGTGGGATTATTCCAAATATCAGCAAAGCCGTCAGCATCAAAATCTACCGCGTAATTACGGTAGCTATTGGGCATAAACTGGCCCCAGCCCATGGCACCGGCATAGGAACCTTTGAGCTCCAGAGGGTCCTGATTTTGCTCCCGTGCCAGCAAAAACAGATGCTCCAGCTGAATGGTAAAGAATTTTTTGCGCGACTCGCGTTTTTCTGTGTAGGTGTAGTAATCAAATGCCAAGGTGGTGAGAGCGTCAATTACCTTGTAGCTGCCGGTATTGCGGCCATAGTTGGTTTCTACGCCAATAATGCTGACGATAATGGCGGGGTCTACACCAAACTCCTGCTCGGCTCGCTCCAGAGTCTGCTGGTTCTCTCGCCAAAACTGTAGGCCGCGATCAGTGCGCAGGTCAGAGATAAAATGCTTTCTGTATTCAAACCAGGGTTTTACTTTTTCGGCAGGGCGACTCATGGCTTTGACTATGGAATGCTGGTGTTCGGCATAGGACAGCCAGCCCACAATCTCTTCCCGCTCGAATTTATGTTTGTTGACCATGGTATCGACAAAAGCCGCTGCCTCAGGGTGATCTGAATAATCGGCAAATGACAGAGCAGCCCAAAGACTGGTGCAGGCTATTAATAGTGTTTTGGTCAATTTTTTCAAAGCTCCATCCTAATTCGTTTGGGTTCTGTGCTGATAGCCATAAGGATACCAAATCCTAAAAATAGCGCGACAATGGAAGTGCCGCCATAGCTAATTAATGGCAATGGTACGCCAACCACAGGCAGGATTCCCGACACCATGCTCATGTTGACGAAGATATAGATAAAAAATGTCAGGCTTAGGCTGCCGGCAATAAGACGACCAAACTGTGACTGAGAGTTTAAGGCAATCAGCATGCAGCGGCCGACAAAGATAAAGTAAAGGGCGCATAGATAGAGCACGCCAATGAGGCCAAATTCCTCGGCTAATACAGCGATAATAAAATCGGTATGGCTCTCGGGCAGAAAATTTAGCTGGGATTGAGTGCCTTGCATCCAGCCTTTGCCGGTTAGCCCGCCCGAGCCAATGGCTGTAGTGGACTGAATAATATTCCAGCCCGCACCCAGTTTGTCATCTTCTGGTGAAAGTAGAGTTAATACACGCTGTTTCTGGTAGTCGCGCATAACAAAAACCCACAGGGAGGGGATAGCAGCCATCGCCAGTAAGAACGCAGATACCAGGTAACGCTTGCGCAGGCCAGCTAAAAACAGCACAAAGAAACCTGAGGCAAAGACCAAAATTGCAGTTCCTAAATCAGGCTGGTTCACAATAAGCAGCACCGGCAGGAGTATTAGAACCAATGAGACAAATATATGCTGCAAAGACGGTGGAATATATCGTTTGCCCAAGAAAGCAGATATGGTCATTGGCACCACAACTTTCATTAGTTCTGAGGGCTGAAATCTGGTGACCCCAAGATCTAGCCAGCGTTGCGCTCCTTTGGCCCCAACACCAAAAAATATGACCGCCACTAGGGAAAACAGCCCAATCAAATAGAAGAGAATTGCCCAGCGTTCCCAAAAGCGCACAGGAAACTGAGCCACTGTAATCATGGCGATAAACCCAAACAGCATAAATACGGCCTGGCGTTTAACTAAATAGAGGCTCTGGCCACTAGCACTGTAAAGAACAAAAAGCCCACTCAGGCAGAGCGCTGCCAAAATCAACAGCAGAGGGATATCTAGATGCATGGATCGACCAGTACGGCGATCCCCGCCGGGGCTCTGCATGCGTCGCACAAAGTCATCTCGATACATCTACCGGCCTCCCTGCTGAGTTGCCGAATCAGATGCCAACAGCAGGCTGTCTTTTTCTGGCCTTGATTTCATATACGCATCAATTACCTGTCGCGCAATTGGTGCAGCGGCAGAACTGCCATGCTCGCCATTTTCAACAATTAAGCCTATGGCAATCTGGGGGTCATCGACGGGCGCGAAGGCAACAAATAGAGCGTGGTCCCATTTGCTTTTGTCTATTTTAGAGCTGTCATATTCCTCTTCGGCACCGATACTAATGACCTGGGCTGTACCAGTTTTTCCCGCTATCTCGTAGTCCAAACCTCTACTAATGCCTTTGGCTGTGCCTTTGGTGGAATGCACCACATCTCGCATTGCTTTGTGCACGTAGTCCCAGTATTCACTGTTTATCTCTAGATCTGTGGTGGTCACTTCACTGACCTTGGAAACTCCGTTAATTGAATGCACTAGCTGGGGCGTTACCATTTTCCCTCTAGAGGCAATGCGCGCTGACATAACCGCAAGCTGCAATGGTGTTGCCAGCATAAAGCCCTGACCTATGCTGACATTAATCGTGTCACCATTGAACCAGGCTTCTTGTTTGGCACCTTGCTTCCAGTCTCTTGAGGGCATAATTCCCGGGCGCTCGCCGGGCAAGTCAATGCCGGTGATATTGCCTAGCCCGAATAATTCGCTGTAGCTAGACAGCAGGTCGATTCCGGTTTTAACACTCATTTTGTAGAAGTACACATCACAGGATTCGATAATAGCTTCCGCTAAGTCTACCCCTCTGCCGTGACCTCCGCGCTTAGAGTTATGGTCACGCCAAGGGCGTTCTATGCCCTCCATAAAAAAGTAACCCGGATCATTGATGGTGTAATCCATGGTGATCGTGTTGTTGTGCAATCCGATTAACCCAAACAAGGGTTTGATAGTTGAACCCGGTGGGTATTGGCCGCGAATAGCGCGGTCAAACATGGGTCGGTCTGGGGAGTTGATCAACTGGCTGTAATTCTTTTGACTGATCCCGGAAACAAATAGATTGGGGTCGTAACTAGGGGCACTGACAATACTCAGAATACCGCCGGTTTTTACATCAATGGCCACCAGTGCACCGCGCTCATCTTCAAATGCATCGTAGGCGACTTTCTGTAGGCGGCTATCCAGGAACATAGTGAGGCTGTCACCGGGTGCTGGGCCTACACTTTCGAGAATACGCATCACGCGGCCTCGGGCATTGGTCTCTACATGCTCGCTGCCAACCTTGCCCAGCAGTTGCTCCTCGTAGTATTTTTCGATCCCAATCTTGCCAATAGAATCTGTGCCGCTGTAAGCAATTGAATCGATGCTCTGGCTCTCGCGCTCATTGATACGCCCCACATAGCCAATCACATGCGCAAAAAGCTCTCGGTTGGGATAGAAGCGAGTGAGGCGAGCTGTGATTTCAGCGCCATCCAAGCGAAAGCCATTAACCGCTAAAACGCCTCGTTCTTGTTCCGTAAGATTAAACTTGAGTGGTGTCTGTTCGTAGGGTTTTCGACGTTTGAGCCGCTTGGTAAAGCGATTGATATCTTCGTCTGAAATTTCTATCAGATCGCTGATAGTAGCCAGCAACTCGTCGAGACTCTTGGAGCGTTCACGCACAATGGTGAGGTTGTAGGTTGGCCGGTTGTCGGCCAGCAATTCGCCATTGCGATCGTAAATTAGACCGCGGGAAGGCGCTGCAGGCCTAACATGCAGTCGATTATTGTCAGAATGGGTAGCGAAATTCTGGTGGCGATTGATCTGCAGATCAACATAGCGAAACACAACAACAACGGCCATAACAGTGATGACAAGCGCTGTAAGAAACAGCCTACCAGCAAAGATTCTGCGTTCCCTAGCTGGGTCTGAAAAAGCCGCGTCATGAATCATGTTTAGTTATCCATCATCTAGCTACGATGATACGGGTGATTAGCATTGATCGTCCATGCACGGTAAAGCTGTTCCATCACGACAATTCGCACCAGCGGGTGAGGCAGTGTTAAGTCTGACAGCGACCAACGCATATTAGCCCGCGCTAGGCAATTTGCAGAGAGGCCGTCTGGCCCGCCAACCAACAGGCATACATCCCGCCCATTCATCTGCCAATTTCCCAGATTTTGTGCTAGCTTTTCTGTACTCATCGGCTTGCCCAATACATCCAGAGCGACCACAAAATCCTGCTCACCTATAGCCTTCAACAGCCCTTGGCTCTCCGCTTCAATCGCTTTTGCCTTAGGCTGATTTTTGCCTCTGGTACCCAGAGAGATTTCAATGACCTGAATGCGTAATTCCGGTGGCATCCGTTTGCCATATTCCTGACACCCTGATTCTACCCAGTCAGGCATACGAGTGCCAACCGCCAAAAGCTTGAGCCTCATAATATTCTTTTACTGCTCGCTCTCAGGCGCGCCCAAGATTATATCATCATCTCCGGAACCGTCTTCTGGGAGGTCTCCTGGGCGCAGGGTCCAAAGGCGCTCCAAGTCGTAAAACTCGCGGGTGGCTGGCAGCATAATATGGGCAATAACATCACCAAAATCCACCAGAACCCATTCTGAGGTATCGTCGCCCTCAACCCCGATTAACTCATAACCCGCTTTTTTTGCATCCACCATCACACTGGTTGCCAGAGACTTTACCTGGCGATTGGAGTTGCCGGAGGCAACCACCATGGTGTCCATCATGCCGGTGAGTTCACGCACATCGATGCTGATAATGTTGGTAGCCTTAACTTCTTCAAGGGCGTTGATAACAATGTCTTTTAGGGTTTGCGTCATAGCAATTATTTACTCATATAGATGATGTTGTTGAATATAGTTAACCACTGCATCAGGGGTCATAAACTGTATATTTTCACCGCGGGCCAACTTGCGACGAATCTCCGTAGACGACAAATCCAGCATAGTCATCTCACAAAAATGCACCTTACCCGCGGGTGATTGCTGCAAAATTGCCAGGTCATCACAGCGGTGAGCATCAATCCACTCAGCTACAGCACCTGTTTTAGGGCGCTCGGTTTCCGGCCTTGAGGACACGACAATGTGGCAGTGGCCCAGCAATTCTCGCCAGCGCTGCCAGGTATCTATTTTTGCCAGGGCATCCATACCTATGCAGAAAAACAGAGGTTGAACTGCACCAATTTGCTGACGCACTAATTCAAGGGTATCAATGCTGTAGCTGGGCTCAGTCCTCTGTAGCTCCAAATCATCGGCCACCAGTAGCGATTGATTGGCAATAGCCGCATTGAGCATGTCTAGTCGCTGTTGCGCACTGGCCTGAGGCGCGCCGCGATGGGGCGGAAATGCGCAGGGCATCATCCGAACGCTTCTGACATGCAGTAATTCGGCTAGCTCGGTAGCAACCCTCAGGTGGCCTGTGTGCACCGGATTAAAGGTGCCACCGAACAGTGCAATCGCCATATTATTGACGAATCTGCCCGTCGCCAAATACCACCCATTTCTGGCTAGTCAGGCCCTCGAGGCCCACGGGCCCACGAGCATGAATTTTATCGGTGGAAATACCAATTTCCGCGCCCAGCCCATATTCAAAACCATCGGCAAATCGGGTCGACGCATTAATCATTACCGAGCTTGAGTCTACTTCGGCAATAAAGCGTCGGCCGCGATTAAAGTCTTCAGTGACAATGGATTCGGTGTGCTGAGAGCTGTAATAATTAATGTGCTCAATAGCTTCATCGATGCCAGCGACAATCTTAATCGACAGAATCGGGGCCAAATACTCCTCTGCCCAGTCTTCCTCGGTGGCTGTCAGGATTGAGTCCAGATAAGTGCGGGCCTTTTCGCAGCCACGCATTTCAACCCCTTTCTCGGTATAAATTTTATTCAGCTCTGGAAGTACCTTTGCTGCGACAGAATCCGCTATCAACAGTGATTCCATTGCGTTGCATACGCCATAGCGATGGGTCTTGGCATTATCGGCAATAGCCACTGCTTTCTTGAGGTCAGCGCGATCATCAATATAGACATGGCAGTTGCCATCCAGATGCTTTATCACAGGAACTCGAGCATCTGCGCTAATGCGCTCAATCAGGCTCTTGCCACCTCTGGGTACAATGACATCCACATGATCGGTCATGGTAATCAGTTCACCGACAGCATCGCGATCGGTGGTATTGACCACCTGCACAGCGGTTTTTGGTAGCCCGACGGCTTCCAAACCCTGCGAGATACAGGTGGCGATAGCGCGGTTCGAATTAATGGCTTCACTGCCACCTCGCAAAATGGCGGCATTACCAGATTTTAAGCATAGGCTGGCAGCGTCAATGGTCACATTGGGGCGAGATTCATAGATAATTCCCACCACACCGAGAGGGACGCGCATTTGGCCTAACTTTATTCCACTGGGCCTATAGCCCATATCGGTAATTTCGCCAACGGGATCTTGCAATTGAGCAACCTGATGCAGCCCTTCAATCATGCTATCAATGCGCTCTTCATTGAGTTCCAGGCGATCCATAAGGGCAGCATCCAGACCTTTAATGCGACCATTGTCCATATCCATGGCATTGGCGACTAAAAGCTCAGCGCGATCGTCATTAACGGCGTCAGCTATAGCTAAGAGAGCATTATTTTTAATAACCGAGCCTGCGCGGGCCAGCACACGAGATGACTCCCGAGCGGCAAGGCCAACTGAATGCATGTAGACTTTAATATCCATGAGGTATATTCAATTAAACTAAAAATTTCAGAGAGCGCCATTATACGGGTAGCATCGCCAGAATTCCCTATTTTTGCTGGCTGCAGTCAATTTCCCCGGGCTGTGCGTATAAAAACTATCTAAGCGGCTATGGGACAAGGCTTTGCAACAGGTGATATCTACACTCAGCAGCAGCCAGAATTGGCTGGTACTGACCGGCGCAGGCGTGAGTGCAGACTCAGGAGTGCCCACATACAGAGACAAGCAGGGTGCCTGGCAGCGGTTACCCCCGGTTACCCATCAGCAGTTTATGACAGAACAGAGCGCCCGACAGCGATTTTGGGCGCGCAATATGGTGGGCTGGCGATTTATGATTGAGGCCCAGCCCAATACTGCCCATTTGGCACTGGCCGCCTTGGAAAACACCAACGCTGTGTCCCATTTAGTCACTCAAAATGTCGATGGCCTGCATCAGCGTGCGGGCAGTTGCAGAGTGATTGATCTTCATGGGCGTTTGGATACTGTGTCCTGTATGAGCTGTGGTCTGAGATACCATCGGGGAACTCTGCAGAGCTGGATGCAGCAAAACAATCCTGAGTTTAGCCAATCAGCCGGCGTTATAGCGCCAGATGGTGATGCTCATATTGATCAGCTTGATTATTCTAATATGCAAATTCCCGACTGCGAGCACTGTGGCGGTATTCTAAAGCCCGATGCAGTATTTTTTGGCGATTCGATACCCAGAAATCGCCTGGATGAGGCTCGCCAACAGTTAACGTCAGCGCAGGGCTTATTGGTTGTGGGCTCATCGTTAGCCGTTTATTCCGGGTACCGTTTTTGTCTCTGGGCTCAAGCTCAGGGCAAGCCTATAGTGATTTTAAATCAGGGTACAACCAGGGCTGATTCCATAGCCAGCCTTAAGGCAGACAGCCGCTGTGCCAGTATTCTTCAGGAGTGGTTGGCCAATTGCTGAGCTTAGAGATGTCTGCCAGCAATTTCAGCCAGAGCCTCCAGGTGCGCAGGCTGGGAATTTAAGCAGGGAATGTAGTGAAAGGTTTCACCGCCGTGCTCGATAAAAATCTCGCGACCCTCGCCATCAATCTCTTCAATGGTCTCCAGACAGTCCGATGAGAATCCAGGACAAATCACCGCCACATGCTTAACAGCCCCAGCGGGCATGGCTTCCAGGGTTTTATCTGTATAGGGTTGCAACCAGGGCTCTCGGCCAAAGCGTGACTGGAAGGTGGTCATAATACGGTCTTCGTCGAGGCCCATTTTCTCTCGCACCAATCGGGTAGTCTGATGACACAGGCAATGGTAGGGATCGCCCTTTTTCAGGTAGCGCTCGGGGGTGCCATGGTATGAGAACATTAATTTATCTGGCATCCCATGCTGGTCAATATGGGCCTGAATACTGTCGCACAGAGCCTGAATATAGAGTGGCGACTGGTGATAGCTACCGACAAAGTGCAGCTCTGGCACCCAGCGGGTTTTGGTAAATACCTGAGCCACAGCATCGAAGGTAGAGCCGGTGGTGGCGCCCGAATACTGAGGGTAGAGAGGCAGCACGGTGATATCCCGCACATTCATATCAGTCAGCTGCTGAATGGCAGATTCCATGGAGGGATTGCCGTAGCGCATCCCCAATACCACTGGTACATCATCATTAAAGTTCTTATCCAACAACGCCTTGACGCCAGCCACCTGAGCCCGGCTGTGAACCATCAGAGGTGAGCCTTCATCAGACCAGACAGTCTGATACAACTTGGCCGAGCGGCGCGGGCGAATGCGTAAAATAATCAGATTGAGAATCATCCACCACAGCAGGCGGGGTACTTCTACCACTCTGGGATCACTTAAAAATTCTTTGAGGTAACGGCGCAGCTCGACAGTTTTGGGTGCATCTGGAGTCCCTAGATTGCACAGCAGTACACCAGTTCGAGGCGAGGGCCCTTTGTGGTCGTAATCTGTCTGGCCGCGATACTTCATGGTTATGCTCCTAAACCCGGGTAGTTTGCTAGGCGGAGACAATACTGCAACTGGCTGCAATCACCAACTGATATTGCCCCTTTTAAAAGATTCTATAAAAGCGCTTTCCCGATGCACTGCTATACGCGGGTAAGCAGATCGCTGGATTGGAGCAACCGCAAAGGTGAGGGTGTTCTGTCAGCCAATGCGGTTTTTAACCGTTGATTTAATTTTTGCTGTGCCCCGGCGTAGAGATTGCTGGTACCGTTAAAGAGACCGAGAAATTACCTCTTTCATTATTTCATTAGCGCCGCCATAGCACTCAATATGTCATATGGGACAGCAAATACAACTTTTTAGTCGGTGCTGCTAGTCTGCTGCAAAACTTATAAAAGAGTGGCTGCGATAAAAGCTGACCCCTAACCTTGGCAAGGCTATAATGCGCGACTTTTAACAGCAGCCAGAAAAATCATGAGTCAATCAGCCTCAGACCGGCGCACCTTTGCCATTATCTCGCACCCGGATGCGGGGAAAACCACCATCACTGAAAAGCTATTGCTGCTGGGCAATTTGATCCAGGTGGCTGGTACCGTCAAGGGTCGCAAAAGTGATCGTCATGCCACCTCTGACTGGATGGCCATGGAAAAAGAGCGGGGCATCTCGGTAACCTCTTCGGTGATGCAGTTTCCCTACAACGACTGCATGGTTAATCTTCTGGATACACCAGGTCACGAGGACTTCTCTGAGGATACCTATCGCACCCTAACGGCTGTGGATTCCTCGCTAATGGTAATCGATGGCGCCAAGGGCGTAGAGGACCGCACTATCAAGCTGATGGATGTCTGCCGCCTGCGCGACACTCCCATTCTGTCATTTGTAAACAAAATGGATCGGGATATTCGTGATCCTATCGACCTGCTTGATGAAATCGAAGATGTCCTAAAAATCAAAGCGGCACCCATCAATTGGCCTATTGGCATGGGCCGAGAGTTTCGCGGTGTTTACAACTTCTACACAGATACCATTCATGTGTATGTGCAGGGCAAGGGCCACACATTGACCGACGATGTCCAGATTAAAGGCTTGGAGTCACCGGAGGCGCGAGAGGCACTGGGCGACTATGCCGATGATGTGCTTGAGGAGCTGGAACTGGTAAAAGGCGCCACCAATCTATTTGCTATGGACGAGTTTCTTGCAGGCAAATTGGCGCCAGTATTTTTTGGCACAGCGCTGGGCAATTTTGGTATTCGCGAGATGCTGAATGACTTTGTACGCTGGGCCCCGGCCCCTCAGCCGCGACAGACGCTGGATCGAGAAGTGGTGGCATCAGAAGAGAAATTCAGCGGCTTTGTGTTTAAGATTCAGGCCAATATGGACCCCAAACACCGGGACCGCATTGCCTTTTTGCGTATCTGCTCGGGCAAATACAGCAAAGGCATGAAAATGAAACATGTGCGCACCGGTAAGGATGTGAGGGTGTCCGATGCCTTTAGTTTTAAGGCCGGCGAGCGTATTTCGGTAGAGGAGGCGGTGGCTGGCGATATTATTGGCCTGCACAATCATGGCTCTATTCAAATTGGTGATACCTTTACCGAGGGAGAGGCGCTGAAATTCAGTGGCATTCCTCACTTTGCACCGGAACTGTTTAAGCGTATTCGGCTAAAGGACCCACTGAGGGCCAAGCAGCTACAAAATGGTATCCGTCAGCTCTCCGAGGAGGGCAGTACCCAGGTATTCTTCCCATTCCGTAATAACGATATTATTGTTGGTGCTGTGGGCCAGCTACAGTTTGATGTGGTGGCTTACCGGCTTAGAGAAGAATATGGTGTCGAAGCTATTTATGAGCCAGTCAATGTGCATACGGCGCGCTGGACTGAGAGCCAGGACCCGAAAACTCTTGAGGCTTTCCGAATAAAAGCGGAAGAGAATCTGGCGATGGATGGGGGTGGTCATCTCACCTATCTAGCGCCCACCAGAGTCAATCTCTCTCTGGCAGAAGAGCGTCACCCGGATATCAATTTTCGGGCAACTAGAGAGCACTAACCGCCACTCGGACGGTGCTCTGCGACAATAAGACAAAAAAGAGTAGTTGCAGCTATGAGTAGACAAGTGATTTCCGTCTCTCAGGAACAGGTTCCTGAGCATTTGCGCACCAACCGCAGTGCCTTTACGCGCTGGTTTGGGCGTACATTTTATCGTGCCATTGGCTGGAATTTAGAGGGCAAAATTGCCGATGCTGAACGGGTCATGATAGTGGCTGCACCCCACACCTCCAACTGGGATTTTGTGTTGGGCATTGGCGCTATTCTGGGCATCAATGCCCGCGTGCGCTGGCTGGGTAAACATAGCGTTTTTAAGTTTGGTGTCACCTGGTTTTTCCGCTGGCTGGGGGGTATACCGGTCAACCGCGCACAGCCCGATGCGGTGATGGGTTATGTGGATGAGGCGGTAGAGAGAGACAATGGTCTGGTACTGGTGGTTGCGCCGGAAGGGACCCGCAAGAGAGCCGAGAAATGGAAGAGCGGTTTTCTGCGTATTGCCAAGAAAAATAACTGTGTTATTCAGTTGGGCGCTCTGGATTTCCCCAATAAGCGCATTGTACTGGGCCCTATTTTTAGGCCCACAGGTGACAACCAAGCCGATATTGCAGCCATTATTGAGTATTATCAGCAGTTCTCAGGTAAATACCCCGACCAATTTTAAGATTGATAGCTAGCACAAAGGGAAGTAAAGCATGAGCGATAAACCCAACATTGTGTCCGAGCAACAATGTCCTGAGCATCTGCGTGCCAACCGCAGTGCCTTTGCCCAATGGGTGGGGCGCTCTGTACTCAAACTTTTTGGCTGGCGTGTTGAAGGGCAAATTCCCAATGTGGAGCGGGTGTTGATTATTGGCGCACCGCACACTTCCAACTGGGATTTTGTCTATGCCATGGCCACTATTCTGGGGCTCAATATCCGCCTGCGATGGCTGGCCAAACATACGATCTTTAAGCCTGGTATACGCTGGTTTATGGAGTGGCTGGGCGGCATCCCCATAAATCGTTCCAAACCTCAGGACGTAGTTGCCAATGTGGCAAATCTGGTGGAGAGGGAAAATGGTATTGTGATTGCTTTGACCCCAGAGGGCACTCGCAATAGAGTGGATAAATGGAAAACTGGTTTTCTGCGGATGGCCGAGGCCATTGACTGCACAATATTTATGATCGGTCTGGATTTTGTGGCTAAACGAGTTGTGCTGGGCGAGACCTTCCAACCCACAGGGGATCACGAGGCCGATCTTGCGGCCATTATGGAGCATTACAAACGCTACAACGGCAAAATTCCCGACCGAGAAACCTAGTCAAAGCAGTTAATTAAGTTAGCGCTCACTATTATGGAAATTACTATAGATAATCATTTCTTGCTGGTTTTCGTGGCTTTTTTTGCCGGGCTGATCTCCTCTATTGCCGGCTCTGGTGGTATTTTAACTCTACCGGCTCTGCTCTGGGCTGGCTTACCTCCTCTCAATGCACTGGCAACAAATAAGGTACAGAGTTCTCTCGGCACATTATCCTCTGTCTGGAATTTCTTTCGCCGGGGCCATCTGGATATCAAACCCCTCAGGTTATCAGTGGCATTGGCCGTTGCTGGGTCTGTGATTGGCACATTGGTGGTGCAGAGCCTCGATACAGCGTTGTTAACTCGTTTGATCCCATTTTTGTTGCTGGCCATTGCGATGTTTTTTTTATTGTCACCCAAAGTCAGCGCGGCAGATCACCCACAAAGAATCAGTCAGCGCTGGTTTGCCTGCACCGCGGCACTGGCTATGGGTTTTTACGGCGGATTTTTTGGCCCTGGAATGGGCTCAATTATGCCTTTTCTATTTGTCTGGCTGCTGGGCCATAATCTAGTTAAAGCCACCGCAGAGACCAAGCTGATGATACTGGCGGTCAATGGTACCTCGGCACTGATCTTTGTGTTTAGCGGCTATGTTATCTGGTCCCTAGCTTTCACTATGTCTGTTGCGCAAGTTTTTGGCGCTCGACTGGGCTCTAATCTGGTGATAAAGCGAGGCTCGGGTTTTGTTCAGCCGATAATTACCGGGGTCACATTGTTAATGGCACTCAAGCTTTTGTTGTTTCCATAATGGATTTCCTGATCACAGTGGCCCTGAGTTTTGGTCTTATTGTACTGGCATTGCTGGTATTTCGCTATGTGGGAACCCCTGTCTACCGAGTAGAGGCTGTGAATATTCAGGTGCTGTTGGAGTCTGTGCTCGATAATACTGCGACCATCGGCGACTGGGATGTTTTTATAGGTATGCGCATTCACCAGAGCCCTGAACTAGATGAAATTAGACAGCAATGTGCTATGTTAGCGGAGACTGAAATGACCGAACGCAATGGTAGGCTGCTATTTTCTGACAGGGGTCGTACCCAACTCAGTGAAATATTGGCCAGCCTAGGCGAGCAAACCGACAGCGGAGCACAGCAATGATTGAAAAAACGTCCCCCATAGCCAGATTTTTGGTGGTAAGTGCTGCCTTTGTGGTGGTGGTCTCAGGGCTGAAAATGGCGGGCCCGCTGCTAGTACCATTTCTGCTCGCTGTGTTTATTGCCATGATAGTTTCGCCACTGCTGGCCTGGCTAAAAAATCGTCGGGTTCCCGGTGGTCTGGCCATCCCTTTGGTGATAGTACTTATTTTGCTGGTGGGACTATTGCTGGCAGCTCTAATTGGCTCATCTCTGGAAAATTTCCGTCAGGATATCCCGCTGTATTCCGACAAGCTGTCCGCTATGAGCGCCTCTGTGCAGCAATGGCTGAGTCAGCGCGGAGTGCAAATCGATGCTGAGCAATGGCAGAGTAGTTTTGACCCCGGCGCGGTAATGGCAATGGTTGGCAACACATTGGCCTCATTTGGTAATGTAATGACCAATGCGGTAATGATTTTGCTGACGGTCATTTTTATTCTGGCAGAGAATATTGGCTTTGGTGAGAAGCTGCGGTTGGCCCGCGGGGCGGAAACCTCTCAGGCATGGCTAGCTCAGTTTTCTGGGAGTGTGCACAGCTATCTTGGTATTAAGGCTGGCATTAGCCTGGTAACTGGCCTATTGATCTTTATCTGGTTGAGTATTCTCGGTGTGGACTACGCTGTGCTCTGGGGGCTACTGGCCTTTCTGCTGAATTTCGTACCCACAGTGGGCTCATTGATTGCCGCTGTGCCCGCGGTGTTGCTGGCTTTGGTGCAGCTGGGTCTGTTGCATGCCGGGCTGACTCTGGCGGGATTTATGGTGGTGAATCTGGTGATGGGCAATATTATTGAACCCCGCTGGATGGGCCGTGGGCTCAACCTTTCGCCACTGGTGGTATTTGTCTCCTTGGTGCTCTGGGGCTGGGTGCTTGGGCCTGTGGGCATGCTGTTGTCTATCCCTTTGACCATCATGATTAAAATCGCCTTGGAAAGTCAGGAAGATACTCGATGGATCAGTATTATGCTGGGTGGTGCCGATAGCAGTGTTGCGTCACCGGACTAGGCTCTCGCTTCAGGGCTGAAAGGCCTTCCTGAGCATCAACATATTTCTCCTTTCTCCAATCCCCTCAACCGACTAGATCCCTTTAGTCTGTGATTGTTATCACAGCTTGTACCTGCCTCTGTTCTTACCATTCTGCCACCTCTGGCCGTTAGGCCATTCGATATAGGTGATGGGTGCACCGGATGCAAGGTTATAGCAATCGATTACTGTCTCAAAACTAGGGTTCGCAATGGTTTTTCGCTGACTAAACTGTTGGCCACACTGACAATGTTGGCTCTAATGGATCTATTTGCTTTGGAGAATCTAACTGGTCATCTTATTAATAGAGTTTGTGACTGCTCGTTCACGAGAATCAGTGTGCTTTGGCATTGCGATCAGTGCCCTTTAAGCCTCACTCTGTTAGAAGGGCTAATTTGCGTAAGATGGCTGCTAAAAGTGATTAACCTTATATACCAGTCTTTCTGTTATTGAATATAGGCAAAGTCAGTCAGTGACTGGGTTCGCTGTAACATCGATTCTTACTTACTTATTTTCTGATATATTATCTGAAAGAGATTTAAATTCTGTTGATTTACCTAAATAGTAGGGTTATATTTCAACGGTCGTATGAGAGTGATCGTTCATACGTAGGGAAACGACTCATACAAAAACATAAAAGTAAGTCCTTTATCGATGGGATGTACGATCGATTTAGGAGCACGGGGAGTACTATGAAAAAGAAACAAATAACCACGGCGATTAGGTTCGCCATGGGCATAGGTGCGTTCGCCGCAATTATGCCTTTTGCTGGTTCAGCATACGCGCAAGACAATAGCGCCGAAGTTGACGAAGTCATCGTCACCGGTTCTAGAATTAAGCGAACTACTAATTCTGAATCTCAATCAATCATTACTATCAGCTCCGAAGATATGAAAATTTCGGGTGATGTTTCCGTTGCTGATGCGCTGCGTTCCTCAACGCTTAACTCGCTTGGTTCATTCCGAGAGTCTTCAGGCAGCAGCGCACAGTCGAACGCCACAGTCAACCTTCGCGGTGCTGGTGCTGGTCGTACTCTTGTACTGATCAATGGCCGTCGTACGGTTGGTTCGCCTTCTCTTGGTGGTGGCGGTACAGTTAACCTTAATCTCATTCCTTTCTCATTCGTAGATCGGCTGGAGATCATCGCTGATGGTGCTTCCGCGGTTTATGGTTCCGATGCGGTTGCTGGTGTTGTTAACGTTATTTTGAAGTCTGGCTATGACGGTATGACTTTCACTGCACGTCAGGGCGATCGCTCTAAAGATGATGGTTCCGAGCAGAGCTTCTCCTTCTTGGTAGGTGCTAGTGGTGACCGTTCATCCGTTACCTTTGGACTAGAGCACGATAGCCGTGACCCAATTTTCGATAAGGATCGCTCATACACTGCTGCACGTTACAGCGACTTGAATGGCGATGGCGTGATCGAAGGCTATTCCGAAACCGAAGGTGTTTCCGTTTACGGTTACACACTGCTCAATCCCACCTACACAGGTGCTGATTTTGACGAGAACGACCGTTCAACTTGGTATGTTACCCCAGGTTCTAACTGTGTTGATGATGGTTCCTTCACTGGCGAGATGAAGGCTGACCAGGTATTTGGCCCGGATAGTGGGTACTACTGTGGTTATGCATATGCGAACGTTTCCGCTAACCGCGCCTCCATGGAGCGAACCAACGCATGGATCAGTTCAACCTTTGAGCTAAACGACGATATCGAATTATTCGCAGATGCAGTTTTGTCTAACAACGAATCTTTTGGTCGATATGCGCCACCTGCAGCTCCAGGCTCAGCTCTGGCTTCAGATCCACGCAACCCTTATGGTGAGTCAGTCAGAGGTTACTTCCGTTGGGTTGATATCGGTACCCGTGACAATATTGTTAACGATACGCTGACCGACATCAACATCGGTATGCGCGCAACTGTAAGCGATACACTTAGCTACGAAGCTTACTACACGTATTCTGACTATCGTTCATCCTCAATCGGTATGTACTACCTGAGTTATGGTGGTTTCGCTGAGAACGTTGCTGAAGACATAACGGACTACGATACGTATGTTGCAAACCTGAAAGCGACAACTCTCAATGATGACCGCATGAATATCCAGAAGGTGTTCTTTGGTGCTCAGTGGGATATGTTTGAAATGGATGGTGGTACTGCGTCTTCTTACTTTGCTGTTGAAAGCTGGGACGTAAACTATTCTGCTCTAGTAGATGCTCAGTCTGAAGCCGGCCTAGTTGGTGGTTCAGCTGGTAACTCTGCAACGGGTAAGAGATCAGTTAGCGCTCTGTCCGCAGAAGCAATCTTTCCAGTCAATGATTGGTTAGAGGTTGATACTGCAATTCGATTTGATGACTATGATGATTTTGGTAACGCCACATCTCCACGTGTCGGCGTCAAATTCACCATGATCCCCAAGTTGGAACTCAAAATGTCCTACGGTCAAGGTTTCCGTGCTCCAGACCTTTCTGATCTGTATGGTGCTACATCGTTCTCTGCCGAATCTGCTACCGACTACTACGGGTGTCAGCAGTCAGGTGTATCTGAAGACGACTGTAACTCTCGTCAGTTTGATACTTATATTGGTTCAAATCCAAATCTGGGCGCAGAATCATCTGAGACGTTGTCTTTTGGCGGTACCTACGAGTTTATGGATGGGTGGTTCTTTAGCGCTAACTACTTCACTATGACTCTGGAAGATGCCGTTGAGTATGTATCTGCACAGGACATGTTGAACGTAGACTACAACACGGGTGGTAATAACCCAGCAGTAACGCGTGGAGGTAACGGCGGTGTTACTCGCATCGAAGCTGGTTACCAGAACGCGGTAAGTGAGGTTGAGCGCGAGTCATTAGACTTCGCACTAAACGGTAGCATTGATACCGATGGCTTTGGCTCATTCGTAATGGCCGGTTCCTCCACTTATTACACCAAGTATGAGACTGAAGCAGTATTCGGCTCAGGTGAATTGACTGATGCAGTTGGTCTTCTTGGTTTCCCAGAGTGGCGTACTAACGCTGCAATTCGCTGGAACATGGGCGATTGGAGTGCTTCTTGGTCCGCTGACTACATTGGTGAGTCTGCTAGCGCCGTAAGTGACACTAAGTACAAGGCTTATACTACTCATAACGTTGCAGTAAGCTACGACATGAGCGATATGGGTGTTGTACGAGTTGGTGCCAACAACGTAGGTAACAAAGATCCCCTACTTGATAAGTTCGGATCACAGGTTGACGAGTATCAGTATTCGTTAACTGGTCGTGTTATCTTCTTAGAATACTCAATCGAAATGTAAGCTGTATTCTAAATGCGTTAAGATCAGAGCCCGCTTTTGCGGGCTCTTTTTTTAGGATAAAAAAATGGATGCATGGGGAAATTTTTGGGAAAAAGGCCATAGCACTACCTTTGGGGAGTACTACAGCGACGGCTACACCAAGGGTTATATCGCACAGTGGTGGATCGCCATCCTCAATGCAAAAGAAGCACACAAACTAAATATTTTAGAGGTTGGCTGTGGCAATGCCTCGCTACTACCCTGCCTGTTAGACCAAAGAATAAAAGGCACCTATACCGGAGTAGATGCCGCTGAAGTTAGCCTGCCCGATGCCGTTAAAAAGCGCGCCAATGCCGAATTGGAAATTAAGCTTCAAGGCGGTACTGGTATCGAGAAATTCGAGTCTCAGCAGCAGTTTGATCTGATTGCCTCTGTGTATGGTCTGGAATATTCTCCCCTAGACCTGTCACTACCTTTATTAAAAAGCATGCTTTCAGCAGAGGGCGAAGCTAACTTTTTAATGCATCATGCAGGCTCCGTGATCACCGAAATGTCGGTCAAAGCTCTGGGTGAATTTGATTTCGAATTAATGGAATCCGTTGTCAGCAAGCTAGAGGAAATAGATCGCGAACTTAATAAACTGGGCGGTGACCCTGCCGAGCTTGTGCGGTCATCCATTGCCCATAAAGCCAGAGATGTAGTTAATGACTTCGTCTCATCGATTATGAATCTGGATCAGTCTGAACGAAATCCGATCTCCGTTGATTTTGCTAAAGCGGTACTAACTTACTTTAAAAAGCTGCGTCTCTCCGAAGTTGATCGACAGGCTTATATAAGTGGTATATTGGTAGACTTCCACTCTTCAAAAGAGCGGTTTCGGCAAATGGTTGATGTTGCCCGCAACGAAGAAGAAATTAAAGAATTTGAACAAAAGCTATCATTGGCTGGCTTTAACAATGTAACGGCCAAAGAGTTATTAAAAGATGGGGCACCTGTAGCATGGAATATAAAAGCAAAATAATTTTATTGATAACCATTCTTCTCGCTGGGCAAGCCCAATCGCGCGATGCTTCAGGTTGCCTGAATATACGGGATAATAGCGCCAGACTAGCCTGCTATGATCGAGAGCTAGGCTTTAGAAGTGCAGCCCCAGAGCGGCCACAAGTACTGCAACAAACAAGACAGTCACGCCCGGTGGTAGACTCTAAATTGTCTGCCAGTAGCGCCTCCAGTTCACCTGTGTTGGCTAGGGCTCAGGAAGCCTATGACCAAGTTGTTGCCGACTCTATCACCATGCTAGTCACCAAGGTCAACAAGACAAAGCGTCAGGGTACATATTTCAGCACCAATACCAATCGCACATTTAAGCGGGTAACAGACCGCAGTATTGCGTTTAAGGTCAATGATCGTATCGAGTTACAGCCTGGTGTTTTGGGTTCGATTTTTTTGGTCAACCAGGCTGGATTGAGAATTAAAGTAAAGGAGATTAAATAGATGAAAAACTCAAGATTATCGAACAAACCCCTTGTGGCGGTTATGCTGACTGCGGTACTCGCAGTTTCACATGCTGTGGCCAAACTACCTGAATCAGTTTATACGATATTAGAGGGTGCTGAATTCTCAAATGTGAGTGTCTCACCGTCTGGGAAATATATCAGTGCTGTGATGCAGCAGGATGAGCGGGCTACGCTGGTCATTCTAAATCGTAAGACTATGCAGGTTGAACAGAGTATCCGATATGAGGATGAGGACAATATAGAGATTTCTGGAGGTAATTGGGTCTCGGCAAATCTTTATAAGTATCGTGTTCTAACCGAATACTCTGAGGGTCGGCGGCCAGGTGATTTCGGTGACCAATTCATTTATAACATGGAGACTGGCAAAAATACTCGTATATGGAATTATACTGGAACGTACCTTAATAAGGCGTTACGCAGCGGAAAGAAGATCACCGGGCGATTGGATGTGCTCAGCTATCTACCAGATGACGAAAAAAATATTCTAGTAGCGGTGTCTCCGTTTAAGCGAGATGGAGGTGTTCGCCCTACAGTCTATAAACTTGAGCTATCCACAGGTGACCTCACGAAGGTAATGAATGGTCCCGCTAGAGCTGCCGCAATGCTTACCAACGAGACTGCTGATACCATCGTTGCGTTTGCCCCGACAGAAAAATTCACGACAAACTTTTTTTATCGCAGGGCTTCGGATAAGTTCTGGACGGCAATTGACATAGATTTCCCAGGAAATTTTAGCGGCTTAAATGTAAGCGATGACGGCAAGCTACTTTTCGGCCTTACCCAGCTAAAAGAGGGCCCTAATGCTCACCAGGAGTTGGTTAGTATTGCGCTCGAGGGTGGGGAGCTCTCAGTTATTCACGACTTTGGCTTCGTCTCTCAGATATCTGTTGAGTTCGCAGAGGGCGGTCATCCAGGGTATGCGACTTGGGTAGCCGACAAGCCGGAAATAAAAATATTCCAAAAAGATATAGCGTCCTCTGTTGTCACAGGATTTATGAAAAGTTTCAAGGGCTTCAGCGTTTATAACACTGGTATGGACGACGCGGAAGAGAATATGATCATCGCAGTTACTTCCCCTGGTGTTGCAGGAGAGTATTATGTTTGGGAGAAGTCGGCAGGAAAGGCCCGCTATCTATTCAGTTCGAATGAAAAGATTAATGATCTAGGGTTAAATTCTTTCACTGCCATAAATTATGAGGCGAGTGATGGAGTAAAATTGCAGGGATGGCTTCTAATGCCTCGGGTGGGCAAGCCAAAAGGCTTGGTCAACTATATTCATGGTGGTCCACATGGCCCCTACATTTCATATAGCTTTAATGCGTATATGCAAATTTATGCAGAGCTAGGTTATGCCGTATTTGCACCAAATTTTAGGGGTTCTGGCGGCTATGGACAAAATTTTGAAGAGGCTGGCTACACATTGTGGGGAACCCGTATGTTGGATGACATGCGCGAGGGAGCCGAGTTTGTCCAAGCAAATTATGATGTGGGCGATAAGGTCTACACAGCGGGCGCTAGCTATGGCGGATATTCGAGCGCCCAGAATGTTGTGCGTCATAATGATTACTACAACTGCAGTATCATAGATGCTGGCTTCTTTAATTTTGACGAGCTGAAAGATACGTGGGACGGTCGAGACGGTTTTACTACTGACGCCTTTACTGACAACGCAATGGGTCAAGACGCTGAAAAATTAAAAGCTATGTCACCGATTTACAATATAGACCAGATTAGAGCTCCTATGCTGATCACTCATGGTAAGGTCGATAGACGCACACCCCTTGCAGGTGCAAAGCAGTTTATTAAAGCGCTGAGTAAAACTGATCTGGACTACGAGTACTATGCCTATGCGAAAGAGGGTCATGGCTTGTGGTTTAAGCCAAACCGACTTGATCGCTTTGGTAAAGTGAAAAAGTTTTTAGAGCGCTGCGATCGGATGGCATCGGCGGTAAAGTCTAACTAGCGACCATTGCCTTAAACAAAAAGCCCTAGCATCTGCCGGGGCTTTTTTTATCTTAGATTTTCTTCATCGCCTCTCTGAATGCTGCCAGTACCATAAGCCGTTGGGGGCTATCTGCCCAAGACTCTAATTTGTTATCTAACTGGTCTATACGAGTTGCTGTGCGCTGGTAAAAGCCATTATTCTGTTCTGCTAGCTCTGATAAAATAGCCTTACTGGTCACGCTAATTCCATCAATATTTTCTGGTGTCAGCTCGGCCATATTAACCACGTAATTAACTCCCCATTGAATTCTGGTAGCAGGCCCCTTGGAGCTGTCCCAAGCTTTTTTATACCAGCCAAGTGCCGCCTCATTATTACCCATCTGGGCTTCCATATAACCGAGGTCAGACATTAAATAGTAGGGGTGCTTGGTAATTGTTAGACTGTTAACCAACATTGTCTTGGCGTCTTCTATAAGCCCCGCATCATACAAAGCGTCAGAGAGAGTGTTCACCGCACTGTGATATTGATACTGGTCTGCAGCTTTTAGCCCCCAGTCAGCCTGTTCGCTGACCCAGACCAATTGATCCATTGATAGGCCTTGCCCATTATCAAGCGCCGCCATTTCTAAAAGCACCCAGCCCGACAGAGCGCGCAGGCGCATGAGTAAATTAAGTTCGGTATTGGCCAGTATATTTTTCATATTATCGCTGAGATGTTGGAGCAGAGTGACCAGCTGGGGGCCGTCGGCGAGGGCTTTGGCCAGGTGTGCACCACCGTACATCAGGTTGTCCCTATTGGCGCTACTAAGCCCACTATCAGCTAAGATAAGGCCAAGCTGATCCCGATAGATATCCCTCTGAGCTGAGTCATCAGCATTAAGCCCTGCCCAGTGATCAATCGCTAACATCTGCAGGCGGCTCTTAGCCACCGCCAAATCTCCAGGGGCATTTTCCGCCAGCAGTTTAAATAACTTGTAACGCTCTTGATCGCTGGCATCCTCACTGAGAACCTTACCGCGATCCTGCTCCCAAGAATAATAAGCGAGCAGTTGCCAGCCCTCAGGGCTTATAGATTGCCCTAGCTCAACCTTGGATACTAACTTAGCTACTGGCGTAATGGCATTGAGCGCTAACTCCAACACACCCATATAACGCTGTATATCCATACCACCGGGAATACGCGTGATCTCTGCTCCTTGAGGGGAGAAGACAATAACCGTCGGGTAGCCATAAACTGAAAACTTCTCCCCATACAGCTGTGCCTGTTCTGTGTCCCCATCTAGGTAGACAGGGATAAACCATTTAGACTGGTCAATAAACGCCTGCTGCTTAAAGATTGTCCCCTTCAGCTCATGACAAGGAGGGCACCAGACCGCACCCCAGTACAAGAAGATCGGCTTATCCTGCTGTTTGGCCGCTGCAAAAGCCCCTTCAACAGAGCCATTAAACCAATCAATATTAGCTGGCCGTTCCAGACCATTCTGAGTATCAGGCATATCTCCCGAAGGGCCGTCACAGCCATAGAGCAAAAGCACAGCTAGCAGTGGGAAAAACACACGAAGAGAAAGCCCCATTAAAATACTCCCAGAAGACTATTTGGATTTATTATTTTTCTTTACGCAGCATACCCCAGATAACCAGCCACTCAAAGCTGCAGCTGCGGCCCGCGAGACCCTTCGTTGCTGGGCTCCTCAAAGCGACAAGTACGGCCTAGCATAATGCCTAACCATAGAAAATAACAAAAAATGAAGGGCTCGGACTAAACACTAAGTGTTGTGGACGCCTTCGTTTGCGAAGGCGGGGCAAAGCCCTGAGCGTCAGGCGCGAATCCATCGAACGTTCGATGACACTCTTACAAGCACAAAAAAGCCCCAGCATACACCGAGGCTTCTTTGAATTATGGTGCCCGGTCTCGGAATCGAACCAAGGACACGAGGATTTTCAATCCTCTGCTCTACCAACTGAGCTAACCGGGC
>JAQXBF010000008.1 GCA_029252555.1 Porticoccaceae bacterium
GCCCGGTCTCGGAATCGAACCAAGGACACGAGGATTTTCAATCCTCTGCTCTACCAACTGAGCTAACCGGGCTTCGCAAACTACTTTTGCGCATCTCGAAAGAGGCGCGTATTAAAGCGCTTGAATAGCAGTTCGTCAAGGGTTATTCGGCAGGCGGGACGTATCCTTCAGCTTGATCGACCTCTTCGCCATCAAAGAACTTTTCCCGTTGCTCTGAGAGGTAGGTTCGAGCCGTCAAATCCATCATATTCAAGCGCATTTCGTTAATTAATGTAGTCTGGTGAGTCATCCACTCCGCCCAAGCTTGTTTAGAAATATTACTATAAATTTCCTCGCCTTTGGGGCCGGGAAAAGGAAGCATATCCATCCCGGGCAATTCTTGCTTAAGTTTGCGACATAAAACGGTTCTCGCCATGGCTGACCTCCAAGTGATGGGTTATAGGTGTATAAGCGCTACAATAGGTGCTGGCATACCCAATGATAGTGGATTCTGCGGGTTATACCAGACCTGATTATCGCCCTTGGCGACGGCACAGCTGCGATCAATGGCATTGAGCACAATCGGCTGATAATCGAGATGAAAATGACTGAAAGTATGCCGCTTGCCCGGCTGTATCTCATGGTCCACAAGCTCTAACCCCAGTTCGACACAACGTTGAGTAATATCTTGCTCAGATTCCACCTGAGGCAGCACCCAGAGCCCGCCCCAAAGGCCCGAAGGAGGGTTCTGCTGCAATAATAACTCTCCCTGCTCATTGTGAATTAAAAGAAAACAGGTTGTTCTGACCGGTATTTTTTTCTTTGGCTTTTTTCCCGGGTAATGGGTTTGATTGCCCTGCGCCAAGGCGACACAGCCGCTAGCCAATGGGCACCGGCCACAGCTGGGAGATGATCTGGTGCAAAGGGTTGCTCCAAGATCCATCATTGCCTGGGTGTAATCAGCAATGCGAGTGGCCGGCGTATAGGTCTCGGCAATCAGCCACAGCTTTTCCACCACTTTACTTTGACCTGGCCAGCCCTCGGTGGCGGAAAATCGCGCGAGTACTCGCTTTACATTGCCATCCAATATGGTCGCTGGAATTTTAAAGGCGATAGAGCTGATAGCTCCGGCAGTAGAGCGGCCAATACCAGGCAGCTCACATAGGCCATCAATGCTGTTGGGAAACGCCCCGGCAAAGTCATCGCATACTAACTGCGCTGTCTTGTGTAAATTGCGGGCGCGGGCATAGTAACCCAGTCCTGTCCAATGATGCAGCACATCGTCCAATTGTGCTGCGGCCAATGCCTGTACAGTCGGGAAACTGGCCATAAACCGCTCAAAATAGGGAATAACGGTACTGACCTGAGTCTGCTGCAGCATAATTTCAGAGACCCAAACCCGATAGGGGTTAATATCCTGCTGCCAAGGCAGGTTGCCCCGGCCATGTTGGTCAAACCAGCTGAGAATCGCCTCCTGAAAATCTGCCACCTGCATCAGTTAAGCTTGCGCTTAAGAAATTCATTGAGCAGGCTTGTTAATGGGTCGTCTTTTTTATCTGACCTCTTTAGTAGTTGTTCACCAAGCTTCTCAAAGGCAGTGTTTTTTAGCAGGTCTTTTAACACTCGCTCATCGGGCTTGCAGGAGGCAGAGCCACCATCAAATTTACCTTTACATATAAAAGGTATCTGACGATTCTGCAGCCGCTTATTCACTGCACAGCCATTGTTGCTTGTGGTTGCCGCATCAAGCCTAGCATTGGCGGCAATACTGTAGTTCTGCTTGATTAGCCCAATGCTTCCGCGGCCAATAATATTAAGATTGCCC
The DNA here is from genome assembly GCA_029252555.1 of Porticoccaceae bacterium. Taxonomy (GTDB): domain Bacteria; phylum Pseudomonadota; class Gammaproteobacteria; order Pseudomonadales; family Porticoccaceae; genus HTCC2207. The sequence goes on from JAQXBF010000008.1 coordinate 1,805, forward strand.
GTTGCTGTGCTGTATTCATTAATATTTAGATTGCCCTGGCTAAGCTGAAAGCTACCACGCAAATTCTCTAGGTCTGTGCCAGTGGACCAATTTTGCTTGGCTTGCTCAGAACTGCCAAACAGTGCCGCTGCATTACAAAAAGCCTGCTCAATGTTAAAGTCAGCATAACTTGGTGAGCGCAACTCGAACTTGCCGACCCCAGAGAACGATTTAAGAATGCTAGCTGTTGAGTTGCCAGAACCCTGAATATTGGTATCCAGATTTAATCTGCCGGTCAGTGCTGAATAGTCTGCAATAGCGGGTAGCGCCAATGCCAGATCTATATTATTAAAAGAGGGCTGCAGGCTAAAGCTAGGAGCCGCGGGCCGCATATCCAATCTGGCAATAGCATTAACCTCGCCATTAAAAACATCTGCATTTAGTGAAGTAAGGCTCAACACTCTTTGATTGCCAAATAGGTTACCGTAGAAATTGTCGATGACAAAACCATCAAACTGAATCTTGTTGATACTTACCTCCACCTGACTCTGGCCCTGCCATAGGGCAAAGGGGATAGCTAATGGCGCAAACAGGCTGCTGTTGTTAGTACCAGCATCGGCCACAGGCATATAGTCGGCCACTCTAAACAGATTTGCGGAAATCTTGGTAGTGAGTTTATTGCGAGGCTGATCGACAAGCATATTCACTTCAATTGGTTGACCATCCAGAGTCAACAGGTTGCTGATCTCGGCATTGGTATCGTCTATGGTGAAGCCGCTGCTGATACTTAGCTCAAACAGGGCCGAGGGTTTGGTGGTCTCAGTCAAAGCCAGCTCGGGGAGGGCTTTTTCAAAATTAGCCAACTGCTGTTGCAGATTAAAGCTATTGGTTTTAAAGTTTCCCTGAATCCATTTTAGGTTATTACTCGCTTCGATTTTGCCATTGATTTCAATCTGGTTAATGCGCAGCTGTAAATCAGACAGCACAAGCCGGTCGATAGTCTGGCCATTGGCACTCATGGCAATATCTGTTTCTAGGGAGAACTTCTGACCCCCAAATGCTCTGGCAGAAACGGCCAGGGGAAACCTTTTGCCTGCAAGGGAAATATTGCGGCTCGAGAGGCTGATATGACTCAATTGCACCGGTAAATTGTTCAGGGCTTTATAGCGCACCTGCCCTCCGCTGATTTGCACGGAGCCCATTGGGATTTGGCTTGGGTCGCCACTGATTGCAAGTAGATCAGTCCAGGCGACAGTGAGGGTTAGACTATCTAAGGTGCCAGAAGTGGCAAGCTGGTCGGAAAAGCGAACCTGCCCAATGCTGATACCGGGCTGGGGAAAAAAGGTCCAGGCTAGATCGCCGTCAATGGCGAGATTCACTCCTTGCTGACGAGCCAGAGATTCGATATCTGGCTTGAAGCCATTAACATCGACAGCAAACGAGATGTAGATTATTACAGCAGAAAATAAAGTGACCACAACGATTGTGCCGGTGACCACCCATTTAAATAAATTTTTCACAATCACCAACGGTTTAAGGGTTGCTTTGAGGACCTCATATTACATCAAAGAGAACAACCCTTAAACACAGGTAAAAGACCAGCTCTCTAGAAAGAGTAGCTAGCTCTTAAACCGATATTTCGGCCGGCCATTGGCACTTCATCTTTAACAAATGAGCTATGGTTTCTAGCCGCTTCGTCTAGTAGATTTTTACCAAACACAGAAAGGGTTAACTCATGTCCTGGGCTGGTCTCGATTGTTTTTGATAGATTTAAGTTCAACATGCTAAACCCATCAGTGACAGTCTCGTTGTCAGCCGTATCGGTCTGTGATGAAACGTCTTTGAGAGACAAGATAAATCTAAGCCCATCTTCCACATAGGAAACTTTATATAAGTCTCTTTCTGGGATAATGCGTGGGATGTTAGATCCGTCTTTAAACTCTCCTGAAACCGAGTCTCTTCCGTATGACAATGTTAGTGCCCCACGAGCCAGGTCAAAGGTCTTGCCTATTTCAAGCTCATAACCCTCAAATTCGGCATCCTGCTGAAGATAGTTGGCAAGAATTAAACCACCGTGATGCTCTTCCTCTTCATGCTCCTCATGTTCTTCCTCAGTCTCATCCATCAGGTAGATGTAGTTATCTACATCATTTTGGAAGATTGTGAGGTCAGCAAAAAAGCCATCATTTTTGTAGCGAAGCGTCAGATCCATATTGTTCGATTTTTCAGATTTCAGGTCGAAATTACCTACTTCATTTCTACCTGTTGCCAGGTGTGGGCCATTCATTAAAAGCTCTACCGCTGAAGGCGCTCGTTCCACAGAGGAAAGACCTAAATTAAGCTCTAAACCATTAGCAATATCTCGGCTAAGGGTCATGGCATAGCTAGTGGTGCTGATATCCCGATCAAAATACTCTAGCTCTGCTTCATGCTCTTCGTCGTGCTCATCGTCATGATCGTCGTCATGATGTTCTTCGTGCTCATCGTGCTCATCGTGCTCGTCTTGATGGCTGACAGAACCTTTTCTGGAGATTTGGTCATGTCTAACACCGAAGTCGAAATGGAATAGGTCGAACTCCTTGCTTAAAAAGTACCCAATGGTGAACTCTTTGCTTTCCGTTGGGTTAATAAAGGCTTCATCACCAACAACAGAGACGTCCTCAACGACATAATTTAGTGCGACTTTCTGAGACAGGGAATCGTTACCTAAATCAAAAATGGCACCATATTCTTTGGCTTCATTACTGAAGGTTGTTGGACCCTCTTCATGGTGCTCGCCTTCATGCTCTTCTCCCTCATGTTCCTCGCCCTCATGTTCCTCGCCCTCATGCTCTTCTTCGGCATGCTGCTCAGTGTGAGAGTAATCAGAGTCTCTGAAATGGTAATCAATTTTTGTTAACCAATTGTTACGCACAACATAAGAACCCTCTAAATTGACGATGCTAGATTCAGTTTTAGAAAAGATTCTTTCACCTTCATGCTCGTCATGGCCACCTTCTTCTGCATGGTCATCGTCATCATGGCCATCTTCGTCGTCATGCTCATCATGCTCATCATGCTCATCTCCGTGCCCTTCGTGACCTTCGCCATGATAGGGAATGCCGTACATGTTTTCGGTATCGCTAGCAGAAATGCCAAAATATCCCCAGTCTCCAGTCTTGGAGATACCTATTCTTTTAGAGGTAGACCCAGTATCAGAGTTTGGTAAAAAGCCCATATCTTCTTCATGCTCTTCACCTTCGTGCTCCTCTCCCTCGTGCTCTTCGCCTTCATGCTCCTCATCATGATGTTCTTCTTCATGATGAATAACCGCGCCGTTTGGAATGTCGAAGTTACCAAACTGAGAGTCTTTGTAGGCAAGGCTGATATTCAAGCCGCCAAGATTGTCTTGGTAAGAGAAGTCATGGGAGTCACCATTATTGACCGACTGAGCTTCAGCACCCAGTCTAAACTTTGACTCTGCAAAGTCTGTTCTGGCAATTGTATTATCAACCACATTGACGATTCCGCCGATGGTACCATTGGAATACAGTAGTGAGGATGGGCCTCTAATGATTTCGATTTGTTGGATGTTATTCAGATCAACATCATTGACATGATCCGGCCCCAACCCTGAAACGTCTCGGACTACTCTGCTGTTATTTAGGACCTTTACTCTGGTTCCCGACAAACCGCGGATAATGGGCTGGCCAACAGCCGCGCCATAGTCACTTGAGGAAATACCCACCAAGCCATCAATGCTGGCACCAATGCTTTGGCTGGCGTCGTTAGCAATAGTCTGGCCAACGATAATATGCAGCGGGTTTGAGATTGCGTCTACTGAGCTATCGATCAACGATGACGTAATAATAATTTCTTCCATTTCCTGAGTGAGAGCACTGCAGGACAAACTCATAAGGGCAGCTGCCAGAGGCAACCTACCAGTCATTAGCTTTTTCATAATATGTTCCTTTAAAAAATAACACCTGCGCCGAGTAAACGGCCCAGCTTCGTCCCAATAAGGGAATACTGCTTATTTAAAGGTTGTGAGGGGGTGCGCGGGCAAACTGGCAACCTCTGACGCGGTTGCTGACAGTCTTTTTGACATGAATACTTTTGGGGGTTGCGGCTTTGCTTACAAAAGCTCTGCTACTTTCAGCCGCAACCGCTGCCGAGGAATTCTGCAATACAGAGACCGAGCAGCTAGTATCCTCATGGTCGCTGTGGCTGTGGGAGACAGCCGTCGTCGAACCAAGCCCGATAATCAGGGATAGCGCGATGGCAAATAGCGTGTGAAACCGTCTCATTGGATATTTTAAGCTCAGCAAAAATAATTGACTAAATTGGTGAGGGATTTTAACCCTTTTTGGCAATGTAGCAACCTAAAATTTGCAGTATAATGCTACCTGTTAATGCATAGCTTGGAGAAGTTCATGGCTGATCGCATCGCGACAGTGACCCGCAACACCCTGGAGTCTCAAATTACTATTACTGTTAATTTGGATGGCACCGGGCAGGCCAATCTGCAGACCCCGGTACCGTTTCTGAACCACATGCTGGACCAAATTGCCCGGCATGGTCTGGTGGATCTGGATATTCAGGCCACTGGCGACACAGAGATAGATGATCACCACACAGTAGAAGATATTGGCATCACATTGGGCATGGCTATCAGCGAAGCCATTGGCGATAAAAAAGGCCTGACCCGTTACGGCCACGCTTATGTACCATTAGATGAAGCCCTGTCTCGGGTGGTGATGGACTTTTCTGGCCGTCCCGGCCTGATTATGAAAGCTGACTTTGTGCGCAGCCATGTGGGTACCTTTGATGTAGACCTAGCCCGTGAATTCTTTCAGGGCTTTGTAAACCATGCGCTGGTAAGCCTGCACATTGATAACCTGCGTGGCGCCAACGCTCACCATCAGGTTGAGACCATTTTTAAGGCCTTTGGCCGTGCCCTCCGCATGGCCGCATCTGCCGATGAGCGTATGGCTGGTGTAATGCCTTCTACTAAGGGTACGTTGTAAGCGTACCCTTTCTTCTGTACCGCATTTTAGTTGTGTTTGATTTATGAGTGATTTTCGTAGCCATATAGCCATTATCGATTATGGGATGGGCAACCTGCATTCCGTGGCCAAAGCACTGGAGCATGTCAGCCCCGGAGCCAAGGTGGCCATTACCGCTGATCGGGCTCAGATCGAAGAAGCCGATCGCGTGGTATTTCCTGGCGTTGGCGCAATTCGTGACTGCATGAGTGAAATTCAGCGCCTGAATATTGGTGCAGTGGTGAGCAAGGCAATAAAAACCAAGCCGGTTCTGGCCATTTGCGTGGGCATGCAGGCGCTGCTGGAAAGCAGCGAAGAAAATGGCGGCATCGATTGCTTGGGGCTGTTACCAGGGCAAGTGAAGTTCTTTGGTGACAGCCTTTTAGATACTCAGGGCGGTAAGCTAAAAGTGCCCCATATGGGCTGGAATAATGTCAGACAGAGCATCGACCACCCAATGTGGCAGGGCATAGAGCAAGACAGCAGATTCTATTTTGTGCACAGCTACTTTGCCGATGCCCAAAATAATCCCAATGTGGCAGGCACCTGTGATTACGGAGTCGACTTTGCCGCGGCGCTGAGTCATAAAAACCTGTTTGCAGTGCAGTTTCACCCGGAAAAAAGTGCCAATGCTGGGCTGCAATTGTTGCGAAATTTTTGTGAATGGATGGGTTAGATCCTTCGCTATGCTCAGGACCCCAAGAGCCTAACCCCCACCTCGTAACTTAACCCGTGACAAAAACATGACCGAAACCACAGATCAACAAACCCTAATCGCCCGCCTCAATAGCGAAACAGCCAAAATCAGCTGGATAGAACTGCAAAAGCACTACGCGTCTGGCAATGTCTTGGGCGTAGCCCCCAGTGCCGATCTCATTAAAGTAGCCATTGCCCTAAACCAAGATAACGCCCCGCAGATACAAACTTGGTTAGGGGACAAATCTGTATTTGAAATTGCCGACCAACAAGCAATGGATTGGTACGAAAACCAGACTATACTTTGGGCTCTGGTTATACCGCCCTTTGTCTTGGTGCAGGAGCCTAAAGCTTAAAAGATCGTTATAAATGACCCATTGGACGGGCCATTTCAATCGCACAAGGAGTGTCAACATGTATACTCAGCTCAGTGACGAGCAACAATTTATCCAACAAACTGCCCAGCGTTTTGCTACCGATGAGCTACTGCCCTTTGCACATCTATTGGATAAGGAGCAATTGGATCAAGGGCAATCGAACCCAGAACAGGGCAGAGCCAAGCTGCTAGAAAATCTGAGCAAGCTCGCCGATCTGGGTTTTATGGGTTTAGATATCTCTTCTGAATATGGCGGCACCGAAGCCTTCAGTGTGGCGCTGACAGAATTAGGCCGGGGCTGCGCCTCAACAGCAGTGCCTGTATCAGTCACCAATATGGTCGCCGAGGTTATTAAGGCCTGTGGCACCGAATCCCAAAGACAAAACTGCCTGCCCAAACTCTGCTCTGGTGATTTTGCTGTGGGCGGACTTTGCTTAACGGAATCAACTGCAGGCTCCGACCCCTCAGGTATGCGCTGCCGAGCGGTTAAACAGGGCGAAAATTGGCTGCTCAATGGCAGCAAGCTGTATATCACCAGTGCCGAATATGCCGGGCTATTTGTCGTCTGGGCCCTCACTGACCCTGAGGCACCCAAAGGCAAAGGGATTAGCTGTTTTTTGGTGCCAGCAGATACACCGGGGCTATCCATAGGCAAGGCAGAACAAAAGATGGGCCAGCGCGGCTCATCTACCAATGAGGTGTTATTTGAAGACTGCTGTATACCAGCCGATGCTATATTGGGCACTGAGAATCAAGGCTTTAAAATAGCCGTTAGTCAGCTGGCCGGCGGGCGTATAGGGGTGGGCTCATTTGCCCTTGGCATTGGCCTGGCTGCAATGGACTTTGCCCGCGAGTATATTGTCTAGCGCCAGCAATTTGGGCAGTCTCTGTCCAACTTTCAGGGCCTGCAATGGATACTGGCAGACCGTTACACAGAGCTTGAAGCAGCGCGGTTATTATTGATGCAGGCCGCCAGCAAAAAAGAGTTAGGGTTGCCCTATGGAAAAGAAGCTTCAATGGCTAAGGTATTTGCCAGCGAAAAAGCCAATACTGCCTGCTACAGTGCACTTCAGATGTTAGGGGGTAATGGTTATAGTGCAGAGTATCCAGTAGAGCGCTGGTCTAGAGATGCTCGTATCACAAGTATTTATGAGGGCACCAGTGAAATTCAACGAATTATAATTGCCCGTGAATTATTAATGGAAATTGTTTAGGAATTAGCGATGAATCTAACCAATAAAGTAGCAGTTGTCACAGGCGGTGCCTCAGGCCTTGGCCGTGCCGCCGCACAAGAATTATCCGATCGCGGTGCCACCCTGGTTATTATTGATATGAATGCCGAAGCAAGCGCCAAAGCAGTGGAGGAGTTGGGTGCCGATAACACCCACTTTATCTCATTGGATGTGTCCAATGGCCCAGATGTTGAGGCCGCCTTCGATAAAATTACCGCTGATCTGGGGCGAGTGGATGTCTGTGTTAACTGCGCCGGCATTGGTGTCGCCATAAAAACCATTGACCGCGAAGGCAACCCTCACAACCTCGACCATTATCGCAAAGTGATCGAAGTGAATCTGATTGGCACCTTCAATATCTCCCGCTGTGCCGCTGCTGCCATGGCGCGCAATGAGCCAGATGAAAAAGCCGAGCGCGGTGTGATTGTTCACACAGCGTCTATCGCAGCCTTTGATGGCCAGATGGGCCAAGTGGCTTACTCAGCGACCAAAGGTGGCATTGTGGGTATGACCTTGCCCATGGCTCGCGACCTAGCTGCCATCGGCATTCGCGTCAACACCATCGCCCCCGGCGTAATGGCTACCCCGCTGATGCTGGGTGCCCCGCAGCAGGTGCAAGACGGTATTGTCTCTGGAATCCCTTTCCCCAAACGTTTGGGAGAGCCCTCAGAGTTTGGTCAGCTAGTGGTCCATATTGCCGAGAACAGCTACCTGAACGGTGAGACCATCCGCCTCGATGGCGCGGTGCGCATGCAGCCTCGCTAGTGATTATTCGCAAGGCCGAACAAACCGACTTCGATGCTATCTGGCCAATTTTTCACCAGATAGCCTCAGCCGGGGATACCTATGCCTACAGCCCGGATATCACCCAGCAAGAAGCCCAACGCGTCTGGATGGATTTGCCCACAGCGACCTATGTGGCTGAGCAAGATGGCCAGGTTCTGGGCACCTATTACATCAAAACCAATCAGGCTGGCCCCGGCGCCCATGTGTGCAACTGCGGCTATATGGTAGCGGCGGATGCCCGTGGTATAGGGTTGGCCACAGCAATGTGTGAGCATTCCCAGCAGGTAGCGGTTGAGCTTGGTTACAAAGCCATGCAGTTTAATTTTGTGGCAGTGACTAATGTGGGTGCGGTGCGGCTGTGGGAGAAGTTGGGTTTTGAGACTGTTGGGTGTTTGTCAATGGCGTTTAATCATCCGGCTGAGGGGAATGTGGATGCGTTGGTGATGTATAAATGGCTGGCTGATAGAGATTCTTCGCTGCACTCAGAATGACTCGGAGGATTTCACGGTGACATTAAAAAGTCATCCTGTACCCAAAACGCCTCGCGGGGCATGCTAAGCGCAGCGAGGTATCTCCCTAAGCCCCGCCCAACCATTCAATAACCGCCTCTCGCGACCCTCTAAAAACCACCAAATCTTTCTTCTTTTCCAGCTGGTAACTGTACATAGGGTCGTAATACTCTTTCGTCAGCACCGCCAACCAATGCCGATGGCTGGCAAAGTTATCCTGATGCTGAGTAGTAATAGCATTATCCATAGAGGCCAAAAGTACCTTAGTGCGCTGGCCACCTAAACGCTTCTGCACCCGCAACAAACTCTCGCGCAAATAGCGGGCAAACTCCTCTTCTCCAGTGCCCCCAAAAAAAGCCATGGTTTTTAAATAGCGCTCCACCACATATTCCTGCCACAGCCGTTCTAGGCGCTCCTCAAAACCCATCTCAATTACCACAAAAGAACTCTCAGCCATGCGGTCGGCGAAATAATGGGGGATATGCCGAGCACCAATATTGCGGCTCTCATCTTCCAGAACAATAGTCGATGCTGGCAACCTGTTCTCAACCTTCAGTAGATCAATGGCAATACGGTTTTCAAAATCAATCTGCGCTGGCTGCTCACCCAAAGGCCGACCAAAACTAGAGCCCTTGTGATTTGCAGCCCCCTCAAGATCAATAGCATTTGCCAACTGATCAATAATCTCGGTTTTGCCGGTGCCAGTCATGCCCGACAAAATGGTAAAGCGATTATGAGCGCAGTAACCCATTAGATATTGATACAGAAACTCCCGCAACGATTTATAGCCACCCTCAACCTTTGGGCATTCAATACCAGCCTCTGCCATCCATTGCTGGCTTAACTCAGAGCGCAAACCACCCCGCGCACAATAGAGGACAGCATTAGGGTTGGCCAACATAAAATCCTGCCAGGCTGTTACTCGCTGTTGTTTCACTTTACCACTGACTAAGATGTGGCCCAACTCAATGGCAGATTGCTGGCCATTATTTTTATAGCGAACCCCCACTTGATGGCGCTCATCATCCACCATCAAAGGCAGATTCACCGAAGAGGGCAAAGCACCAGTCACAAACTCCACCGGCGCCCGCACATCAATCAGCGGAATATCATCTAGCAGTAGCTGGCGATAATTATTGGTTTTAGGCAAGCTCACTCAACAACCTTTATTTGGGGCATTTGGTTGGTTGCGGCCAGCTCACCAATAGGCAGGTGATAACAGCCAGCTTGTTTGAGCAATTGGCTAACTTGATCAGCATCCGCAGGACCAACTGCCACCAACAGCCCGCCACTGGTTTGAGGGTCGCAGAGCAGCATTTGGCTCTGTGTATCTGTGCCCAAAATATACTGGCTAATGCTGTCCCAATTGCGAGTGCTGCCGCCGGGCACACAACCCTGCTCAAGATAATCAATAACCGAGCTATCTAATAAGGGCACAGCGGCAAGATTAACTGATGCCTCTAAATCACTACCTTGACAAATTTCCAGCAAGTGCCCCAGCAAGCCAAAGCCGGTCACATCAGTCATAGCCGTGACGCCGTCAATCACAGCAAGCTTTGCACCGATGGTATTGAGCTTCATCATGCTCTCAACAGCCAAGCGGGAATGCTCAGCTTTTAACTTACCCTGCTTTTCAGCAGTGGTGAGAATGCCCACACCAATAGGTTTAGTGAGAAACAGCAGATTGCCCGCGTTGGCAGTGCTATTTTGTTTAAGGTTTGCAAGGTCTACACGACCAGTGACCGCCAGCCCAAAAATCGGCTCAAGTGAATCAATAGAATGCCCACCCGCCAGATGAATCCCTGCCTCACCGCAGGCATGGCGGCCGCCATCGATCACCTTTTGCGCCACCTCAGCAGATAGTAGCTTGACCGGCCAGCCCAAAATAGCAATCGCCATCATCGGCGTGCCACCCATGGCATAGATATCACTAATGGCATTGGTTGCCGCAACACGTCCAAACTCAAAAGGGTCATCGACAATGGGCATAAAGAAATCTGTGGTGCTGATAACCCCAGTGCCATCGCCCAAGTCATAGACAGCGGCATCGTCTTTTGTGCTGTTGCCCACCAGCAGGCATGAATCTTCTGGCGCTATATAGTTAGTCTTTAAAAAAGTCTCCAATACACTGGGGGCAATTTTGCAGCCGCAACCGGCGCCGTGGCTGTACTGGGTGAGTCTGATTCTACTGTCGGGCATAACATCCTGATTTGGTTGTTGTTTTATCCGCCTAGAGTACTTGTTTTTGAGGGGGAGGTCATAAAAACTAAGAAGGAATATTTTCTGAATTTAGATCCTCTATAAGATTTTCATTGAGGTCTCTGCATATTCTATCCATATCTGGGAATAATGAGGAATGGCTTATTCCGAGGATTTTTAATTCATTTCTTATTTTGGTTTTTAATGGTTTTTCCATTGGAATATTGGTAACGCGTATATTTCCCAAAGGCGGGTTAGGTGTTTCGGAATAAATAAAGCACCCTTGTTGGACAGCCACTCTCCCTGTTATGTGGGGAGGGCGGTAAGCAAAGTTAGGTTGACTACCGAATAAACTTTCATCAGCTATCTAGTCATGTGTCCGTTTGCCGTGGGCTAGAAAAAACTTACCAGTTTTTTCTACTGTGGGGTCCGAAGCAAAAAACCAAGCAAATAAGAGGGTTAGCTGTAAAATCTAGCAGGCGTGCAGCCAACCCGTGATGTTGCATCAAGCAGAGCCATTCAATATCGCTGCTTGGTAGATATTGGTTGCTAAAAAGACATAGGATGTAGCTAGGTATCCTCAGTTCTCTTTTACATAAAGTTAACTATGCAATTCTCGCCTACAATACTCACTCGGCGTCAATCCAGTCCAATGCTTAAACGCCCGAGTAAACGACCTAGACTCCGTAAACCCCACAATATCCGCCACCTGTTCCACACTTAATTTCTCATTCACCAATTTCTGAATCGCCACCTCCCTGCGCAAATTATCCTTAATTTTCTGATAACTAGTCGCACTCTCCTTAAGCCGTCGATGCAATGTCTGACTGCTAATCCCTAACTCTTTAGCTAACTGATGCATCGGCGCAAACACCAATCTATCCGGATGACGCTGCCCAATAATCCGCTCTATCTTTGCCTCTAATGTGCTATCCGACCCCGGAATAGTCATCACATCTGCGGGTGCATTCTGCACATAGGTTGCCAATTCTTGATCCGAGCGCACCAGTGGTTTATCCATATACTGGGCATCAAAAATCAGCCGGTTGGCACTGCGATTAAACTGCAGTTGGCTGGGGAACATAATCTGTAGTTCGTCGCGGTGCTGTGGTGAGCTAAAGGTAAAGTGAGTCTCTTGCAGGCGGATGGGTTGGCCGATATACCAGCTTGGGAAGCGGTGCCAGATAACCAGCCAGAACTCGGCCATAAAGTGCTCTGGGTCTAGATGGGGTTGGGTCATTTGGAAGCTCAGAACGGCATTGCCTTGGGAGTGAGATAGCTTCATGGGGATATCGTTGCTAACCAGATTATAAAAACTCACGGCCTTGTCTAATAGCTCTCCCAATGTGCTGCAATGGCTGACCAGCTGGGCCATGGTCGCAAATAGGCCTACCTTGCAGTTGGTTTGGGTAAAGCCCATAAACTCATCATCGAGGGTTTCTTGCACGGTTTTAAATAGCCGCGCCACCTGATCTGTATGCACTCGCTGGCCAGTGATTTTAATCACTGCGGGGTTTATGCCTGCGTGTTCCAGAGCTTGCTGCTGGGGGTGGTTGTTTTCTCTCAACCCGTGCATACAGCTAATCACATGGTGGTTACAAATGGTGGCCATCGTCAGCCCCTAAAAGACATAATTTGTGAGTTTAAGGTCAATTTATACCATTAAAAGGCATTTAATTGGAAATTAAATGGCAATAAATGTGAGTTTGGCTGTTAGAAATAGACCTACTATAAGTATCAGTAGTGCTGCATAGTGCCGTCCAACGTGCATTCTAGAGTGCACCCATTGAATATTACGCCGGAGTTAAGATGGCAGTTAACAAGAAAGTTGCTGATTGGGAAAAGCTGGCAACCAAAGAGCGCAAAGGTGCATCGCCAGAAGATTTACTGTGGCAAACCCCTGAGGGTATTGAGGTGAAGCCGCTGTATACCGCGGAGGATACTGCTGGGCTGGAGCATATGGATAGCCTGCCGGGTTTTGCGCCGTTTAAACGTGGCCCCAAGGCAACCATGTATACCGGTCGCCCCTGGACGGTGCGCCAGTATGCAGGCTTTTCTACTGCGGAAGAATCCAATGCGTTTTATCGCAAAAATCTGGCAGCGGGCCAGCAGGGTCTGTCGGTGGCTTTTGATCTGCCCACTCACCGTGGCTATGACTCCGATCACCCGCGTGTGGTGGGCGATGTGGGCAAGGCCGGTGTGGCGATTGATTCTGTGGAGGATATGAAGATTTTATTTGATGGTATTCCATTGGATAAGGTCTCGGTCTCTATGACTATGAACGGTGCGGTGCTGCCGGTGATGGCCAGCTATATTGTCGCGGCGGAAGAGCAGGGTGTTGGCCCTGAGCAGCTTGCGGGCACATTACAAAACGATATTTTGAAAGAGTTTATGGTGCGCAACACCTATATCTACCCACCGGCACCTTCGATGCGCGTGGTGTCAGATATTATTGGTTACACCGCCAACTATATGCCCAAGTTCAACTCCATTTCTATCAGCGGCTACCATATGCAGGAAGCCGGTGCCACCAATGTGCAGGAGTTGGCTTACACCATTGCCGATGGTATTGAGTATGTGCGCACGGCGATTGATAGCGGTATGGATGTGGACAAGTTTGCTCCGCGGCTGTCGTTCTTTTTTGCCATTGGCATGAACTTCTTTATGGAGATTGCCAAGTTGCGTGCGGCGCGGATTTTATGGGCCACGTTAATGGAGGAGAAGTTTGCGCCAAAAGATGATCGCTCGCTGGTGTTGCGTACCCATTGCCAGACCTCTGGTGTGAGCCTGACCAGCAAAGACCCCTATAACAATGTAATGCGCACCACCATCGAAGCTATGTCTGCGGTATTGGGTGGCACTCAGTCATTGCATACCAATTCTTTTGATGAAGCCCTGGCACTGCCCACAGAATTCTCCGCGCGAATAGCCCGCAATACTCAGCTGGTGATTCAGGAGGAGACGGGTATTACCAATGTGGTGGATCCACTGGCCGGTTCTTATTATGTGGAGTCTTTGACTGACGAGTTAGTTAAAGCGGCCCGCGAGATTATTGATGAAGTCGAAGAGCTGGGCGGTATGACCAAGGCGGTGGAAACCGGCATGCCCAAGCTGCGCATTGAAGAGGCAGCGGCCTTGCGCCAGGCGCGAATTGATCGCGGTGAAGAGGTGATTGTTGGGGTTAATAAATACCAGCTTGAGGTCGAACCTGAGATTGATGTGCTGGATATTGATAACAGTGCGGTGCGTGAATCTCAAGTAGCGCGTTTGCAGCAGGTGCGTAGCGCCCGTGATTCTGATGCCTGTCAGCAGGCGCTTGATACGCTAACCGAAGCGGCTAAAACCGCTGAAGGTAATTTATTGGCACTGGCGGTAGATGCTGCCCGCGCCCGTGCAACCGTGGGTGAGATTTCGGATGCGCTGGAATCTGAATGGGGCCGCCATAAGGCGATCCAGCGATCGATTAGTGGTGTCTATAGTTCTGCCTATCAAGATGATGAGGGTTTTATGAGTATTAAAAATAAGGTTGAAGCCTTTGCGGATAACCATGGTCGTCGTCCGCGACTGCTGGTGGTGAAAATGGGTCAGGATGGCCATGACCGCGGTGCCAAGGTGATTGCCACGGCTTTTGCGGATCTGGGTTTTGATGTGGATGTGGGGCCTATGTTTCAAACGCCGGAAGAGGCGGCCCAGCAAGCCATTGAAAACGACGTGCATATTATTGGTGTTTCTTCGCAGGCGGCGGGGCATAAAACATTGGTGCCGCAGTTAATTGCTAGCCTTAAAGAGCTGGGTGCTGAGGATATTATTGTGATTTGTGGTGGTGTGATTCCGCCTAAAGATTATGATCAGCTTAGGGCTGATGGGGTGGCGGCTATTTTTGGGCCTGGCACCAATATTCCCGAGGCGGCTGAGGCCGTGCTTGAGCTGGTAAAGGAATAATCATGAAAGAAATACTAGAGCAATTGGAAGAGAAACGCAGCCGCGCCAGACTGGGTGGCGGGCAAAAACGTATTGATGCCCAGCATGCCAAAGGCAAGCTCACAGCACGAGAGCGTCTTGACCTTCTTCTAGACGAAGGCAGCTTTGAAGAATGGGATATGTTTGTTGAACACCGCTGCACTGACTTCGATATGGATCAGCAACATGTACCGGGCGATGGCGTGGTGATTGGCTACGGCACCATTAACGGCCGTTTAGTCTTTGTATTTAGCCAAGACTTTACCGTTTTTGGTGGTGCACTTTCTGAAGCCCATGCGGAAAAAATCTGCAAGCTAATGGATCAAGCCATGAAAGTTGGCGCGCCAGTGATTGGCCTTAACGATTCCGGTGGTGCCCGTATTCAGGAGGGTGTTGCTTCGCTGGGTGGCTATGCCGAGGTGTTTCAGCGCAATGTAATGGCGTCGGGGGTGATCCCACAAATCAGCATGGTGATGGGCCCTTGCGCTGGCGGGGCAGTGTATTCCCCGGCTATTACTGATTTTATTTTTATGGTTCAAGACAGCAGCTATATGTTTGTCACTGGCCCGGATGTAGTTAAAACCGTGACCCATGAAACGGTGACGGCTGAAGAGTTGGGCGGTGCCAATACTCATTCCAGCAAATCTGGTGTAGCGGATCTGGCCTTTGATAATGATGTGGATGCGCTGCATAAGTTGCGCCGCTTTATAAATTATCTACCGGCCAATAATCGTGAGAAGCCACCGGTCTGGCCAACGGCGGATGAGGCTGATCGGGTTGAGATGTCGCTGGATACGCTGGTGCCCAGTGATCCGAACAAGCCTTACGATATGAAAGAGTTAATTCTAAAAGTGGCCGATGAAGGCGAGTTTTTTGAGCTCCAGGTCAGCTATGCAAAAAATATTATTACCGGCTTTATTCGTATTGAAGGGTCAACCGTCGGCGTGGTGGCTAACCAGCCAATGGTCATGGCTGGCTGTCTGGATATTGATGCTTCACGCAAGGCGGCGCGATTTATCCGTTTCTGCGATGCTTTTAATATTCCGGTGTTAACGCTGGTGGATGTACCCGGTTTTATGCCCGGCACCAGTCAGGAATATGGCGGCATTATCAAGCATGGTGCCAAGCTGTTGTATGCCTATGCTGAGTGCACAGTGCCCAAGGTAACTTTGATTACCCGCAAGGCTTATGGCGGCGCCTATGATGTAATGGCATCTAAGCATTTGCGCGGTGATGTCAATTTGGCCTGGCCCACAGCAGAGATTGCGGTGATGGGGCCCAAGGGTGCGGTGGAGATTATTTTCCGTAAAGATATTGGTGATCAGGACAAGATTGATGTGCGCACTGAAGAGTATCGCCAGAAGTTTGCCAACCCGTTTATTGCTGGCAAGCGCGGCTATATAGACGATGTGATTATGCCCCATAGTACGCGCAAGCGGGTGGCGCGGTCTCTGGCTATGCTGAAAAACAAAAGCATAGAAAATCCCTGGCGCAAGCATGGGAATATTCCGCTGTAGATATGTATTTTGTCATCTTCAAGCTCTTCTAAGGTCACCCTGAAGTTCTTCCACGGTCATCCTGAGGAGCCGCGACAGCATCTCTGCTGTCGACGGTCACAGCGGTTAGCCAGCAACCTAAGTATTCAGGATTGGGCACATTTCGTCAGGCTTATAAAAAAAGAAACTGTGTGATGGATGGGTGATTTTTATTTGGGAATAAGCAAAAACTGATGCGAATAAAGTTTTAAGGGTGAAGGATTTATGTTGAAGAAAATATTAGTGGCCAACCGCGGTGAAATTGCCTGTCGGGTTTTTGCTACTGCCAAAAAAATGGGTATTGCCACTGTGGCGGTTTATTCTGATGCCGACGCCGATGCGCTGCATGTGCAGATGGCCGATGAGGCTGTGAATATAGGCCCAGCGGCTTCCGCGGAAAGCTATCTGGTAATTGATAAGATTATTCAGGCCTGCAAAGACTCGGGTGCCGATGCGGTGCATCCGGGCTATGGATTTCTCTCGGAGAATTCTAAGTTTCGCGATGCGCTGGATGATGCGGGTATTGTGTTTATTGGCCCAGGCAAAAAAGCTATTGAATCTATGGGAGATAAAATCACCTCCAAGCTGATTGCTGAAAAGGCCGGGGTGAACTGTATTCCTGGCTATACCGATGTTGTGCGCGATGCCGACCATGCGGTGGCGATTAGTGCTGAGGTTGGTTACCCAGTGATGCTAAAAGCCTCGGCCGGTGGTGGCGGTAAAGGTATGCGTGTGGCTTGGGATGAGGATGATTGCCGCGATGGTTTTGAGCGCGCGACCAATGAGGCCCGTTCCAGCTTTGGCGACACCAGAATCTTTATTGAAAAATATATTCAACAGCCCCGCCATATTGAAATTCAGGTAATGGCCGATGGCCATGGCAATGTGATTTATCTGGGTGAGCGGGAGTGCTCGATTCAGCGCCGCCACCAAAAAGTTATTGAAGAGGCGCC
This sequence comes from Porticoccaceae bacterium, assembly GCA_029252555.1. Taxonomy (GTDB): domain Bacteria; phylum Pseudomonadota; class Gammaproteobacteria; order Pseudomonadales; family Porticoccaceae; genus HTCC2207. The sequence continues at coordinate 19,054 of JAQXBF010000008.1, forward strand.
ATCGCCCTTTTTGGATAAGGCGACTCGCCAGAAAATGGGTGAGCAGAGTTGCGCTCTGGCTAAGGCGGTTTACTATCAGTCGGCGGGCACGGTGGAGTTTATTGCCGATGCAGATATGAACTTCTACTTTCTTGAGATGAATACCCGCTTGCAGGTTGAACATCCGGTAACTGAGTTGGTTACTGGTCAGGATTTAGTCGAGATGATGATTCGAGTGGCGGCAGGTGAAAAGCTTTCGCTGGCTCAGACAGATGTGACCCTTACTGGCTGGGCGATGGAATCCCGTGTGTATGCCGAGGACCCATTCCGCAACTTTATGCCTTCTATTGGCCGACTCTCTGGCTATAGAGAGCCGCAAGGCGATGGCGTGCGAGTGGATAGCGGGGTCTATGAGGGCGGTGACGTATCTATGAACTACGACCCCATGATCTCTAAATTAATTACCTATGGCGATAATCGTGAGCAGGCCATTGATCGTATGGTCGATGCGCTGGACGCCTATTATATTCGTGGCGTAAATCATAATATTAGCTTTCTTAATGCACTGATGGTGCACCCACGTTTTGTGGCGGGGGAGTTGACCACCAACTTTATTGCAGAAGAATTCCCAGATGGTTTTAATGCGGATTTAGTGCCACAAAATAATCCGGCGATTGCAATCGTGGTGGCCGCGGCTGTGCATCAGGAATATCGCGAGCGCTCGGCGCAAATCTCTGGGCAGACAGAGCGACATGAATACAAGATTGCCACCGATTGGGTGGTAATTGCCGGGGGTGATGAAACCCCGGTTTCAATCACGCTGACTATGTCGGGCTTTTTGGTGTCTATTGATAATGCAGATTACGCAGTTGAAACTGATTGGGCCTTGGGCGAGCCTTTATTTGAGGCTTATATTAATGATCAGTCGGTCTGTGTTCAGGTGGAGCGGCATGGCTCTGGCTACAAGCTGTTTTATCGCGGTGCAGAGATTAATGCTCAGGTGCTGTCACCCAGAGCGGCGGAACTTAATCGGCTAATGCTGGAAAAAGTCCCCCCGGATACGTCCAAATTATTGCTCTCGCCAATGCCCGGCTTACTGGTGAAGCTAGCGATGCAGGTGGGTGATCAGGTTAAAGCCGGTGAAGAGCTGGCAGTGGTGGAAGCCATGAAAATGGAAAATAGTCTTAGGGCTGTGCAAGATGGTATTGTAGCTGAAATTTCGGCTGAGACGGGCGATAGCCTGATGGTCGATCAGGTTATTATGGCGTTTGAGTAGAGTTTAGAGATTCTTCATATTCGTTCAGGATGACAGATGGGGATGTTCCGGATCACTCCACAATGTAACCCCGACAGAGCGAAGCGACGAGGTATCTAACAATCCCTTACACAAGAGGCATTAAATGTTAGCACAGCAAATTATCGCCGGTGACCGCAGGGCATTGGCCAAAGCCATTACTCTGGTTGAATCGACCCGTGCCGATCATGCTGAGCAGGCTGTAAAACTGTTAGAGCAACTGATGCCTGAGACTGGTAAGTCTATTCGTCTGGGTGTATCCGGTGCACCGGGGGTGGGCAAGTCCACTTTTATTGAATCGCTAGGCAACTACCTGACTGAGCAGGGTCACAAGGTAGCCGTGTTGGCAGTAGACCCAACTTCTGCCCTGAGCGGCGGTTCTATTCTGGGTGATAAAACCCGTATGGAAACTCTGTCGGTAAACCCCAAGGCTTTTGTGCGCCCATCGCCAGCCGGCAAAACCCTGGGCGGTGTTACGCGCCGCACCCGTGAATCTCTGCTGCTTTGCGAAGCCGCGGGCTACGATGTAATTATTGTCGAGACAGTGGGGGTGGGCCAATCTGAAACCGCTGTGTCTGATATGACCGATATGTTTTTGTTGTTGCTGTCCCCGGGTGGCGGCGACGATCTGCAGGGGATTAAACGGGGTATTATGGAGCTGGCGGATCTGGTGCTGGTCAATAAGGCCGATGGTGATCAGGCCAGTCTAGCCGACCAAACGGTTTCGGATTATCGCGCGGCACTGTATTTTATGCAGGCGCGTACACCCAGTTGGACAGCCCGGGTGAATGCTTGTTCAGCGCTCAATAATGAAGGCGTTGACCAGGCTTGGATAGTGATCAAAGAGTTTCAGGCGGCACTTACAGAGTCTGGTGAATTGGGCTCGCTGCGCGCGCAACAGGCTCGTGCCTGGATGTGGGCTGAGACCGCTGAAGAGTTGCTTGCTGGATTAAAAGGCCACCCCGAGGTTAAGTCGTTGGTGCCAGCCTTGGAAAAGGCGGTATTGGCAGGGGATATGCCGGCGATTGTTGCGGCTCAGCGCCTGATTGCACATTACAAAGGCAACCAGTAAGTTTATAATTGCCCTTGAGTTAATTATCTATGAGTGGACCAAGGCATGACTGAAAAAAACCTGGCTAGTAAAAATATAGCGGGCTTATTACACGCCAATGATGCCTTTGCCAAGACCTTTGATCAGTCTGACCTTCCCGCAGTGCCGAGCAAACATTTTGCTATCGTCACCTGCATGGATGCCCGCATGGATCCCTCTGCTTTTGCTGGCCTCGCTGCTGGCGATGCCCATGTTATTCGTAATGCCGGTGGCCGCGCCACTGAAGACGCCATTCGCTCGCTGGTTATTTCTCACAAGTTTTTAGGCACCACAGAATGGTTTGTTATTCAGCATACTCATTGCGGTATGGCCACGGTAACAGATGAGGAGATTGGCGCGCTATTGGAACAGGATTTGGAGACGGCGGTACTTGATGGCGAGCGCTGGTCAAACCCGCAGCGAGACAGCAGCGAAAATACCAAGCCCGGCTCTGATCTGGGTAAATGCCTAAGCTGGTATACCATTGACGATCTGCGCGAGTCGGTAGTGAGTGATGTAAAACTAATCCAAGATCACCAGCTGGTGCCCAGCCATATTAAGGTGCATGGGTTTATTTATGATGTTAAAACCGGGCTGCTTGTACCAGTCGCGCCTTAATTTTTCTTTACTCCCCTATCTTAAAGAGGTCCTAAAATAATGAAAAAATTCGGACCAGGCCTGCTTGTGACGGCCGCTTTTATTGGCCCTGGTAGCATCGCTACCGCCAGCGCCGCTGGTGCCAATACCGGTTTTGTATTGCTGTGGGCACTTTTGTTTAGCCTTGTTGCCACTATGGTATTGCAGGAGATGGCTGCCCGGCTGGGCCTAGTCTCTGGCAATGGGTTGTCTCAGGCCCTGCGCACCACCTTTAGTAACCCTGTTATAAGCCGCACGGCAGTCATTTTGGTGGTAGCCGCCATCGGTGTGGGCAACGCTGCCTATGAAGCGGGCAATATTTCCGGTGCGGCACTGGGCCTACAAACCCTGTTGCCATTACCAGCCTCTGCCAGTGCATTGGTGCTGGGCGGTTTGGCGGGGCTGCTATTGGCCGGTGGTGGTTATAAATTGCTAGAGCCCATTTTGATTGTGCTGGTGCTAATCATGAGCATGGTGTTTGTGGTCACTATGCTAATGATTGATCTAGATTTTGGCGCCATGCTAGCAGGCATGTTTAAGCCGAGTATTCCGGCTGGGTCTGCTATGACGGTGGTGGCTCTGATTGGCACAACTGTCGTGCCCTATAACCTGTTTTTGCATGCCAATATTGTGCAGGAGAAGTGGCGGGGCGTTAGCACCGAGCAGGCGATTTCAGAGTCTCGCACCGATACAGTTATTTCGATTGGTCTGGGCGGGTTGATTACTCTGGCCGTGATGAGCACCAGTGCGGTGGCATTTTTTAATACCGGTGCAGAGTTTTCTGCGTCATCTCTGGCCACACAGCTTGAGCCGGTGCTGGGCACTGCGGCTAATGCTTTGTTTGCCTTTGGATTGATGGCGGCGGGTCTGACTAGTGCGATCACGGCACCGCTGGCAGCGGCCTATGCGGTAAGTGGAGCCATGGGCTGGCCGACAGATTTTGCTGATAGGCACTTTAAGGCTGTTTGGGTGCTGGTACTGGCGGTGGGTACGTTGTTCGCGGCATTGGGTACCAAGCCCATTGCGGCGATTTTATTTGCTCAGGCGACTAATGGGTTGCTGTTGCCGGTAACGGCGGTGTTTTTGATTATTATTATGAACCGGGCTGATTTGTTGGGGGAGTATCGCAATCGGTTGGTGAGTAATCTGTTGGCGGTTGCGGTGGTGGCTGTGGTGACTGGGCTGGGGCTTTGGAATATTGTTAGGTTGTTTGTGTAGGCTGAGATTCTTCGCTGGGCTCAGAATCTCAGAATGTAAGGATCTAATAAAAAAAGCGGCTAAAGAGCCGCTTTTTTTATTACTGAACCATCAGCTCAACCACATTTGGAATCACCACAGTTCAAGCAAGTCATACAACCATCCATCAAGATAACGGCTTTAACGCTACATTTTTTGCACACTTCTGCTGTGGGCGGAAAATCGCTGACTTCTCCCGTTGGAGCAGCCGCGCCTTCAAACTCTGCGCGCTTATCGTCCATAATTTTTTGCTGGTGTTCGGGGATCTCTGGCGCTTTTAGCATACCGATCTTTTGCAGGTGGTCTTCAATGGCCCACCCTATCTCTGCAACCAATGAGGGCATAAATTTGCCGCCGGGCTTGAAGTAGCCGCCCTGGGGGTCAAACACTGCCTTCATTTCTTCCACCAGGAAGGTGCAGTCGCCGCCTTTGCGGAATACGGCTGACAGTACTCTTGTCAGCGCAACAATCCACTGGAAGTGATCCATGTTTTTGGAGTTGATAAACACTTCAAATGGGCGTCGCAGCTCGTGGTCTGTGCCCTGATTCAAAATAATATCATTGATTGTCAGGTAGAGCGCATGGTCAGACATTGGCGTCTTGATTTTGTAGGTGCTACCAGCCAGCTCTTCAGGGCGCGAGACTTTCTCGTGCATCTGAATAATATTACTTTCAGCTTCTTTGGTGGCCGCTTCCTGAACCTGTTCTTCGGTGGCTACTTTGTAGCCAACAATTTTCTGTGAAATTTTCTTGTTCATTTCGTTCCTCTTACTATTCCTTCTATTCCTTTCTGTTACTGCGGAATAAATTTAATGGGCTTTAGAATTTACCGTAGTAACCTTCTTTCAAAGCGTCGAAAAGATTGGCCGCTGTGTGGGTCTCTCCGTCGTACTCTACTTCTTCGTTGCCTTTGAATTCGACTGTTGAGCCGTCTTCTAAGGTGAAGCTGTAGGTGGTATTTTCCAAATCTTTCTCGGTGACCAGCACGCCCTGAAATGCTTCCGGGTTAAAGCGGAACGTGGTGCAACCTTTTAGGCCTTTCTCAGCGGCATAGAGATAGATATCTTTAAAGTCTTCGTAATCACAATCCGTGGGCACGTTGATTGTTTTGGAGATAGAAGAATCTACCCACTTCTGCGCTGCTGCCTGAATATCAACGTGGGCTCTGGGCATAATGTTCTCGGAGCTCATAAAGTAGTCGGGCAGGGCCTCCTCTTCACTGGTGCCGTAGGGCATCGCATTTTCATTAACCAAGGTGCGGTAGGCCAGCAGCTCATAGGAGAATACATCGACTTTCTCTTTTGACTTCTTGCCTTCGCGAATCACATTGCGCGAGTAGTGGTGAGCAAAACTTGGCTCGATACCATTACTTACGTTATTGGCCAGAGACAGTGAAATGGTGCCTGTGGGTGCAATGGAAGAGTGGTGGCTAAAGCGACAGCCTTCTTCGATCAGTGACTCAACTAGCTCTGGTGCTACAGACGCAACGTTTTGCATATAGCGGCTGTACTTGGCCATCAATACTTTGCCTTTGAGCTTGTCGCCTACTTTGATGCCATCTTTGACCATCTCTGGCTGCTTGAATAGCATAGCGGCAGTGACATCAAACTCGTCATCCATAATGGGTGCGGGGCCTTTCTCGCGGGACAGGTGCAGGCCAGCTTTGAGGCCAGACACTGCCATATCGCGGGCAACGCGCTCGGTGAACTCTAGTGAATTTTGCTCGCCATACTTCATGCGCAGCATGGTGATGGTGGAACCCAGACCCAGGAAACCCATGCCGTGGCGCCGCTTGTATTCGATCTCTTTGCGCTGGCCATCCAGAGGCAGGCCATTGATCTCTACAACGTTGTCTAGCATGCGAGTAAATATTTCAACCACTTCGGCGTACTCGTCCCAGTCGAAGTAAGCATCTTTGGTGAACGGGTTGCGTACAAATTTGGTCAGATTAACCGAGCCCAACAGGCAGCTGCCGTAGGGGGGCAGAGGCTGCTCACCACAGGGGTTGGTGGCGCGGATATCTTCGCAGAACCAATTATTGTTATTCTTATTGACCTGATCGATCAGAATAAAACCGGGCTCTGCATAGTCGTAGGTGGACGACATAATGGCGTTCCACAGCTTCTGAGCGCGAATGGTTTCGTAGATACGGCAGGCTACCAGACCTTCTTCATTGCTGGTGTAGCCGTCGGTGGTTGGGAATGGCTTCCACACCACATCGTCGCCTTTCAGGTCCAGACCGCCTTCGACCTCTTTGCTGCTGATAGGGAAGGTCAGGTCCCAGTCGCCATCGGCACGCACAGCTTCAATAAATTCTTCGGTGATCAGTAGCGACAGGTTGAACTGACGCAGACGACCATCTTCACGCTTGGCGCGAACAAAATCAAAAACATCTGGGTGGCTCACATCAAAGGTTGCCATCTGCGCGCCACGACGGCCACCGGCTGAAGACACGGTGAAACACATCTTGTCGTAGATATCCATAAAGGACAGCGGCCCAGAGGTGTAAGCACCCGCGCCAGAGACGTAGGCTCCTTTGGGGCGCAATGTAGAGAATTCGTAACCAATACCGCAGCCAGCCTTGAGCGTAAGGCCAGCTTCGAGGTTGCGTTCCAGAATGCCCTGCATGGAATCGGGCACTACGCCAGAAACAGTACAGTTAATAGTAGAGGTGGCTGGCTTGTAGGCCTGGGCACCGGCGTTGGAGATAATACGTCCAGCGGGGATTGCGCCATGCTTGAGTGCCCAGACAAATTTCTCTTGCCACTCTTTGCGTTTTTCTTTGCTTTCAACATCGGAGAGGGCCTTTGCCACGCGCATATAAGTGGCGTTGATATCTTTATCAACAGGCTGTTCCTGCTTGTCTTTTAAGCGGTATTTTTTGTCCCAAATATCCAGGGACGCGTCTTGCATTTTAATTTCTTGTTTCGCTGCAGTAGGTTTTACCGTCTTTAGTCTGGTTGCGCTCATTACATGACCTTTTTATCGAATTAATCGAATTTCTATCGTTTTGTTCGGCTTAAGCTAGATATCAGTGGCCGTTCCTTTTGGTCGGCCGCTAACATTAAATCCGCAGGCTCTGGGCCTTGCACGATTTGTACGTTGAATTTATTACGGGTTGATGCCCAAATTCCTCTTACTACAAATTTTAACCCAGCTTTCCCACTGCTTCCCCGAACTTTTTGGTGCGGTGCACCCAGTTCTTTTTATTGAGAAAACCCAACAGAGTTTATCCTACATTTTGTGTTGTGCAAGCCCTAATCCACTATATATTGTGTTTTTTTTGTTTTTATCCCATAAAAGGCTCTGGCAAGCCTTTGCAAAAGTTGTGGATAAATCGCTGTATTGTCCGTCGTTATTGGTGTGCAGGTGAACACTGACCACTGTGTATAAACCGGTCATAGATGTTCCCCGTAACTATCATTAACCTCAAACATTTGCGCTTTGATTTGAGGCAATGCTTGCCGTTTGTCATTAATTGTTCAGACCCCTGTTGGCGAGCCTAAAGTTGTACCCTTGCAGTGACTTGGCTAAAATGTTCGCCTTTAAATAATCACCCGCATGATGGCTCCTCTTTGAGGGGGGTATTCTGCTCTCTGCTGAGGCAATTCATGGATATTTTTGACTTCTCCGATGGCCGCGAAGGCTACTATGGGGAATACGGCGGTGTTTTCCTGCCTGAAATTTTACACGCCACTATTGAGGAGCTCCTAGAGTGCTTCCGCGAATGTAAAGCAGACCCCAAATTCTGGCAGGATTACGTGACCCTGCTGCAAAATTATTCTGGTCGACCTACACCTGTTACCCACTTGGAGAATCTAAGTCGTGAGCTGGGTGGCGCACAGATCTATGTTAAACGCGATGACCTTAACCACACCGGCTCCCACAAGGTAAACAATGTGATGGGGCAGGGCTTACTGACCCAGAGACTGGGTAAAAAGCGTGTGATTGCCGAGACTGGTGCCGGCCAGCATGGTTTTGCTACGGCCACCATGGCGGCGAAGTTTGGTTTTGACTGCAAGATCTATATGGGTTCTGTGGATGTGGCTCGTCAGCGGCCCAATGTGTTCTGGATGGAGAATCTGGGTGCCGAAGTGATTGCTGTCGAAGATGGTCAGAAGACGCTAAAAGATGCTGTGAATGAATGTATGCGTGACTGGGTGACCAATATGGCAGACACCCATTATATTTTGGGTACTGCATGTGGCCCTCATCCATTCCCGGAGATGGTCAGTTGGTTCCAGTCTATCATCGGTCTGGAAGCTCGCGAACAAATGCTAACCCAAACTGGGCGATTGCCAGACCGCGTCTACGCCTGTGTGGGTGGTGGCTCTAACGCTATGGGGCTGTTCCAAGGGTTCTTTGATGATGAGAATATCGAGTTAATCGGCTGTGAAGCTGGTGGCGAAGGTGTTGGCTCCTATATGCATTCTGCGCGTCTGGCCTACGATGATGCCAGTGTGGGCGTGGCTCAGGGCTACAAAACTTACTTTCTGCAGAATGATGAGGGCAATATGAGTGAGACTCATTCTGTTGCTGCTGGTCTGGACTATATAGGTGTTAATCCTATTTTTTCCCATCTACATGATCTGGGTAAGGTGCGCTTTGAAGCGGCCACCGATGCTGAAGTGAAAGAAACGTTAAAACTGACCATGCGCACTGAGGGCCTGATTCCGGCTCTGGAGAGCACCCACGGTTTTGTGGTTGCTTTGAAAGAAGCAGCAACTATGGCCAAGGACGAAATTGTGCTGGTTAATATGTCTGGTCGTGGCGACAAAGATATTTTCACCATTGCGGATGCGCTGGACGATGCCAAGTGGAAGTCATTTATTGGTGGTAAAGCAGATCAGTACCGTGCGGAGAAAAAATAATGGGGTTGGAAACTTTTATTGCGGAGCGCAAACAGGATAAGGAACTACTAGTAATGGCTCATGTGGTCTGCGGCTATCCTTCCTTTGACGAGAATATGCAAGAGTTGGAAATTATGGCGGAGGCCGGCGTTGACCTGGTGGAGCTGCAGTTTCCTTTCTCTGAGCCAAGCGCCGATGGCCCATTGTTTGTGCGCGCCAATGAGCAGTCTTTAAAAGCTGGCACTACGGTAGACCAGTGTTTTGAATTTATGAAACTGGTCAGCGAGCGCTTCTCATTTAAAGTGCTGATGATGGGTTACTACAATACGGTATTTAAGATGGGCGAAGATATTTTTGTTCAACGCCTAAAAGAAGCTGGTGGTGTGGGTTATATTCTCCCGGATCTGCCGATTGAAGAGTCGGCTAAGCTCCATAGCCTTTCTGAACAGGCGGGGGTAGAGCCGGTTATTCTAATGACGCCCACTAGCAGCGATAAGCGTCTGGCTCAGTTAGGTGTTGCCAGTCGCGGAATGGTGTATGCGGTTGCGCGCAAAGGTGTGACTGGTTCGAAAACCAGTATGGGCGATGATGTGATTGGCTTAATTGACCGCTGTCGCCAACATACTAATGTACCTGTTGGCGTGGGCTTTGGTATCGCTAGTAAGGCAGATATGGATTTCTTGCGCGGCTCTGCAGACCTGGCGATTGTGGGTACTGCGGCGTTAAAAACTTGGGAAGAGTCTGGGGCCGATGGCCTGCGTGCTTTTTTTGCGGAGCTTTTGGCTTAGGTTTTGAGTGGTTGCGAATAACATCTGCGCAATCCTGAGAAGCGCGAAGGGTCTTCTAGAGGTATTTAGCCTTGCCTAATATGATGGTTGCTGGGAGGGGTATCCTCTAAGTAAATCAATGCGCTTCTGCAACACTGAAACGCCAATCATTGATCACCTGAGATCGCACAGTCTTTAAATCCGGGATGTCTCCCAATACTGCATCCTCAATGCAAACCAAATGAACCCCATAATTGGATGCGATAGGATTTGTCCAGATGGGCAGGCTCTGTTGATTATTTAAGACTTCTGACAGCAGTTTACTGGCAAAACCATCGCCAAATTCTCGGTCAACTCTGTCCCCCAGCGCATTGTTATACTGCGCCCTTAGATCGCTGCTATCTCCGGCTGGCAATGTCCCCTGTTTGATTTCTTCCTGAGCTTGCTGCGCTTTTAGGTAGGCTTGGCCGCCATGTTTGCTGCGGCTAAACAGTATTTGGCGAAAGCTGAACTTGGATATTTCGCGATAGCTTGACTGGTTCTTCTGGTAATACTCAATCAGCTCTTGGTCTGTGGGTTGGCGCAGGGTGGTAACATTTTTGGTCAGGCCTGCGAGCTTGGCTTCCATGGCTTCAATATCAATGGGCTGGTCTAGATCTGGCCCCATTCCCTCTGTGGGCGGTGCTTCTTCACCGAATAAATCGAGCTCTATACGCTGTTCGAGCTGGGCTATATCAGGTAAATTTTGTCGGTTGGCATCCCAGTCTTTTTGGCTGTCTGGACCCTCTGCTGATAACCATAAATAAGCAACCAGCAAACCAATGACAAGCATCGCAGCTGGCAATAGGCGCTTAACTAAGGGTTGTGGGGAGGGCGTTGTCATGGGTGGAGTTTGATCATCCTAGCGCTTAAAAATTTTGATCCATTGTCCAGCGACAGGCTCACCGCTGGGGTAGTAACCATTGATTATACGCAGGTCTTCAATATCCGTGGTACTCAACTTTAAGGCTTTGGCCAGGCCTGCAAAAGTGGTTGCGCCTGTGGCTTTTACATAATGAATTGTCTGTGGCTTTTGACCCTGTATCTCGCGGCTGGAAATGGGGCGGAAGGTGTTGATAGAGTCGAGAAATACTTTATCTGTCTCGGCAAAACTGGACTGGTCTTTTACTTCGCCGCTAAAAAGATACGCATTGAGCTTGTAGTAGATTACGGCAATTCTGCTATCTGGTTTGCCGTCTTTTCCCGGCAATATGCCGGTAAAGCCTTTTAGGCGAGCTGGTGCTATAGTTTTACTGTCTATGAGTTGTGAAACTTTGAGGTAGTTATAGAGATATTCTTCAGGGCTCTGGGCTGTGCGGGCAATGGGCTGCATCATTAATATTGCGGTTTTATCTTCTGGCGATGCGCTAACCAGGGCCTGTGGATTATTGGTATCCTGCTCCCAGCCCTCCGGGAAATCGAGGCGCACTCGGCGAGTCATATCGGAGAAGCGTTCTGGTTTCTGTTCTTTGGCTAGAAAGTTTTCACCCCAGATGAGACCATTGGTCAGGCTCCGATATCTAGCTGCACCATTGTCTCTACTGACCTCTGCTTTGAAGGCATTAGCTTTGCTAACTACGGTGCGCAGTCGACTATCGTTCCGTGGGTGGCTGGCGAAAATACCATGATAGGTTAGCTTGGAGGCACCTCTGGACCTTGCCCGCTGTTTTTGCAGTGACTCGTAGTCTTTCATAATCGACAGCATGCTGATCATTTCGCTGGGGGCATAACCCAGCTTGGCCATATATTCGGCGCCCGCTTCATCTGCCTCCAGTTCATTGCGTCGACCATGCCCTTTAATCAGTGAGTTGGCGTAGGCCATGCCCGCTTCATAGACTTCATTACTGCCGGATAACACGGCGGCTATGGTGGACAGAATTTGAGCGCCCGCCGCCTGTCCTTCTTGTCCGCGAACATGGTTGCGGGTGATATGACCAACTTCATGGGCCAGTACCGAAACAAGCTGCGCTTCATTACTCACGTAATTCAGTAGGCCGCGGTTAACGTAGACATAGTTATCTCTGGTGGCGAAGGCATTTAGATCTGGTGAATCGAGCAGGGTGAAGGTGAATTTTTGTCCGACCATTTCCGACTGGGTGACCACCTCTTCGCCGAGCCTGACTATATAGGCCTGAAGTTTTTCGTCTTCGTAGATATCTGTGCTTTCGGTAACCTCTTGATAAATATCTGCACCGCTAACAGCAGTCCAACCAGTTGCTGGCAGCAGCCCAAACAGGGCTGCTAGAACAAAGGTTGGTATTAGTTTAGTGGCTGTTAGCATATTGTTTCTCTGCGTTAGGGTGCTGAGAAAAATGATTTAAGTTGATTGCCTAAACTGGTGCAAGCATTACTCTTGACTGGCGTTAGCAGCGGTATAGGAGCAACGGCACCAATCAGGTATGAAGTGCCCTCTGAGTCTACTCGCAGACGGCCCATTTCCTGAAGATTGGTCATATCCCACACAATAGCCTCGTAAACCGAGAGCTTGTCCCACTGAGCAAATCCGAAGCAACCTCCGCCGCCCGGACCAATAGCGCAGCTGATAGAGCCCCCTTGATCTAGAGTCTCTGTGGAGCCATCTATCCACACCAAATACCGCACTGCTTTGCTATCGACCTGGCCTTTGATTAGTGGGTCTTGCATAAGTCGTTTGAGTCGCGGCAGGCCTTTGGGCGCTGTGCGTGGTTCGAACCAAGGGTAGATTGAGTCGATAAACTGTTGCTCGGGCACTATCCCTATATCGGCTCCCTGCATGCGTTTGGCAACACAATTAATAAATTCCCGATCAGTTTCATAATGGCCCGCATCTCGCCGACCCAACACCACGATCTTTTCATTGGTGTTGAGATCTATGGCTTCTCCAGTGGGGCGATATTCATCAATGGTGGTGGTGGCACTACAGCCGGCTAAACTGCCAACTATAAGGCCGAGTAAAAGGCCCTTTAAGGTATATTTAGAGCCCAGTTTGATTGTCGGTTTCATTTTGATTCCTCCAATATTTTCTGTTCCATCATCCAACCATAGATGGCGGGGATTCTATAGAAGTCGAGCATTAGTTTTGCGCCAGCATCGCGCAGGGCAATAATAGAGGCTTCTTCTATGGCATTAGATTTAGAGGCCATGAAGGCATCTGGAGTTTTGCCGTAGGCAGGCATAAACCAGCTATCGATTGTCTCGCCACTGGAGGTTTGTATCTCTAGGTTGTATTTGATCCAGACTTCAAACACATTGAGGTAGTTGTCGGAGGGAGTGGATATCTGTACCTCCCGAACCGAGGGGATAATAACCAGTGAATTAGCTCCACTAATTTCTTCTGTGCTAGTGACAAATTCGACTTCGTTAAATAGGCCAGTAAAAGCATTGCTAAGAAGCTTCACTTGAGCCGTACCTATATCGATCACGGTATTTTTATTGGGCTCGGCTATGTAGGTTGAGAAGCTCTTATCAAAAACAATGCTGGCGGAGACTGGCTGGGGTTCAGCTAGTACCGTCGGGAAATCATTGTTGATCTGTACAGAGGCTGAGGAGCTGCAACCACTGAGTATTGCCAGTAACAAGATTGCAGCTGATAACCTTATCACGGTTTTATCTAATTTAGTTTTAAGCATATGTTTATACCCTTTAATTAAGGCTGTTTAAGCCGATAAAGGTTCCTCCATTGTTATAACTCAGTTCGCGCATTAGGGCGGCAAATTTTATAGCCGATGCGCTGGGGGTGCCCCCCGGGGGGAAATGCACCGGGAAACCGATGGCATGAACGCGAACCAGCCTGTCACTGCCGCGGTTTGCCTTGTTGAGTTTGTCTACTACCTGTACGACTCGGCGAATGGAACGACCCTGAAAGTCATCTCCCAATGTATAAATACTGATTTTGCGTCCAGGCCGATAAAAGGTACGGATGGCCGCATTAATACCTTCGACCGGGCTGGAATTACTAAAGGGTGCCCAGTCCGCTAAGCGGTTGATGATATTTTTTCTCGTCTTCGGGCTATCTGCTATCCAGCGGCCTTTTTCGCCGGAGAACATATACTGACCCATATCGTTAAGCACCTGAATGCCCTTGACCTCTGGGTAGATATCAAGAATATTCAGCATCTCTTTTTTCACTTTTTCCCAGGCCGCTACCTGCATGCTGCCGGAGGTGTCGATCACAAAAATAATATAGTCGCTGTCTGCTGGTATGCCACCGATAAGCTGGTTTTGTTGTTGGAACTCTGGCCCCAGCAGCCTTTCCATCTCTTCGGATAATACCTGCAGCACTAATTGCAGCTGTTCTTTTTCCCGAGACTGAGACTGGGACAGCTGGTTGGACTGCTTTGACACACTGGCGAGTTTAGCTTTGAGCCGGGCGATTCTCTCTTTTAAGTCGGAGAGCTGCTCTTTGCGCGACTTTAGGCGTTCGTCGAGAATCACAGATTCCCCGCGAATATCGAATAGACGCTCCTGATACTCTTTAACGGAACCCATTAACTGACGCTCTGCCTCTTCAAGAGCTGAGGGATCGCCCACTTTGGCGATGACCAGCAACAGCACTATGGCACCAAACCCACAGCTAATAACATCCAGAAAGGACAGGCTGGCTTCTGGTAATTCTCTGCGCTGTTTCTTCATGGCCAGTCCCTCGAAGGAGCGATAAACGCGCCCTTGGTATTCAGAGCGATCTGCCAAAACAGCGCGGCGGCCTCTGGGTCACCTTCCATCGGAAACAGAATTGTATTAATGGGTACGCCGCTGGGAAACTCTTTCATCGCGGCATTAAAATGCTTGCGCCGCTGCTGGCCAGTGACCATATATTTTCGCGGTGGTTTCTTACCTTGAGTCGGCAAACCATCGGTTAATAGGAATAAATTATCGGGCCGATCTTCAAAGTCTGCGATGGCACCAAAGGCATTGATTAGGCTGGTGCCTGAGCTCGGTGAGTAGTCTTTGATTCCCGCTACGGCATTTTCCAGTGCCAGAGAGTCTGCGGCATCTAGCCATTCGCCCTCTGTGCCAGGCACAGTAGTATGAGCTTCGGTGTTAAAAATATAGACTTGGAAGCGGCTGCTCGGGGGCAGCTGCGCTAGCAGCCATTCCAACGTGCGCAATGTCCACTGCCATTTCGGTGACTGCTTCTTTTGTTCATCGCCCATATTGCGCCGACGCACGGCATTCACCACGGTGTCGGCAAGCATGCTTGCGGAGCCATCTACCAGTATCAGCACTCGCTCGCCTCCGAGCTTTAAGCCGGTGAGATATTGGCGATTTCCGTCGCCCTGAAACTCTCGTACCTTATCGCCAAACTCAACTTCTTCCATTTGCGCTGTCTCATCTCCGAGCTGCTCTACTTGGCGGCGCAGCTTGTCGAGATCGTTTGGATCGTTCTGAATACTTCTTTCTTGCTCTTCTAAGTCGGTGATAACCCGTTTTGATAGCCCCTGGGCTTCAACTAATTCGAGTTTGATCTCCTCCAGGCTATTAAGCAGTTGGACTTTCTCTTCTTCTGCATCGCGGATATCCATCTGCAACATATCCACTTCGGCGGAGATGCGGATGTCTGGTGTCACCACTTCGGTGGCATTGTGCCGCAGGATTAAAAACAGCAACGTCACCGCGCCAAAGCCACAGGCCATAATATCCAGAAAGGATAAGCTGAAGGCAATATTGCGGCGCTTTCTAGGCATTGCTTACCTCTATAAGGCGCAGTTTATGGCCGGCCACCTGAAGCGTTTTTCCCGGCTGGCAGGCACTGGGTAACTGCACCTCTAAGCCATCTTCCTGATGCAGTATTTTGAATTGCCGATTTTCAACCACCGTGACAAATGCGGCGCGATTATCAATGGTACTCACCAAACTAAGCTGTTTGTCTTTGAGGTGGATGCTTAGTGGGTGATCCAGTGGATAGGCATGATTTTGATAAAGTACATGGGTAGCCTGATGGGCTTTCTTGGTAGCCTGGGTTTTTGCCTGAGTTGCGATATCCAGTTCGCGGATGCGATGCAGTTCTTCGCTAGCGAGCTTTTCCTGAACACTAAAGCAGTTTTCAATGCCTGCATTTTGAGCCCAGAGTTCAGCGTCGGCAAATTGAGGCAATAGTGCTGGAATTAAACTGGCGCTATGGGAAAAACAGAGTTTCGCACTGCTGTGTTTTTTGATGATGGCATTAAGGCCATTGAGGCGCTGATGCAAAATCTCGGCAATCTGCTGTTTGCGCAACACCAGATTCAACTCTCCTTGGGGTGAGGGCAGGGTAACCGATATTTCGTCTTCCCAACCCAGCCGCATCAGCCAATGGGGCAGCTGGTCGTAGATCAACTGTTCACCATTGGACATATGCAGAGGGTCGTAGCGATAGTCGGCAATAAGCTGCTCGCTAATATGTCGGGCGGCGGCGTTATACAGCTGCATGATTCCTAGGTCAGGAATAATCTCTTGATCTGCAATCTGTTGACGACCCTCGGCATTGGATACTCTGGTTATAACGGCTTGCTGAAGTTGGAGCTCGACTACTAAATTGGTAGTTTCTTGGCCTACACAGCAGGCCAGTGCGCTATCAATAACGGCGCTGATCTGCACGGGCACGGCGCTGGCAAGGCCCAGTAATAATGAAAGCTGCTCATCGGAAAAACTGCCGGGAACGCTAAGGATCAGGTTTTCTGGTGCCCCAGCATTATCGACCAGCTGCTTGAGTTGGACAAAGGCGATATCTGCATGGTGTCTCGCCCAGCGCTGCTTGCTCGGAAGCGCCAGCTGATTAAATTGTCGCCAGTACTGGTTATAACTGTGCTGAGGCTGCTGCCAGGCAATGGCTCGTGCGCGTTCACCAGTTTCTATACCGCTGGCTGTCAGCTGGGCAAAGCCGGGCTCGGCATGCACTGTGCCGTCCTCTGTCTGAATAATCAGATGTTGGTCATTAAGCTCTAATACAGCAACAGTCATGATTATTTAGGCGCTTTTAAGAAACGCAGTAATTTGTTTTCACAGTACGCCTGTGAATCTAGCACCAGCCGCTCCTGAATAAGCTGTAGCTGGTGCATAAAGAACATCACGACCATGCTGATGAGCAGGGCGATAAAAGTCGAGTTAAAGGCGACGCCCAGACTACTGGTGACGCCGGCAATATTACCTTGCATGGCTTCGTGGGCTTGGCCCAGTGCAGCACCAATGCCGCGAACGGTGCCGATAAAGCCGATGGAGGGGATGGCCCAGGTGATATAGCGCACCATCGATAATTCTGAGTCGAGGCGATCATTCTCTGTGTCACAGACATTGGATACGGCTTCGGTGGCAAATTGCACGCTGTCAGTAACCTGAAATCTGGTCAGCGCCGTTTGCAAGGCTCGGGGCAGCAGATAGCCTCGTTGCTCATCAGGCAGCGCTTGTAGTGGGCGAGTTAGTTGACCGGCATCATCTGGCAGCACACGCGAGCCCTCGGCAATAGACACCAGGGGTAGCTCGAGCATATGTTTCTCGCGAATGCTGGTGCGCGTTTTATAGCCCATAATGGCGAGAGCCCAGAACATCAGAATAAAACAGGACTCCTGCTCGATATCTTTGATAACGATAAAAAATGATCGCGGCACTACATATTCTTCACCGGCTGCTGCCATTTCTGCATGCTGACGGATCGTGCTGTCGGCATTGGGTCGCACCACAGTAACAAAGATGGTGTGGATGATAATCACCGATAGCAGCAGAGCCACTAGCTGGAAAAACATCTCGTTGGTTGCGCGATTGGCTGGGCTGTTCATAGTTTTATTCCTGTGTCTAAAATCGTTTTTATAACAAGGCTTCTATTTAAAACGGCACGTTTATAAAGAGTTATTCAAATATCTGAGGGGAGCGGGACTGGAAAATCCTCAGATATCTCTTCAGTGGGCTTAAAGTCACTGTCTTCTGGTGGGGCGCTTTGTTCTGCTGTTTCTTCTGGTGCGCCCGCTAGTGTTTCTAACGGGCGTTCTTCAGCGCCAGCAGTTTCAATATTTTGCCCTCTATCCGATTCGGCTTGCTGCCCCATCACCATGGTTGGCAATACCAGTAGCAGTATTATTAAAAATCTCATGGCTTGGCTCCAGGCCTGTCCACATAGCGGGCGATTCTAAAGCCTACATCCAGGCGGCCCTCAGTGCCAGCGTCCCGATAGCTTAAGCGCAGTTCGGTGCGCGAACCCAGCGCCCAGCTGGCACCGCGTATTACATGGCGATTACCACTGGTGGGCCCAGTGGGATCAATCTCTGGCTCACCTCGATTGGGGCGTATATCGTAGTAGTCGTTGACCCATTCGGAGACATTGCCGCTCATATTGTAGAGGCCATTACTATTAGGCTTGAAGCTACCAATATCTGAGGAGACAGGGTAGTTATCATTGTAGTTGGCAATGGTGAAGCTGAGGAAGTTTGATGCGCTTTGGTCAGCGTAGTTATCCTGCACCTGCATTGGTGGGTAAAGATTACTGGCCCAAGGGAACACCTTCCCATTGCCATTTTTATCGATTCTTGCGGCCCAAGCCCATTCTGCCTCAGTGGGCAAGCGGTAGCCGTGGGAGTTCCAATTAAAGCTGCTTACCGCACCGTCGGCTATTTCATAGAAAGGGGGTAGGCCCTCTTTACGACTCAGCCAGTTGCAGTAGAGTGCGGCCTGTTCCCAAGAAACTTTGGCCACGGGCTGACTATTCATATCCAGTGACTGGGCCTTGATGGCAGAGGAACTGTGTTCTTGCCAGCGACGGAACTCAGTATTGCTAATTTCTTTACGCCCCAGATAAAACGGTCTTTGCAGGCCCACTTTGCGTTCAGCTTCATTAGCGCGGCGACCGGGCTGGCGGCGGGGAGCACCCATAGTGAATGTTTGATTGGGTTTGAATAGCTTGAGCTCTGTGCCCACAAAGCTTTTGATACGAGGCGGGCGAGAGGTCCAGTAGGCTTCTTCTACTGTCAGTAGCTTGATACTCAGTGCTTGCTGATGGCCGGGCCTTGGGGTGACGGTCAGAGATTTCGACTCGTAGCCTGCTTTTTTAATGGTCAGCGTATGGGGTTTTGCATTGAGGGATAATGTTCGACTGCCGGTTCCCTTAGGTTGGTTGTCCACCAGTATCTGCGCATCGCTGGGGCTAATGGTCAGGGCAATGCTGCCAATATTCGGTTTAAGATTTACATTCACCGCCTTGGTAGCTTCTGGCTCGAGGCTGGCTGATCTGGTTGCCTTTAGATAGCCTTCAAGAAACAGCTCAATGCGATATTTTTTAAATGGTGCCATGGGCAGATCAATTGGGGTGGTACCAAGAAACTGATTGTCAACGGTTATCTTGGCACCGGCAGGTGCACTACTGATCTGTAATATTCCATCAGAAACAATCAGTGCTATAGGTGGATGGGTGGCACTGGTGCCAGCCTTTACATTGACCCGCTTTTCAAAGGACTTGTAGCCTTTTAGTTGCAGCCGTAAGTTGCTGCCAGTTTCCAAAACCTCTGTGACCAACGGCGTCTGACCTATCAGGCGATCGTCGATATAGAGATTGGCACCCGAGGGCTCAGTGTTAAATTGCATTTCTCCCCAGGCAGGCAGCATTGAAACATTTATCGACTGGGTGGTGCCCAGCCCGGCAATATCGATTTCTTGCTGCAGGGGAAAGTAGCGATACTTGGTGAATTCTATCTGGTGGGAACCACGGCTAATGCCTTTAATGGTGCCTGGCACCTCAGCTGCGGGTTCACCATCAATGCTGGCCGCTATTGCGGTTATATCTGAGCCAACTATAAGGTTGCCTGGCAGTGGCTGCAGCTCTAGTTTTAGATCCTGGGTGGCTTGCCCGCTAACAGTGATTGTTTGCACAAGGGGGTAGTAGCCTTCGGCACTGGCTTCGATACTGTACTCGCCGCTGAGCAGCAGGTAGTTATCACCGATATTAAAGGATAAACCACTGATATCGATCTCAGCATTTTGTGGCTCTGTCTGAAATATCACAGCGCGGGCAACAAACAGATACAGCATAATAATGACGGCACTGGTGGCCAGAACCGCCAGTGCTAATACCCCGGGAGATACCGGCAAGCGGCTCTCGGTGCTTGCTGCATCTAGGGGTTTAAATTGTGTCGCTGATAGTGGCTGCTTATTATTTTTATCGGGCATAGTATCTTTGGTATTTTTTTGTATGTAATTATCGGACTAGTCTGTATTGCGGCCAAGAGATTGCTTAATTTTGTCATTTATCTCTGCCAGCACCTACTGCGCTAATCTGTTCCCTATTGTGTTCGACTCCGTTTTCTTCCTTTTGTTTACATCTAATACCTGCTGCGCGCCAAGTTGGACTAGATTAGCTCATCACAGCTTACTCTTATTGGGGCATCAATGGGTGCACCGGTGATGGTAAATTCGACGCGGACATCTCTGTAACCCATGCGGGAGCCGGCGACTATGTAACGGCCGGGCTTTAATTTTAGCGATGTCTGCTCAAAGACGCCCAATTTGGCAACACGAAATAAGGTTACCTCGGTTAGGCTGTTGGATTGGAGTACCACATCAACCGGTGTTCTTGATTGCTGTAGTACCAGACTAAGGTCG
The DNA here is from genome assembly GCA_029252555.1 of Porticoccaceae bacterium. GTDB lineage: Bacteria > Pseudomonadota > Gammaproteobacteria > Pseudomonadales > Porticoccaceae > HTCC2207. The sequence continues at coordinate 39,484 of JAQXBF010000008.1, forward strand.
GCGACCTGTTGCTTTAAAACGGGCCCTGGGCTGGCGATACCGCTGGCATCTTTTAATAGCCGCTGGGCGCTCTGATAATTACTGGCAGCGGATAGTTTTAATGGGTCTGCCAGCACGCTTTCAAGCTGGTTATTTAATGCTGCGCGCACGCTGACCGGAATGGTTCTTACTTTGGCTTCCGTTAGGGATGGGTCAGTTTGCAATAATTCCTGATAGAGAATGAGAGCCTGCTGCCACTGTTCATTGCGCTCAAACTCTGCGGCCTGATGCATCTGGTTACTCACGGCCAGCTGAGATCGTTTTGTTTCTACCTGTGACAGGGCCTGCGCTGGAGAAGAGTGGTTGTTATTGACCTTGGCTGCGAGATTAAAGGCGGTAGTGGCGGCATCAAACTGATTGCGATCCAATGCCCCAAAGCCGTCACTCATATGGCCACGAAAACGCTGCTCAGTAATGGCTTGATTGACCGATTTCAAGGCTACTGCGGCTTTTTGGTGTTGGTTATCGATACTGACTGCCTGCTGAAAATAGGCTTTGGCTGCAGCTAATTCATTGGTTTCAACTCGCTGTTGGCCGTTGTCCAGCGCCGTAATTAGACTCTCTAGTTGCTCTGCGCGTTGGGAGAGCTGCTGCGATCGGCTATCTTCAGGTGCAATGGCCATGGCAGTAGCTGAGGCCTCATGGGCTAGAACAATATCTGTTATCTGAGCATTTTCGATGGCACTGATACCCTCTATCAGTGCGGCTTCGAGGATGGTTTGGCCGGTTTGCTCTAATGCTTGCAACTGGTTTAAGGAGTCTTGGTAGCTGGCTAGAGCCTCGCGGTAGTCGCCGTAGCCATATTGTTCGTCACCCTGATCAACAAGTGCGATGGCCTGTCGAAACTCAAAGTCTCCCCAGAACTCCACTGTCTGCTCTTTGAGCTCGTCGCGAACGGCGATAATTTGCGCCAACACTTTTTGAGAGTCCTGACGATATTTGGTTTTCTCTGCGGCGGTGGATGGGCTGACGGCGACCTTGACCGCCACTGGTTTCTCAGAAGCACTGGGGTCAGCGATCCAGGGGTCGGAGACAAAATTCGGCAATAGTAGTACCACCAGAACCACTAGCAACAATAAGCCGCCAATAATCAGTCTTTGTTTGCCTTCCTGTTGGCTGGGGCTGGTCATAATTACAATGTCCCGCGCTCTTGTTTATATATTTTGGACAACAGCTCTTGCCACTGCTGATACTGGGCCTGCACTGTGCCAGTGAGAGTAACAGTGCGGTCTTCAAGTTCTATGACTTGGGGCGCGATCTCTGCTTCCAGAGATGAACCCATTTCAGCCACGGATTCATTGTAGGCTGAGGCTTCCTGTTTCTTTTCTAGACCAGATTTAAGGATAAACCCACCCACAGCAGATGTAGCGGTGCTGGCATCGCTGACAATTCTGCTCTCAGCTTGCGACCGACCGTATATGCCCGCCAAAATTGCGCCTATACCAGCGATAATGCGGCGGTTGCCCTGCTTGTCGAGCTGCCGTGCCTTGACCACTGAGTCGTAGGAGGAGCGGCGAAAATCCTGATAGGCCAGGTGCATCTGCTGAGAGAAGCCATCGTAGTAGTCTTGCATGGTGTCGACATAGAGGTAGTCGCGCTCGCGAATTTTGCGCACACGCATCAATATGCTGTCGTTCTCCGCAGGCAAGCGATCTATTTTTAAGGTGCCGTCGCGTCTTTCGCTAACATATTTATCAAATGCCTCTGGTGAGAATGATTTGGCAAAGCGCAATTCGGAGATGGTGCGCAGTTCTATGGCTTGCTCATCACTTAGTTTCTCGCGATAGGCCAGCAGATCGTTGGCGATGCGGACAAACAGATTTTGGAAAGGATCGCCAAGCCTTTTAAGGCGGCGATCGTAGGCGTATTTGCCAGTGGTCTGTTTATAGTTCTTAGCGAACCATTTTTTACCGCTGCTATCTTTGACCTGCATATCTAGGTCCATGGTTTCACCGTCGGACTGGAGAATGGTGCCGGTGATATACAGATCCATAACTACGTTGTCGCTTGGGGTAACACGAATAGCCCCCCAGGCACCGCTTTTCTCCATCACTTTGGCCAGCTGATTGGAGAAGTAGATGGCTTCTGCAAAGCGCACCTCGGGAAATACAGTATCTTCTTCATCGGTGAGATAAAGGCCATCATTTAAAGTGGGGATGCCTACATCTAATAACGCAGCTTCAGAAATTTGCTGGCTGGGCGTACGCAGCACCAGAGCGGTGGAAGAGGTGATCTTGTCAGTGGCAGCTAGGGCGGGCGAGGCGGTTATCGCCAAAATAACGCAGCAAGCGAACAGGGTTGCCGCGGTAAGTGGGCGGTGCCCTTTAGCTATGGCCGAGCCTTTGGCTGTGCAGTAGCCTCTATATGAGGCACCCTGATATGGTCTGTTAATCCCTGAAGTGGTGGTTTCCATAGTTGTTCCCGTTTATCCCTATATTTTAGCTATCCAACCTTTTTATACTGAGTTTAAGTTATTGATTTTTTATACGTCGATATTCGTCCCATAGTCTTTCGCGCAGCACTGGATCCGTCTCTTTCATTGCGGCATCGCGAATTTGACGCTGAACTATATCATCACCTTGGCCATCATCTATATCCTCTGGAATTGGAATAGCCTCGCCCTCTTGCCCTTCAGCGCCAGAGGAGCCGCCAGTTTGCTGGCCTGAGCCTTGGCTGCCTTCGCCCTCTGCGCCTTCAGCCGCGCTCTCTGATCCACCCTCTGCACCGGACCCTTCGGCGGCACGCTTTTCCAGTTCGGCATTGGCTTCGGCCATGCCTCCCTCGGTGACCTCTTCAAACAGAGGTTCATCACTGTCCATCTGCACACCGCTGCTGCCAGTGGGGCTGAGAATATCAATTTCATTGGCGCTACTTCCGGTACCGCCTACGGCATCATCAAAACCATCAAGAGAGTCCTCTAGGGCTTGATCCAAATCTTCAACAGACTCTCCACTGCCGGAACTCCCTGAGGAGCCATTGGCATCTTGGCCCTGGGCCCCACCGGCCTGCTCCCCGCCAGATTGTTGTCCACCGCCTGGCTGTTGACCTCCAGACTGCTGCCCACCAGAAGCTACGCCGTCAGATTGCTGGCCGCCACCGCTAGAGCCACCGCTGCTGCCAGAGGAGCCACTGCTCGAGCCCGAGGCACCTGATGAACTAGATGGTGGGCTGTAGGAGGGCATTTGGCAGGCACTTAACAGCAGTGCGATTACCACAGCTGTCGCTATACCGTAGAACCGATCTTTAAAGTTGGTAGCTATCATTAAAATCCTTTTAGCTCTGCGGAGCTGGTTTCTCGTAGAAGATAACATGTTCAGCTTGTTCGGCCTGGCCAGCCGCAAGTCGCGGCCTAAAGCGTTGGTTCTTAACCTCTTTACGCAAGGCTTGCAGCTGCTCTTTTGATAAATCTGCGGAGGGGCCTACAACCGCTATATTCTGCGGCACCCCAAATTCTGACACCATCATGCTTACTTCTAATTGCGCATCACTGGGCCCGTCAGCGACATCGGACTGGGAGCTTTTGTCCATTGTGAAACTAATTATTCGCGGCTTGCTGAACAACTCTTCGCGCAGCTGCTCAGATTGCTCTGTGTCTTCCAAAACATCATAGGCGAGTTGATAGGCCTCTGCCGCAGAGAACCTCTGCCCAAACACCAGATACCAGTCACCCAGTTCTGCGATAGCTATGGCTTGATCTACCTCTAAACTGCCTTCCTGCTGGACCAGAGACTCTACTACTCTTTCCAACGCCACCTTGCCGCGATGAAAGTGCCTGTGAGAGGTGCTTGAGGCAGCGCGGCTAGAGCTGCCACCGGTTGAAATGGTCATACCCGGCTGGCTGGGTTCTCCATGCTGCTTTATATGGTTGGCGATAAAGTACTGTAGATAACCCAGGCGGCGGTATCGATCTGGTGTCGCTGGGTCATCGAGAGCTACGTCGGCATCAAGGATTAATTGCATGCGCATGGCAATGCGTTCTGAGATCACCAGATTGTCGTATCCACCATTGGCAGAGCGCTCTTCATAGCTAGTGAGATACCAATCGAGCATCTGATCAAGCACAGGCAACATGCGCACATCATTTTCACCATAGGCTTTGGTATTGATGGTATAGAGGTTTTCCAATGCTTTTCGCGATTCTTTCCAGTTGCCTAGATAGCTCTCGGCATCTGCAATCGATAGCAGGTAGGGTGCCTGAGATAGGCTGTTGAGACCGTAATTCACACGCTCAATCTGCATGCCTCGCTGAAAAGCTTGCCGGGCATCGGCATAGGATCGTTTTGAATACAGGGATTTACCCAGGCCCAAATAGAGATCTGAGAGTTCGGTAGAGTAGGCGCTGTACTCTGCTTCGACATTATTGATAGCATCAATATAGTCTTCGACAGGGTCTGAGACAGGTTGCTGCTCTTCGATGGTTTGGGTATGCACATTACCACTAAACAATGTGACTACTGATAGAATGTAAACCGTAAATAGACTGTATTTATAGGTTGGGGACATTTTGGCCATAGTTTCTGCGGTGGACATTGCCAGCTCCTAAATAGACTAAAGAATTAGAGTCTTCACTTAAAGGCCGGTTCCATGGCAAGAACGTAGATTGAGCAGTGTTTTTGATTTTATTGTTCATCGCTGGCATCTTTTACTGCAAAATCATGGTTTTAGCTCATTAATACATTATATAAATTTATTTTCCTGAAGGATTCTAGACACAGTTTACACTTTTGGCTGCTAGAATCTTCTTCGTTTTTCTGCAACATCACAACGGTAAATACAACAGTATTATGAATAAACCACTTGAAGGTCTGAGAGTTATTGAGCTGGGTCAGCTATTAGCAGGTCCCTTTGCCGGCTGTATGCTGGGGTATTTTGGTGCGGAGGTGATTAAAGTTGAGCCCCCAGGCGGTGACCCAATTCGCAATTGGCGTGAGGTCAAAGATGGTACATCCCTGTGGTGGCGGAGCCTGGGGCGTAATAAAAAATGTATCTCACTGAATCTAAAAACCGAACAGGGTCGTGATTTGGTTCGGGAGTTACTTAAGACTGCGGATATTGTGGTGGAAAATTTCCGTCCTGGTGTACTCGAGGAATGGGGGTTGGACCCAGAGAGCCTGAGAACTGATAAACCCGATTTAATTTATGCCCGCATCTCCGGCTACGGCCAGACTGGCCCCTACGCTAAAAAGCCGGGCTTCGCATCCGCTTGCGAGGCCATCAGTGGATTCAGATTTGTTAATGGTTACGCCGGTGAGGCGCCTGTGCGGCCAAATCTGAGTATTGGTGACACGGTGTCTGGCCTGCATGCGGTGATGGGTATTCTCATGGCCCTGCGCTCTAGAGATCAGGCCAATGCCAAAGGTGAGGGTGGGGGTCAGGTAGTGGATGTTGCGCTTTACGAGTCGATGTTTAATTTATTGGAGGCGGTGATTCCTGAATATGACGGTGCCGGCGTTATTCGTCAGCCCTCGGGAACTACAGTCACGGGAATCGTGCCGACCAACACCTACAAATGTGCCGATGATAAGTTTTTGGTGATCGGCGGTAATGGTGACTCAATTTTTGCCCGCCTGATGGTTGCGGTAGGGCGTGAGGATATGTCTACCGACAGAAAATATGCCAGTAATGCCGAACGCGTGATTCACGAGGCAGATATTGATTTGGTGCTGGCTAACTGGTGTGCCGCTAACAGTCTTGCCAAGGCTATGGCTGTGCTGGAAGAGTATCGTGTGCCCTGTGGTCCGGTCTACAATGCCGCGGATATGATGGAAGATGAGCATTTCAAATACCGGGAATTATTTGAGGCGGTTGAAATTAATGGTGAATCCCTCAAAATCCCAGCCCTAATGCCTAAATTGCAGAGCACTCCCGGTGGCACGGAATGGCCGGGGCCCGAAGTGGGGTCTCATACAGATGAAGTGCTGCAGAGTTTAGGTCTGGATACAGCCCGTATTGCCGACTTAAAAAGCAGCGGTATCGTGGCTGATGCACAAAGCTAATATTGAGAGAGAATCCTATGACTATTACTTCATTTATGCCGCCGCAGCGCACCTTAATGGGGCCCGGACCCTCAGATGTAAGTGAGCGCGTACTTCATGCTATGGCCAGGCCCACTTTGGGGCATCTGGACCCAGCCTTTGTCGGCATGATGGATGAGGTAAAGTTTTTACTGCAGAGTACTTTCCAGACCAAGAACGAATTAACCTTCGCGGTTTCGGCACCGGGCTCTGCGGGCATGGAGTGCTGCTTTGCTAATTTGGTGGAGTGCGGTAACAAGGTAATTGTCTGCCAGAATGGGGTCTTTGGCGGGCGCATGAAAGAGAACGTTGAGCGCTGTGGTGGCACGGCCATTATGGTTCAGGATGATTGGGGCACGGCAGTGGACCCGCAGAAGCTGGAAGAGGCGCTTAAAGCCCATCCAGATGCAGTATTGGTTGCCTTTGTCCATGCTGAGACATCCACAGGTGCTCAGTCAGATGCCAAAACATTGGTTGAACTGGCCCACCAGTATGATTGCCTGACTATTGTCGATGCGGTGACCAGTCTTGCGGGCTCCCCTCTGAAGGTGGATGAGTGGAATATTGATGCCATTTACTCAGGCTCCCAGAAGTGTCTGTCGGCACCTCCGGGGCTGTCACCTGTGAGTTTTAATGAACGGGCGGCGAAGAAAATTCGCAATCGCGGCAGTAAAGTGCAGAGTTGGTTTCTCGACCTAAATCTGGTGATGGGCTACTGGGGCGGTGAGGGTAAACGCGCCTATCACCACACAGCGCCGGTTAACTGCCTCTATGGTTTGCATGAGTCTCTGGTGATTGTGCAGGATGAGGGGCTGGCGAATTCCTGGGCTCGGCATCAGGATAATCATCTGGCTCTGCGCGCGGGCCTCGAAGAGATGGGTATTGGCTTTTTGGTGCCAGAGCAGGACCGCTTGCCGCAACTGAATACAGTTTATATCCCCGATGGTGTAGACGATGCTTTGGTCAGAACTCGTTTGCTGAATGAGTTTGATCTGGAGATCGGTGCTGGGTTAGGGGCTTTGGCGGGCAAGGTTTGGCGCATTGGCCTGATGGGTCATGCCAGCAACCAAAAGAATGTGGATTACTGTTTGAAGTCGTTACAGTCTGTATTAGCCTAAAAATGGTGAAGGCCTGAGATAACTAACTCAGGCCTTCACCAGCCTACTTACCCGATGGTTTAAGCGGCATTAAATCCATCAGCGCAACAACGCTGGCATGCACGCCAGAGGTTACTGCCGGCTTGGGTTCTATTTTAAATAAAGGGCTGTGATGGGACGCGATTGCCGGCCCTGTGCCATTGGCTGCTGCCTGTAAATCCTTTGTGCTGGTTCCACCCACAGAGAAATACACGCTGGGTATTGCCGGCTCTGTGGTAAAAAAGGGAAAATCTTCTGCGCCCATACCCTGGGAGGCGTAATTAGACACCTTATCTTCTCCCAACTCTGCTTGCCAAACCGCTCTCAGGCGTCTTACCAAGGCATCGTTATTAATTGTTGGTGGTGTCGACTCGTCTAAAACAACGGTTTCGGGCAACTTATCTTCCGGCAAGCCAGCAACTCGACCCATATTGGAAGCGATGCGCTCAATACCTTCCAGTAATGTCTCCCTTGTCTCCAAATTAGTATTGCGCACCGTGAGCTGCAGCTCCGCACGGTCAGAAATAATATTGTGCTTGGTGCCACTGTGGAAAGCGCCAACGGTTACAACTCCCGCCTCTCTAGGGGGCAACTCCCGGGACACTAACGTCTGCAGAGCCACCACAATTTGGCTGCCCAGTAGGACTGGGTCTTTGCCCGCATGGGGTGAGGCACCGTGGGCGCCAACCCCATGGACAATAATATCTACAGTATCGGCACCAGCGAAGGGTGCGCCTTCTTGAACATTGACCTGTCCCGCGGTCAGGCCCGCAGAAACATGGAAAGCGAGGGCGTAGTCTGGCTGTCCAAAGCGTTTCCATAGGTTATCTTGCATCATTATTCTGGCACCCATAACGCGCTCTTCGGCGGGCTGGCCAATCAGCATTAATGTACCGGACCAGCTGTCGCGGCGATCTGCCATCTGCTTGGCAGTACCAATCAGGCTTGTGATATGCACATCGTGACCACAGGCGTGCATTACCGGAAAAACCTTGCCGGTAATTGGGTCTAGTTGGGTCGCTGTGGAGGCATAGGGTAGGCCAGATTTCTCTTTTAGGGGCAGGCCATCCATATCCGCGCGCAACATCACTAAGGGGCCAGAGCCATTTTTTAACATAGCGACAATACCGGTGCCGCCCACTCCTTCGGTAACCTCAAAGCCACTGCCGCGCAGGGCAATAGCAAGGTTCTTTGCGGTGCGCACTTCTCCGGTACTTAGCTCTGGGTTGCGGTGAAAATCTGTGAACATAGCGCCTAGCCGCTCTTTGTAATCGGCTTTAATAGACTGTAGTAACTGGTCTGCGCCTGCATTAAACGATAGCAGGCTGATGAGGGTTGCCCCACTGATAAATCTGGATAAGTTATGTCTGATCATTTGTAGCCTCACTCAGTTTTACAATAACGTTCTACTAATTTCCTAAATTTAAAAGTATTTATGTTGGCTAATTTTGCAGGTATGTATAGATAAAGTCACTCAATACATTACCTACCTGTTGCAGGCTATCAGCACTGCATTTATCAATGCTGTCTTCGGTGCTGTGCCAGTAATCAGGAAATGGATAGTGAATTAGGTCGACTACAGGTATGCCAGCCTTTAAAAATGGCACATGGTCGTCGGTAATATACTGGCCTCGGCGATCTTTAAAGGCGGTAGCTTTTTGTTTTTTGGCAATATCCCATAGCTGATCCATTAATGGGCCCGCGCGGGTTTGGGAGTGCTGTTCCCTTGGAATAGACAAGTTTTTATCGCAGACCATATCGACAATAACCCCTGCAGTGGGGCGATAAGCTGGGTTGGCCGCTATAAATTGGCTAGCTCCTATCGAGAATGGGCGGTCGCCGATTCCACCCATATCCTCCAGATCGAAAAAGACTAGATCGACAGTCACTGGCGCTGGATTAGACGCTAATATCTGCGCTATTTCTAAAAGCACAGCCACTCCCGATGCTCCATCATTGGCACCTGCAATGGGCATATGGCGCTTACTCTTGTCTGAGTCATGTTCGGCTTGGGGGCGTGTATCCCAGTGCGCACCGAGCATAATTCTGTGGCTACTCTGGGTCTGACTTGGGAAGCTGGCCCAGAGGTTCGTGCCCTGTAGGCCGAATGCAGTAAAGCTTTGAGCCTTAAGTTTAGCGCCGAAGGGGGCCAGGCCGTTGTGGATATACTGGACGGTTTGTCGCTTGGCTTTTTTATTGCCAGGCTCTCTGGGGCCATAGGCCAGTTGATTGGCAATATGCTCCATTGCCCGTTGACCGTCGAAATTTAATGGTTCAGCGGCTAGAGCGACCCAAAAAAAGGTAGTTAGTATCAGTATCCCTATTCGCGTCATTATTATCCCTTGTCGGCGACGGCCTGCTGTTGTCCTTTATCTAGCTCTAGCAGTGCAATCTGAGAATAGCCATAAATAACCGCAATAATCGGGCAGATAATATTAAAGAAGGCAAAAGGTGCGTAAAGGAATGTGCTAACGCCGAGGGTTGCAGACATATAGGCACCACAGGTATTCCAGGGCACCAGGGCAGAGGTCAATGTGCCTGAGTCCTCAAGGGTACGGGATAGGTTGATGGTGCTAAGGTCGCGCTCTTCGTAGGATTTTACAAACATCTGGCCGGGAATCACGATGGAGAGATACTGGTCAGCGGCGAGGAGATTAGTGCCAATACAGGTACCTACGGTGGCGATAATAAGGTCTCCCGCAGACTTAACCCGGCTTAGGGCAGCTTCAACCAAACGCTCCAGCAAACCCGTACGTCTCATGGCACCGCCAAAGGCCATCGCATTAATAACCAGACCGATGGTGGTCAGCATATTGCTCATGCCCCCTTTAGATAACAGTGCATCCAAGGCTTCGTTGCCAGTGACCGAGTTGTAGCCGAGGAACATTGAGCTAAACAGTCCCTTAAATACTGCCGCACCTGCACTCAGGCTATCGTCATCTGCCAGTGCAATCACCACATCCGATTGGAACACTGCGGCAAACAGACAGCCTGCCACGGTGCCACAGATCAAGGTCGACAGGGCAGGGAGTTTTTTGATCGCCATGGTCAAGAGTAATATCAGGGGCACCAGCATCAATGGGTTGATAGTAAAGGTGTCTTGCATGGCCGCCTGAAGTATTTCGATATCGTCGATCACTACATTGGAACCACTGCCGATGCCGAGAATAAAAAATAGAATTAGAGTAATAATGAAACCGGGGATGGTAGTCCAGAGCATATGTTGAATATGATCAAATAGATTATTACTGGTTACCGCTGCCGCGAGGTTGGTTGTTTCTGAGAGTGGTGAGAGTTTATCGCCGAAATAGGCTCCGGAGATAATCGCGCCGGCACTGATTGGGAGGGACAAATCCAGTGCTGCGGCAATACCCATAAGGCCTATACCCAAGGTGCCAGCCACAGTCCATGAACTGCCGATACTAAAGCCTAGTAGAGCGCAGACCAGGCAGGCTGTGAGATAAAAATAGTCTGGGGACATTAGCTCAACCCCATAGTAAATCATGCTGGGCACTGTGCCAGAGAGTATCCAGCTACCAATTAGCGAGCCGACCATTAGGAGTATTAAGATTGATTGCATTGACAGACTAATAGTGTCAATCATGCCCTGTTCAATTTCCTTCCAATCCAAACCATTTTTTATGCCGATCATGGCAGCTACCGCTGCCGCCATAATTAATGCCACCTGATTAGGGCCAAAGGAATCCAAGCCAAATACATAAACAGTGCCAGCGAGCATGCTGATTAAAACGATAACGGGAATCAGGGCGTCAAGTAAGCTAGGTTTTTTTATTGTTTTGCTCATAAGGCTGTTTATCGCTGCTGTTTAGTTGTGTGTTTAGTTATATTTTTTGAGGAGCTAAGTTACCAGTCTCCCAGCTATCTATCTACCTTACTTGAGAGGACAATATGACTGAGTGTTTTTTCTACCCCGTCGAGGGTAGCTATGCGGTCAATGCTTTCGTCTAGTGCTTCGGTGGTCGCCTCTGTCACTTTGGCGATCAGGTCGTACTGGCCACTAATAGTACAGAGCATATCGAGCTGCGGCAGCTTATGAACTTGGCGAACGATATCGGCGGTTTTTTTGGGTATCACCGAAATCATAATGTAGGCGCTGACCTGCTGCTGTTCATAATGGGGGTTAATAACGATGGTATAGCCTTGAATCACCCCTTTGCGCTCTAGTCTCTCCATGCTCTGTTGCACCGTGGCACGGCTAAGCCCCAATTCATTGGCAAGGTCCGAGACTGTGCGGCGGCTGTTTTCCTGAAGAAGTCTAAGAAGCTGTTGTTCGTTTTTCATAGCAATTTGCCGATTTAATTTACAAAGTGATAGTTAATAATAAACAATTTGGAAGGTTTGACAATACAAAGTGACAATTTAAAACTCTACACTGGCGCCATACAACAGGTCTTAAAACAGGTGTGATATGAGTCAAGCTAGGGCAATTCAGCTGGAAAGCGAGAGCAAAACCCAACAGCGATTAATGGTGCAGGAAGATAGCCGCCAGCAAATCGCTTTTACTTCTGCTTATACCAAAGATTACAGCCAGCCTGTGCTGGCAATGTCTGAGCAACGGTTGCGCGCTAACGCCCGCGGTTTTATGGCGGCTATGCCAAGAGTTCGCACTCACTTTGCCGTTAAGGCAAATGCCCATGCAGATATTTTGCAGATATTTAAGGAAGAGGGCACCTGCTTTGAAGTTGCCTCTATGGCTGAAGTTGATGCCATGCTTGAACTGGGCGTGGATATGGAGACCGTTTTTTACTCTAACCCAATTAAATCACCTGCCTCGGTTGTCTATGGGGCAAAAAATGGCATTGTTTGGTATTCCGTGGATACACCGGAAGAGGTGACCAAGATTGCGGCGATTAAACCAGATGCCAAGCTCTATCTGCGTATCGAAGTGAGCAATGAGGGCTCAAGCTGGCCATTGGCAGGCAAATTTGGTGCTAGCCCTGCTGGTGTTGAAGCGATTATTGAGACGGCTAAAAGCCTAAGTATGCAAATCTGTGGTGTTACCTTCCACGTGGGTTCTCAGTGCAGCAATATTAATAATTGGGTTGAGGGTATTAATGCAGCAAAAGTATTGTTCGCCAAGTTATCTGGCCATGGTTTTGTGCCAGAACTACTGAATATTGGTGGCGGCTACCCACTGCAATTTACCGGTGAAGAGCCGACCATCCAAGAGATTGGCGCGGCAATTAATAAAGAGCTTGAGTCTATTCCTGACAATATTCAGGTAATGGCGGAGCCAGGCCGCTTTTTAGTGGGTTCAGCAGGCTGTTTGGTGGCTCAGGTCGTCGGCATCGCTACTCGCGACGAAGCGCGCTGGGTTTATCTGGATACCGGTGTCTATGGTGGCCTGCTAGAGCTAAGCTTGGAATTCCCTATGAATATGATCAGTGAGCGCACCGGAGAGGCCGGAACGTGGACCATAGCTGGGCCAACCTGCGATTCGATTGATGTGATGGGTCGCCATAAACTGCCCGCCAATACCGAAGCCGAAGATTTTATCTATTTGCCTAATCTGGGCGCCTACTGCACAACCTGTGCCTGTGACTTTAATGGTTTCCCGACACCAGTTATGCATATGGTCGATTAGGGCTAGTCGCCGTGATTAGCGGCGGCGGTTGAATCCAAACTCCATGAGATGACGTCTAATTACTGCTGATCCGGTATCGGACTGTGCTAATAATGTCGATTGTGGCCTGATTGCTCAAGTCACATCGGTTTTTTTAAATAGGTTTCCACTATGTCTGCTGTTATAAAAATATCTAAATATCTGCTTGGTCTGTTATTGGTTATTACTTTTGGCCTGTACCTGTGGTTCTGGGCAATACCTGTTGGCATCAATAATTACATCAATAAGGTCACGGTTCAGTTGGCGATAGATTCGCCGGAGCTAATCACTTCCCTCGGCCTGATTGATAATACCCCGCTAGATTTCCACAGCGGCAAGCTAGCTTCCTACACTGCGCAGGCTGAAGAGGAATCACTGACTGTTTTGCGCAATGCTCGCGTTGGGCTGGATAATTATGGTCCCAATGGGCTTGAGGGTCAGGAACTTTTAAGCTGGGAAATAGCTGCCTGGTTTTTTGATGATTTGATTCGCTCCTCCGAGCACAGGCACAGTGGTTATTTGGTCAATCAAATTTCAGGGCCTATGGTCAATTTGCCACAATTTTTGACTGATCAGCACCAGATTGTCGACAGTGAGAGCCTGGCTCGCTATGTCTCGAGGCTCAAAGAATTTGCCCGCGTGATTGCTGAGGTCAAAGTGCGAGTGAATGATGACCGCGACCACGGCACGGTGCCTCCGGATTTTATTATTGAGAAAGCACTGGTGGGTATGCGTGCATTCTCTGATGCATCGGGGGAACAGAATGCGCTGATTTCCACATTGCCGGCCAAGTTAGAAAAGCTCGACAATATCAGCGAGGCGCGCAAACAGGCGCTAACTCAGGAAGCCATAGAAATTGTCGATAGCCAGGTGATACCCCAGTATCAGGAAATGATCGAGCTATTTGAAGAGCTTCTAGTCACCAGCAACCACGACGCTGGTGTATGGCGTTTGCCTCAGGGCGAAGCTATTTACAATATCGCCCTGAAGTCGAATACCACCACTGACATGAGTGCCGACGAAATTCACCAACTGGGCCTCTCGGAAGTTGCACGTATTGAACTTGAAATGGGTGATATTTTGGTGGGCTTGGGCATGACTGAGGGGACTATATTCTCTAGAGTGCAAACTCTAATGACTATGCCAGAGCATAATTTCCCAAATACAGAGGCCGGCCGCACCGAGCAGATTGCCTATCTAAATAAGGTCAATGATCAGCTGATGGATTTGGCAGATAAACACTTTGTCACCATCCCGCCGCAGCCCTTGGAGATTCTCCGGGTACCTGTCTATTCTCAAGACTCCTCTCCTGGAGGTTACTACCAGCCACCAGCACTGGATGGTTCTACTCCCGGCCGTTTTTATATCAATCAAAAAGATACCGCAGATAATCCGCGTTGGAAATTACCGACCTTTATGTATCATGAGGGCGCGCCTGGCCATCATTTTCAGATTTCCGCAGCCCAGTTAATCGAGAATGTGCCTCTGCTGCGAAAACTGAGCCCATTTTCTGCCTACACCGAAGGCTGGGCTCTCTATGCCGAGCGAATCGCATTTACCGATATGGGCGTTTACGACGATGACCCGCTGGGTAATCTGGGTCGTTTGCAGGATGAAATGTTTCGTGCTGTGCGCCTGGTGGTGGATACAGGTTTGCACTCTAAGCGTTGGACCCGTGAAAAAGCTATCGACTATATGCGCTTAAAAACTGGGTTGACTGATGCTGAAGTCACCCGTGAAATCGAGCGTTATGTGGTTTGGCCTGGTCAGGCGACCTCTTACAAAGTAGGTCAGCAAGCCATGTTGGCGCTGCGTGCCAAGGCTGAATTGGCATTGGGCGATCAGTTTGATAGCAGGCAGTTTCATGAAGCAATTTTATCCAGTGGTGCTATGCCTCTGGCTATTTTGGAGTCTTCAATCGACGCCTGGATCGGTCAGCAAAAGCTTAAATAATCGATTTCCGACGCAGAGTCTCAAGCTCTAACTCTGTGTACTCGAGGTACTCCCCAAGTACTGTTTCTGTGTCATCCCCAATTTGTGGGGGTGGCACAGAATAATCAATCTCAGAGCGGCTGTAGTGAATGGGGTTGCCCACCAACTGTATGTCACCAGCGCGCTTATCTGCCATCTTGACCAGCATATTGCGGGCAAGAATCTGGGGGTCTTTAAACACCTGATCAATCGTATTAATAGGACCGCAGGGCACCTCATGCTGCTCTAGCAGGCTTAGCCATTCTCCGCTATCGCGCTGACTTAAGCAGTTGCCAATAGCGGTGCAGAGCTGCTGTCGGTTCTCGACCCGTGCCGAATTAGTGGTGTAATCAGTGTTGTCTGCCCATTCCGGTTTACCCAGCACTGAGCAAAGGCGTTTAAACTGACTATCGTTGCCCACGGCTAAAATAATATGGCCATTGGCAGTGGTAAAGGCCTGATAGGGAACAATATTTGGGTGGGCATTGCCAAGGCGCTCAGGCACCACACCACCAATCAGATAATTACTCGCCTGGTTGGCCAGCACTGCGGCCTGCACATCTAACAGTGCTAAATCAATATATTGACCCAAACCGGACTGATGACGTTCAAGTAATGCTCCCTGAATCGCATTGGCGGCATAAAGGCCAGTAAATAAATCTGTTACTGCAACTCCCACTTTAACCGGGCCTCCAGCCCCATGGCCTGGGGTGCCGGTTACGCTCATCAGGCCGCCCATGCCCTGAATTAAAAAATCATAGCCGGGGCGCTGGGCATAGGGGCCAGTTTGGCCAAAGCCAGTAATAGAGCAGTACACCAGCTTGGGATTGATGGCAGAGATTGATGGGTAGTCGAGACCATATTTAGCCAGGCCACCAACCTTATAGTTTTCAATCAGTGCATCGCACTGGCTGGCCAGTTGGCGAATAATCTCTTGACCCTCGGGTTTGGTGATATCCAAGGTGACAGACTGTTTTCCACGATTGGTACAGAAGAAATAGGCGGCGTCGGCTGTGTTGTGACCTGCTTTGTCTTTCAGATAAGGGGGCCCCCATTGGCGGGTGTCGTCACCCACATTAGGCCGCTCTATTTTAATAACCTCTGCACCCAGGTCAGCGAGCATCTGACCAGCCCAGGGGCCGGCCAGAATACGGCTCATATCCAGTACTTTATAACCAGCCAGTGGTCCGGGCATTAGCTTTAGCCGAAGGCCTGGATGTTGGTCTGGGCGCGACCCAGAATCAAGGCGTGAACATCGGCTGTACCTTCGTAGGTATTGACCACTTCCAGATTAAGCATATGGCGCATGACTGGGTACTCATCGGAGATACCATTGCCACCATGCATATCTCTCGCTATGCGGGCAATATCCAGCGCTTTGCCACAGTTATTGCGCTTCATCATTGAAATAAGTTCTGGTGCTAGCTCCCCGCGGTCTTTAAGGCGACCTGCGCGCAACGACCCCTGTAAGCCCAAAGCAATATCGGTCTGCATGTTGGCCAGCTTCAGCTGAATGAGCTGAGTAGCTGCCAGTGGCCGATTAAACTGAATACGATCCATGCAGTATTGGCGAGCGGCATGCCAGCAGTCTTCTGCGGCACCCATAGTGCCCCAGCTAATGCCGTAGCGAGCAGAGTTGAGGCAGCCAAAGGGCCCTTTAAGACCCTGTACATTGGGCATAAGTTGATCTTCGGGCACAAATACCTCGTCCATCACGATCTCACCAGTAATCGACGCTCGCAGGGCAAGTTTGCCGTCGATTTTGGGTGCAGATAGGCCTTTCATGCCTTTGTCGAGAATAAAGCCGCGGATAATGCCGTCATCGGTTTTAGCCCAGACCACAAAAACATCGGCGATAGGGGAGTTGCTGATCCACATTTTGCTACCAGATAGCAAATAGCCGCCATCAACTGTTTTAGCGCGGGTTTTCATGCTGCCCGGATCTGAGCCTGCATCGGGCTCGGTCAAACCAAAGCAACCCACCCACTCACCAGTGGCCAGTTTAGGCAGATACTTCTCTCTCTGTTGTTCGGTGCCGTAGGTGTAGATGGGGTACATAACCAAGCTTGACTGCACACTCATCATTGAGCGGTAACCTGAGTCCACCCGCTCGACCTCTCTTGCCACCAGACCATAGCAGACATAGTTTACACCGGAGCAGCCGTAGCCATCGATAGTGGCACCCAGCAGGCCCAGTTCGCCCATCTCATTAAAGATGGCTCGGTCCGTGGCTTCGTTTCTAAACGCATCGCGCACTCTGGGAAGCAGATTTTCTTGCGCATAGTTAGCCGCAGTATCTCGCACCAGCCGCTCTTCATCACTGAGCTGGTCATCTAGTTTAAAAGGATCTTCCCAGTTAAATTTTCCCCAATCACCTGACATTTTAAGAACCCTTTACCTGATAATGTTGCGCGGTTGAATCCAGCGCTTTAGTTGCACGTTCGATTAATAGATCAATTTCTTCGTGGCTGCTGACAAATGGCGGTGAAATAATCATTGAGTCGCCCACCGCACGCATCACTAGGTTATTACTGATACAGAATTCGCGGCACACGCTGCCAGATTTTTGCTCTGGCTCCAAGCGTTCGCGAGTCTCTTTGTTGCGCACCAACTCAATGGAGCCCAGCATACCTAAACCGCGCACATGACCCACAATAGGGTGCTCTGCCAGTGCCTGCCATTTGCTTTGCAAATAGGGGCCCATATCATTGGCCACATGATCAACCATATTCTCGCTTTCAATAATATCCAGAGTCGCGAGTGCGGCAGAGCAGGCGATAGGGTGACCGGAATAGGTAAAGCCATGGCCGAACTCACCGCCGGAACCGGTAATGACGCTGGCGACTTTATCACTGACCATAACGCCACCCAGAGGTTGGAAACCATTGGTGACGGCTTTGGCAAACGTCATTAGATCAGGTTCTGTGCCGAAGGTCTGGCAGCCGAACATGTTACCAGTGCGGCCAAAACCACAGATCACTTCGTCGCTGATAAACAGAATATCCCGCTCTTTCAGAATACGGCTTACCTCTGGCCAGTAGCTATCTGGTGGCACGATCACTCCACCGGCCCCCTGAATAGGTTCGGCAATAAAGGCGGCGACATTATCTGCGCCTAACTCATCGATACGGGTTTCTAGCTCGCGCGCACATTGCAGACCAAATTCTTGAGGGGTTAATTCAGCGCCACTACAATACCAGTTGGGGTCAGCAATATGCTGAACATAGGGCAGGGTTTCGAACTGATTGTGGACAAACTCAAAGCCGCCGAGACTGGCCGAGGCGATGGTGCTGCCATGGTAGGCATTGGTTCTGGAGAGAATAATACGCTTCTTGGGCTTGTTTTGCAGATCCCAGTAGCGACGTACTAGACGGATATTGGTGTCGTTGGCCTCAGAGCCAGAGCCGGTGAAGAAGACATGGGTAAACTGATCCGGAGTCATTTGCACCAGACGATCTGCAAGCTCTACCGCCGGTACATTACTGCACTGGAAAAAATTATTGTAGTAGGGCAGTTCTTGAAACTGACGGCTGACTGCTTCGGCAATTTTTGGCTGGCTATAGCCGAGGCTGCAGCACCAGAGCCCTGACATGGCGTCCAGTAGCTTGTTGCCATCGGTGTCGTGGATATAAATATGCTCGGCGCGGCTAATAATTCTGCCGGGCTTTTTTGCATAGTCGCCAAGGTCGGTAAAAGGATGCAGGTGACGGCGCGCATCTAATTGCTGCCACTGTTCAGTCGTTAGCATTTTGGTCATGGCCGGGCTCTCAATTAGGGTAATTTAAGGCATGCTGCACGGGCTTGCGCAGTACCTAAAAGGGTTAATATCTAAGGGCTCTATTAGATACCAGAAATGCTCTATCGTCATGTACCCAAAAGGGTGGGCAGGCCGCAACCTACCTCACTTATTCGGCTTGTTTAAACTAGTTGCCGGCTTCATCGGCGCTATAGATTTTGCGCCCGTCAAACCAGGTTGATAGCACCCTAACATCGGATATCTGAGAGGCATTACCCGCGGCTTCCAAAGCTAGCAGGTCAGTATCTAAAATAACGAAGTCTGCTTTCTTGCCCGCTTCCAATGATCCAGTGATCTGCTCATTTTTTAGCATTTCCGCGCCATTAATAGTGTACGCATCAAGTGCATCGGCTAGGGAAACCTTCTCCTCTGCGTTATAGATTTTGCCCGTTTCATCTTGCTGCCGGGTCACCGCTTTTTCAAGGTTAAAGAACGGACGAGGCTCACGGGTATCAACTGGTGCGTCACTGCCTGCGGTTAACACCCCTCCTGCCGCTGCAATTGACCCGGCGGGGTAAGAGGCGCTAAAGCCATAGTCATCGGGGTCAAATAAATCCTCTGCCGATTTTATGTGGCTCAAAAAGGGCGAAACGGTCATTAGATAGCCCGCATCTGGCTCAATCCAGGCAAAGGTAAATGAAGGGTAGACATCAAGTTTGCCAAAACGTGGTATATCCTCTGGCGCAATAATCTGTGCGTGGGCCATCGACAGGTTGGCCTGAGAATCTGGGCTAGCATTTCTAGCTGCCTCGAAGGCATCGAGAGCAAAGCGCACAGCCCGATCACCAATGGCGTGGCTGTGCACATTGATACCGGCATCGTAGAGAGCGAGGGTGTAGTCGTATAAAAACTCTGCCTCTTTTTCGAGTACACCCTTGCTCTTGGCACATTGAGCAGGTAAAAAACCATGCTCTTTAAAGAAGGCTTTTTTATCTGCGGCAGATTTAAGGGTGCGCCCCTGAGTGCAGGCGGCGGAGTCAGTGTTGACATAACTCTGCACACCGATAGCCCCAGTGTCCAAATCTGTTTTGAAGATAGGTTGCAAATAGTCATTCAGCACGGCAGCGTTGGGTAAGGTGGGTGGCATGGAGTAGGGGTCGCCCTCAATAACACCATCGATAAAGATTTTTGCGGTATCAACTTTAAAGTTGGCGATACCCTGATGGGTTGCCTGCACAGCCAGCATATCTGCGACCACAGCATCTACATCAATGGCTGCATCTGGATTTGGGCGGTAATGTTCGAAGTCGGCATAAAACGCGATCGACATTCGGTAATTGAGAGGGCTGTCTTTGGCGGCGTTGGCAAAGCCAGTAATATCCTTGCTGGTTAACGCTGCATCCAGTACTGAGGTGATGCCATTGGATGCCAGTTTGTCGCTGATTCTGCTTACCAGTTCATTATCTATTTCAGGGTAGCCCCAAAGATTAGGCATATTGACTAATTTGCGCGCGTCTTCATTGACCGCACCATTGGGTTCACCATCGGCATCAACACCCACCAGCGCTGTGAAATCTGCAAATTCTGCGGCCAGACTCTCGACACTTAAGCCCACTTGATTACCATACTTATCAGTTGCCAGAGCCAGAGCATAGCTGTTAACTGCACCATGATGGCCATCATTGCCCAGCAACATAATTGGGTGTTCTGTAGAAACCGCATCCAAGGCGGCGCGCATTGTTGGCAGGGCTTCTGTGGGTTCATTACCTGCTGTGTAAGACCATTGGTCAACACTGAGCCACTCGCCTGCTTCGAGTTTTTCCAGACAGGGTTTCAGACGCGGTACAAGATCTTGCAATGAAAAGGGCTCACTGGCCAGATCACAGCTATCAGTCTCAACGATTCCGGGCAAATGGATATGCACATCGTGGAGGCCGGGAATAATCATCTTACCCTGTAGCTCAATAATTTCAGTCTGTTCGCCAACCATGGCCTGCATGGCACTGTCTGAGCCTATGCCTATAATTTGATCGCCAGAAATGGCCATAGCGGTGGCCACAGACTGGTTGTCGTCAGCGGTGTAAATAGTGCCACCGGTAAAGACTTTATCTGCGTTATTTTTGACTGCTTCTTGGCAGCCGGTGAGGCCGATGATTGAGACAACAATGGTATTTATAGTTCTATTGAACATGTCTAATCCCTCATTAAAATTTATTTTCTTTACTGCTACTTAATCACTGGGTAGATTCTGGTTAATACTACCGTTTTGAGGCACCTGCCGAATACCCTCTATGGGTAGTCAATGCATTTATCGTATTTTTAATATTGCGCGAAGTGCCATAATGTCGACCTTGGATAAACAGCGGAATCATCATGGATCAGTTAGAACAATTTTTGCAACAACACCCGGATATCGAAATATTTGAAGTTTTGTTGCATGACCTCAATGGTATTCAGCGTGGCAAATGGCTTCCCCGCAAGCAGATAACAAAACTGTTTGACGGAGGCTATAAAATGCCTCAGACCACCTGTTCTTTGGATAGCTGGGGTCGTGATCTGGAGGAGTTAATCACTGCTACAGGCGACACCGATGGTATTTGTACTGCCGATATAAATACTCTGGCATTGGTACCTTGGGCCGATAGACCCACGGCTCAAATTATTGTCTCTATGGGTAGTTTTAGTGGCGACGAGCCCTATCTGGGTGACTGCCGCGTCGTATTGAACAATATCTTAAAGCGTTTCGACAAACTGGGCCTGACACCAGTGGTGGCCAGTGAGATGGAATTCCATCTATTTGAACTGGACCGCGATCGATTTGGTGCCCCTCAGCACAGTCAGCGGGCGTTGGACGGCAGCCCGGCACTGGGTGGCCAAACCTATGGTTTAGATGCCATGCGAGATGCCGCACCATTGATGGACGCCATTAACAACGCAGCGAAGATTCAGAACCTGCCAGTTGATACATTGATTACAGAGTTTGGCCCGTCTCAGTTCGAGATTAATCTTTATCACCAGGACTGTGCCCTGCGCGCCTGTGATCAGGGCAGCATGTTAAAACGTGCGATTCGCCAGGTGGCGAGTAGCCATGATCGAGTTGCTTCTTTTATGGCCAAGCCCTTTACTGATCAAGTGGGCAATGGCATGCATATTCATTTCAGCCTTATAGATAGCCAGGGTAACAATGTCTTTGATAATGGCACTGATACTGGGTCTGAGCTGCTTAACCAGGCTGTTGCGGGTTGCCTTGAAACCATGGGCGATAGCATGGCAATTTTCGCGCCCAATATAAATTCGTACCGTCGTATGGTGCCCGGTTGTTATGCGCCACTGGCACCTAACTGGGGTTATGAAAATCGCACCACCGCGATTCGCATTCCCGGCGGTGACCATCGAGCTATTCGTATCGAACACCGTGTCGCTGGCGCAGATGCCAATATTTATTTAACTGTCGCCGTTATGTTGGCAGGGGTTCTTCATGGCATTGAAAATAAGCTCTCAGCACCAGAGGCAGTGGAAGGCGATGCAGGGGACGTTGAGGCTTTACTGCCCCATTTTTGGAATGATGCAATCAAAGCATTCGAAAAGTCAGAGTTTATTCGCGATGCTTTGGGTTCTGAACTGCAAAGAACCTATGCCCAGAGTAAACGTATGGAGAAGCATGAGTTCGACAGCAGAGTCACGCTAATGGAATACGATGCCTATCTTTAAAGTTTGCGCTTAACCAGCAGGCTATCTATATCATTCTGAGAGAGTTTGGCTCGAGCAGCGGCTGTCTTCGAGGTGTTGGCGAAGGGGCCTACCAGCACCCGGTGCCAAACATCAGCAGTGCCAGCGCCAAAGGTTTCGACGCTGGCGGTCAGGTTTAGCAACAGTAGTTGCACCCGCAGGCCTTCAGCATCAGGTTTATTTCTAAATGAACCCACCTGCAGTAAATAGGAATAATTTTTCTTTACCGCTGGGCCACCGGTCTTTCCCTGTGCATCGTCTGGGATAATAATTTCCGTGTCCTTTAGCATGTCGTGAAAGCTAAAGGTAAGGTTAGGTATTTCTGCCTCATCAGCGGCTTTTATAATGGCTCTGGTATCAGGTATTTCGCCGCTAAAAATCGCAGGCAAAAAATACATACCCAGAGCGCCAATGACTATGCCTGCAAAAAATGCTGGGGCAGAGGATGTACCTGTAGACTTACTCTGATGTGAGCGAGTAGCAGATTTCCGTCGATAGTCGCGCGCCATGTGTTGCCCCTCTATAGAATTGCCGTAATTGTAGGTGAAGGGGCGCGCTGTTAGCAAAACAATCTCCCCTTGGATACGTTATTTTTATCGCTCCTGGGGGTCGACATCAATCGACCATCGCACTCGTCGCGCGTCTTTATGGTTTTCCAGCTGAGGTGCGAGCTGTGATAGCAGAGCTTGCAGTGCAGGCCGCTGTTCGGCCTCAACTTGCAAGACATATCGAAAACGCCCTGCACGCTTTTCCAGCATCGCTGGCAGAGGCCCTAAATAGCTCATATCTGGGCTGGGTGACGAAATGTTCTCGGCTAGCTGCCGGACCAGGCGCAAAAAATTCTCGGCGTCATTGGCGCGCTCAGCTTCAGCTCTAATCACCGCCATATGCCTGAAGGGTGGCAGTTGGCTAAATTGTCGTTGAGCGATTAACTGGGTCGCAAAATGCCCATAACCCTTATCCATTAGTAGCTCCAGCAGTGGATGGTCCGGTTGGTGGGTTTGAATAAATACTCTTCCGCGAACTTTACCGCGACCGCTGCGGCCGGCTACTTGGGTTAATAGTTGGCCTGTGCGTTCATGACCGCGAAAATCTGGGCTAAACAGACCGCTATCTGCATCTAAAATGGCGACCAAAGTGACATTGGCAAAATGATGGCCTTTGGCCAGCATTTGGGTGCCAATCAATATGCAGGGCTCACCGCTATCTGCGGTATCAAAGACTTCCTGCATGGCCCCTTTGCGTCTGGTGCTGTCGCGATCTACGCGCAGTACTTTGGTATCGGGGAAACATTGTTGCAGATAGGCTTCGCTGCGCTGGGTACCCTCTCCGGCAGCGATTAATTGGTGTCCCTGACAGCTGGGGCACTGTTGGGGGATGCGCTCCTGATAATCGCAGTGGTGACAGATAAGTCTTCCCCGAGCCCGATGCACAGTGAGCCGCGAATCGCATTGTTTACATTCTGCTGTCCAGCCACATTGATGGCATAGCAGTGCTGGGGCATAGCCGCGGCGATTGAGAAACACCAGCACCTGCTGTTGATTTTTAATAGTCGCGCCAATAGCGGCCAGTGTTGAGGCTGCAATACCAGACTCGACCCGCTCAGATTTTAAATCTACCATGTGCCAATCTGGCTGGACTGCGTCACCGGCACGGGTGCTGAGTATCAGATGCTGGTAGCGGCCACTGGCACAGTTATTTAGTGATTCTAATGAGGGGGTGGCAGACCCCAGTACAATGGGAATACCCTCCTGCTGGGCACGAACGACCGCTAGATCTCGTGCCGAGTAGCGAAACCCTTTTTGCTGCTTGTAGGACTGATCATGCTCTTCATCCAGAATAATAAGCCCCGGTGATTTAAGGGGTGTAAAAATAGCTGATCTAGTGCCTAGGATAATAGAGGCCTCGCCTGTTTTAGCCTGCATCCAAGCGGCTAGACGCTGCTTATCTGTCAGGCCGGAGTGCAAGGTCACCATGGGCACATTAAAGCGATCGCGAAAGCGCTTTTCAGTTTGCGGGGTCAGGCTAATCTCTGGAATCAGTACCAGGGCCTGGCGCCCATAGCGGAGTATTTTTTCAATAGACTGGAGATAGACTTCTGTTTTACCACTGCCGGTGACACCGTCTAATAGATAGCTGTTAAAGCCGTGACTTTGTATGGCATCCATCGCTATCTGCTGGGAGCTGTAGAGTGGGAGATGATCGTGTCTGAGTAAATTTTCTGCAGGCCCAGCGGTCGGTTCGATGATCACAGGTTCGATCAGAGCCTTTCGCTCGAGCTGTTTGATAATCGAGCGAGAAAAGGTCTCTAGGATAATCGACTCGCCCAGCTCTGGCCCCTGATCCTGAATCAGCTCAATAAGTGCTCGCTGTTTGCGCGCCTGATTGAGGGATTCCAGCCCTAATCCAAGGCCCATGGTACTGAGTTTCCAGCCGGGTTGGCCAGACTGGGGTGGCAGTTCACCTTTGCGCAGCAGCACTGGCAATGTGGTAAATAGGGCATCACCAATAGGCTGTTGATAGTAGTTAGCGGCCCATATAAACATCTTAAATAATGAAGAGGGCAGAAGAGGCTCGGCATCAATCAGCCGGCTGATCGGTTTAAGTTTACTCAGTTCAAATTCACTGTGTCTGGCCGTCTCAATAATCAGGCCAGTTACTTCTCGACGGCCAAAGGGTACGGTCACGCGACAGCCGGGTTGCAGCTGGTGTTCCGCCTGATTTTCATCAATATAATCGGGGATCAGGTAGTCGAACAGTCGGCGCAGAGGTGAGGGCACTGCAACACGAATAACTAGGGGCTCTGATTGCACCATAAAAAATTGAGAATTCCTTTTGTAACCGGGTTTATTTCTGCTAGAATCCGCGCTCTTTAGAAATGGCCTACCGTGCCTTGCGGGAACTGCACTACTTTTTTTCACTGTTTGAAGGGTAGCTTAACAGTTTCACGATGGGGTGGCGGCTCGCGGATTGGAGTATATGATGAAAACTGAGATTCACCCAACCTATAACGAATTAGTTGCAACTTGCAGCTGCGGTAACGTTATCAAAGTCGGTTCAACACGCGCTGAAAGCATTTATTTAGATGTTTGCTCTGCATGTCACCCGTTCTACACAGGCAAGCAGAAAATTGTTGATACTGGTGGTCGAATCGATCGCTTCAACAAGCGTTTTGGTGCTGCTAAGAAGTAAACAGCAGACTGCCAGACAAAATATCAAATGCGTCGAGGATAATGTCCTCGGCGCATTTTTTTTGCCCGACCCAATCATCGCTTTTTGTCGGCAATGTCATCAGCGGTTACAATGACCAATCGATATAGCTAAAAGCCTTCTGGAGGCCTGCGTGCGCGCACTGTGGTTATTTATTCAATTTATTGTAGTTGTTGCTATCGCACTGGTGGGTGCTCTCTTTGCCATGGAGAACAGCCAGCTAATCAGCGTAAATTTTGTTCTGCTCAGCAGCCCGGTAATAAGTCTTGGCCTGTGGCTGCTAATATTCCTGGCCTCAGGTACCCTGCTTGGGATCTTTGCCAGCTCAGTGATTATTGCTAACTATCGGCGCAAGCTAAATCGCGCGCTCAAAAAGGATTAGCCCTGTTATGACCATATCCCAATCTCCAGTTATTGTTGCTCTTGATTTTGATAATCGTCAGGCGGCATTCGCGCTGGCGGAGCAGCTAGACCCAACTCAATGCCGTTTGAAAGTGGGTAAAGAATTATTTACCCGAACTGGGCCAGAGTTGGTGAAAGCCCTAGTTGGGCAGGGTTTTGATGTCTTTCTAGATTTAAAATTTTACGATATTCCCAACACCACCGCTAAGGCAATTAGTGCCGCCGCTGATCTTGGTGTGTGGATGGCCAATGTGCATGCCTCCGGAGGCAGCCGCATGATGGCCGCCGCGAAGCAGGCGCTGGAGCAGCAGGGCAGTGATATGTTACTGATTGCGGTAACTGTATTGACCAGTATGGACGAAGCGGATTTGGCGGAGTTAGGCATCAACCGCAGTCCGGCCGAGCAGGTGATGTCTCTGGCTCAGGTGAGCAAGAATGCTGGTGTGGATGGTGTGGTCTGTTCGGCTCAGGAAGCCAGTGCGCTGAAAGCGGCTTTGGGGTCTGAATTTAAGCTGATTACTCCAGGCATACGTTTGTCAGACAGTGCCGCTGACGATCAGCGCCGTGTGGTCAGCCCCCCTGATGCAATCGCATTGGGCAGTGACTATCTGGTTATTGGGCGACCAATCACCGAGTCTCCCGACCCTCTGGGAACTCTGCTATGGATCAACCAGTCTCTTTAATTCTTCTTTGAGACCGGTTAATCCCTGAGCAAAGCTATCAGTTAATCCGCTTGGAATACTCGCACATAGTCCACCAACATACGCTGAGGGAAACTGGTGTTGGCATTGGGTACACCGGGCCAGTTACCGCCTACGGCAACATTGAAGAGCAGGAAAAACTCTTTTTGGAATGCCGATAAGCTGACGCTGTCATCAATAGCCATGCGGTGATATTCGACATCATCAATATACCAAGTCAGTGAATCTGCGGTCCATATCAGGCTGAATACATGGTACTTATTGGCCAGAGTTTCGCCGCCAGTCAATGTTAAAGTGTCGCCAAAGGAGGCTGGAGAATAGCTGGCACCGGTACCGCCATTATTCCAGTGGGCAGTGCCCACCACGGTACTTTCACCGCCGCTACCACCGACCATTTCCATAATGTCGATCTCGCCGCTGTAGGGCCAGCTAACGGTTGAGATATTCTCGCCCAGCATCCACAGAGCTGGCCACAGCCCCTTACCCTGAGGCATGGCTGCACGGACATCCACTCGACCATATTTGAACGATAGTTTGCCCTGGGTTTTGATTCTTGAGGAGGTGTACTGCTGGCCGCCAAAGCTCTCTTTTCGAGCTTCAATAACCAGCAGGCCCTCTTTTACACTGGTGTTATTAGAGCGATAGTACTCTAGCTCATTATTACCCCAGCCGCCGTTGCCAGTACCAGTTTCGTGAGTCCAGTAGGTAGTATCGAGTTCGCTGCCGGAGAAGTCATCGGACCAGAGTAATGTATATCCAGCGTAAGTCTCTGGCGTTGAGTAGCCAGTGAGATTGGGATTGACCCACACTTCAGTACTGGAGTTATTAGAATCTGTGCCTGTGCCTGCGGTTGGACCACCCTCTGCCGCTAACCAGCGTATATTGTCGATACGGAAAACCGTGTCTGTGTAGTCGGTAGCCCAGACCACAATACCAGTATCAATAGTGGTTAAGTCCAGATCCTGAGCCACCAAATTATTCACTGGAACCATGACAGTTTCCCAGCCTGTTGACCCGGCACTGCCCAGCCCATAGTTGCCTGAGGTGCAGGGATATACGCAATCAATTTTCATGGATAGATTACTGCTGCCAGTGATTACCTTCACATCAAACACAATGTTGCCGCCTGCATAGGTAGAGGCGTCATAAGCAGTAGAGGTTTTGGCATAAACAGCTGCGACCTGACCGGCAGAGGAATGGCTGATCTCCAATACCGAACCACGCTCAGTGTCATCCACCAATGTCCAGGCAATATTAGGACAGGCAGCCCCACCATCATTACTGCACTCGGCATAGTTTATTTCTTGGTCATAGCCATTGAGGCCAAGATCCCATGTATCGCCCACGACACCAGCATCAAATACAACCAGTGGGTTGGCAATATCAACGGTGCTGCCACCATTGCCTACGGTCACTGTGCCCTCAACTTCCCAGCGAATGTTATCTAACAGATAAACTGTGTCTAATTTGTTGCTTGCCCAGATAACCAGACCGGTGGAAACGTTTTCCAGTTCAAGGCCAGCTGCGGTTAGCTGTGTCACGGGAACTGTCACTGTTTCCCATCCAGATACACCATGTTCACCGAGAACCTGGTCTCCGGTGGTACAGGGCATAACGCAGTCAATTTTCATAGTGAAGTTGGCATCACCGCTGAGAACTTTGATATCAAACAGCAGATTACCACTGGCGTAGCCGCTCATATCCAAGGGGTCTATTGCACCCACATAAAAGCCCGCTAATTGAGTAGAATTACTGCCTGTTGTGATTTGAAGAACATCGCCGCGATCAACATCCGCCACCACTTCCCAAGCGATATTGGGGCAGCCCTCGCCTCCGTCATTGGTGCAGGCCATCCATCCGATGCCCTGATCAAATGCCACTAAGCCCTCTGTCCAAAGAGAACCAGCCAGACCATCATCTAATACCTGAACCACTGAATTATCTGAGCTGTTAACAGCGGGAACATTGACAGTTCTATTCAAGGTTACGCTATTGCCAGCGGCATCTGTTGCTGTGTAGGTGATGGTGTATGTACCAGCTGAGTCCACATCTACAGTGCCGCTGGAAGTCACGTTGATCCCACCGTCATTGCTATCGGTGGCTGTTGCACCAGGGTCAGTGTATAACTCCCCAAAGCTATGATTTATTTCAGCAGCGCCATTGAGAGTGATAACAGGCGCAGTGGTGTCTACAACCGTCACCGTTCTGGTGACACTGGAGCTGTTGCCTGCGCTATCAGAGGTTGAGTAGGTGAGGGTATATTCCCCAACCAGATCTGAATTAACAGTGCCGTCAACACTAACCGTGAGAACATCATCTACATTATCTGTAGCGCTCCAACCCGGATCGCCAAAGTCTGTGCCCTGTTCGATGGTAATAGACGAAGAGCCAGTCAATGTAATAACGGGGGCTGAGGTGTCGCCGGCCGGTTGAGGTGCAGGCGTACTCTCACCACCACCTCCGCCGCAGGCTGATAACAAAATTGAAATCAAACCGATAAGAAGTGGTTGGCGAATAGCAGTGGACGAACAATTTGAAAGCATGGCACCCTCGTAAAATGTTTTTAAAAAGTTTTAATCAGTCCTGAAACTATTTTCCGTTGAAAGGAATTCAACCTCTAGGTAAATAGGTTCAACTGTGGCTGGATTGCGATAAAAGGATACCTGTGGAATTATTTAGCCGAAAACTGAATTTCGGGGCTCTGATTTCTCAGTTAATTGAGGAGAAACAATGGCGTTAAATAAGCAAAAATTAAAACTGGCAGAGGCCCACTTTTTACAATGCTACCCAGGGGGTTTTGCGAATCCCGAGATGCAGGCTATTGGTAAAAAGCATCGGGTAGATAAAATGACCGTCCTGGCTCAGGAGAGCTTTAGCGAAATTGCGTTAGGCAATATTAATGTCAGTGCTGAAAATATGGTCAAGGTGGTGTCGCGCTCTTCAATGGTTTCCATGTTCGAGAAACCTAAATTTCGCGATTTTGTTGGCTGCTTAAATACTGGCGATCGAGAGTTTATGGTTAAGTCTCTGGAGCAAATGCTGCATGGTCAGCAGCAGGCTGGTTTCGAGGCAATGGTGGATATTTTGCAGACCGGCAAGCTGGCGAAGTGGAGCATATTAACGATTATTCCGGCGTATTTTTCTCCTACCGTGGACGTATTTGTAAAACCGACCACGGCAAAAAATGTAATCAGGCATTTTGAGGTTGAAGAGCTGTTTTACAAACCACTGCCCAGTTGGTCTTTTTACACTGGCTACAGAGATTTAATCAACAGTGCTAAGAGGCAGGTAGATTCAGGGTTATCGCCTTCCAACGCAGCTTTTTCCGGCTTTTTGATGATATCTATGGGTTAATTACTTGCTGAGCCAGTTTTAGGCAATTGACGTAAAGTCATATAGTCCATTCTAAAAAGTATAAACAATGGTAATTTTTGATTGTCGACACTTATTTTCGGGATTAGAATATCGAGCTTTTTTAGATTTTACCGTTGAGAAAAATTAATGTCCGCTACGACCGCAGAAGCATTTGCACCATTGCCCAACATCTCAGAACCCAAGTGGTGGACAGGCGTGCCTGCAATTTCTCCAGATCTGTTTGTTATCGATGGCAATCAGTACCGAGTCAATGGAGCCCCTTTGGCTGCCAGTACAGAACTCGCGGCCCATATGCAGAAAACCTTTGATGATGTGGGATTGGTTCATGTTATTAATACGGGGCTAGATGATCTGCAGTCGATGCGCCTTATCGCAACTCAGGTATTAAAGAAAGAGCGGCAATATGAAGGTGGT
This sequence comes from Porticoccaceae bacterium, assembly GCA_029252555.1. Classification (GTDB taxonomy): domain Bacteria; phylum Pseudomonadota; class Gammaproteobacteria; order Pseudomonadales; family Porticoccaceae; genus HTCC2207. Next base: position 69,834 of record JAQXBF010000008.1, read on the forward strand.
GCCAACCCACGCAAGATCATAGAAAAGAATGTGTACGAAGTAGGTGCCCCTCTGGAAGCCTGGCTGCATTATCATCATGAGATGGCATATATTGGGTCTAGCACCAAGATGGTGAGCTTTATGGCGCATAAGATGCCCAGTGAGGGTGGTTACACCTTTGTCTCTGATAACTGCCAAGCGACGGATGCGATTTTAGCTACTCCTTTTGGTCAGAAGTTAAAAGAATTGGGTCTCTGTTATCACCGCAACCTTTCGGACCGAGAGTCTTTTGTCGATCGTCTGGATATTGGTGTTTACAACCATTGGCAGCAATCCATGTTGACCGAAGATCCGGATGAAGCTGTTATTGAAGCGAAAAGCCGAGGCTTGGAAGTGGAGTGGGGCTCCAACCGGCTATTAAAAACCCGCTTCTATATTTCTGCCTTTGAGTTTTTCCCGCAGCTGGATCGCAACTTGCTTTATAGCAGCATGGCCGACGACGGTACCTGGTTTGATACCTGGCCATTGGTTCAGCATCTTCCTGCGGAAGAGCGCCCACTGAAGTTAACCTTTGGTGACGGCTCTGAAATGAGTACAGAAGAAAAGCAACTGTTTTTGAAAATTTATGATGACCATGGCATTCGCATTGCCTGGGAAGTTGGTGATGTGGCATTAATCTGTAACTATCGTTTTGCCCATGGTCGCCCAGCGGTTCATTTAAAAGAAGGTGAGCAGCGAGAGTTAGGTGTCTTGATCGGTGAGTCCTTTGATCGGCTGGAGACCTTTGAGGATAAGTGGTAGCGGAAGAGGCTTGTCAGGTATGATATGCAAAGATAGTTATTACAGTCGCTACCGTAATCTATACCTCTAATAATGATAGTGCAGCCTCAATGCAAACTTTAACCGAAAGACTGACTGACCTTCTAGAACCCTCGGCCCTGTTTCTGGGCAATGATATAAGTGACAAGTACCATGCTGATTGGAGCGGTGCTTCGCCCTGTGTGCCTGAGGCTCTGCTAAAGCCTAAAACCACTGAACAACTCTCTCAAATAATGGCTCTGTGCTATGAATATGATCAGCCTGTTGTGGTGCAGGGTGGGTTGACTGGTTTGGCTGGCGGGGCCACGCCTTTAAGCGGTGAATTTGCTATCTCTCTTGAGCGCATGAATGGCATCGAAGAAATTGATGCTACGGGCATGACGGCCACTGTTCTTGCAGGCACGCCACTGCAAGCCGTGCAAGAGGCTGCCGATGAACAGGACCTGTTTATGCCATTGGATTTGGGTGCCCGTGGCAGTTGTAATATTGGCGGCAATGTCGCCACCAACGCTGGCGGTACAGAAGTGATTCGCTATGGTATGACCCGCTCTCTGGTGCTTGGGTTGGAAGTGGTGTTAGCCGATGGCACGGTCATCAATGCCCTGAACAAGATGGTAAAAAATAATTCTGGCTACGACTTAAAGCATCTATTTATTGGCTCTGAAGGTACTCTGGGTATTGTCACCAGAGTTGTGGTTCAGTTGCAGCCAAAACTTTTGGCTTCCCATACGGCCCTTTGTGCCCTAGAAGACTACGAGTCTGTTATTAAACTGCTGGCAGAGCTTAAACGCAGTTTAGGGTCCGGCTTAACTGGCTTCGAACTGATGTGGGATAACTACTTCAATAAAGTATTGGAAGTTGAGGCAGATCTGCAAAACCCATTTGCTGAAGACCATCATTTTTATCTGCTGGTTGAGTACAAAGACAATGAGACCGCCTTGGGTGCGGAGCGTTTTGAAGCCGCACTGTTCGGCCATTTGGAGGCTGGGCTTCTGACTGATGCGGTGGTGGCTCAGTCCCATCAGGATGCAGAAGAATTCTGGCGCATAAGAGATGGTATTGGCGAGCTGTTTAAGGTGTTGGGGCCAGTGTCTAATCAGGATGTTAGCCTGCCAATTAGGGATATTGGTATTTTCGCCACACATCTGGAGACCCGCTTGAAAGCTAAATACCTTGATATTGGTGTGCTGCTGTTTGGTCATATTGGTGATAACAACTTACATGTCTGTGCCTACACTGGTCTTGAAGAAGATAAGCTGCGCATTAATGAAGATATTATGTTAATGATTGGCGAGTATTCTGGAGCAATTACAGCGGAGCACGGTGTTGGTGTTCTCAAGCGAGATTTTCTTGATCAATCGCGAACTGCCGAAGAGATAGCTCTGATGAAGACCATTAAATTGGCTATGGATCCCAAAGGTATCCTTAACCCGGGCCGAGTTATCTAGACTTTTTGGTTCTTTTACCCCCCGAATGAGATAGAACCGGGGCTATTCTGCGATGAATAGCTCTGTCGCTCATATACATAAAATACTCCTCTAGGTAAGGTTCTAGGCATAACTAATAAACCTAAAGGGGAATACCAATGAATCTCAAGTCCTTATTTTTACTATCTGCCATAGCAACTTTGCTGGGTTGTTCTGCTGAGCAGCAGGCGGTTGAAGCCGCGGCTGTCAGCGATGGGCTGCCCGACGGCGCGTACCTTATTGAGGGTGTTACTGTCACCGAAAATGGTGAAGTGAGCGAATATACTCGCGACCAGATAAAAATCTATACCAATGGGCGCTTTATGTATGCCTTCAACAATGCTCAAACTGAAAGCATTGATGTTGGAGCCGGTGATGCAACCTGGTCCAATGGCGTGATGGTCGAAGTGCCAAGAGTCAATCACAACGGTCCTGTGTCTGGTTACAGTTTTGATGTTGCTATTGATCAGACCGAAACTGGTTTCGAACAGACAATTTTGGGTATGGAGTATGAGGGTGGTCGTTTGCTGGATATGGTTGAGGTTTGGAATACTGCCTCTACGGAGACTTCGGTCTTTGATGGCCTCTGGCAGCTTGAAGCTCGTCAGTCTGACGACTCAGAGCTCAGTGCATTTTCAGAAACCAAAATGATTGGCGGTGGCCATTTTATCTGGTTGCAAAATGTTGTCTACAAAGGTGAAGCTGGTCAGGACTTTGGTTTTGGTACCTTTGCGGTTGATGCAAATGGTGATGCGGTTGAGACTGCCATGATAAGCTCCTTGGAAGACTACGAAGGTACAGTCAATGCCGTTAAAATGGAATTGATCGACGACAACCACTTCACTCAGTCATTTACCTACAATGGCGAATTGGTTACCCAGTCTTACGTAAGAATGTAGCCCCGATATAGAACATAAAAAAGCCCGCCTTTTGGCGGGCTCTTTTATACCTAAAATTCTCGCTAAAGCCAACTGGCGGCGGGTAATTCAGCCTATTTTTTAATCATAACCAGCGGCAACTGCTACCTCCGGTATTTTGACTATTTCTGGCCTCACCGATGGCACCGCGCCCGCCGCAATTACCGTGGTTCTTTAACAGTTTGAGGCAGTGGCGACAACAGGCATAACAGCCTCATCGGACGTGACTGCTTCGCTGACAGTGATTGATAATGCGATAACCCAGATTAATACCCATAGATCTGCCTATGGCGCTGTTATGAACCGCCTTGAATATCAGATAGATAATCTTAAAGAAATGATCTCTAACAGCCTGGCATCGCGCAGCCATATTATGGACGCTGACTATGCTAAGGAAACCACCGAGTTAGCTAAAACGCAGATTATTCAGCAGGCAGCGACAGCCATGGTGGCCCAGGCCAATCAGGAAGCCAAAATTGTGATGGATATTTTAAATTGGGATAAATAGCTCAGAGTACATAGCTAGGGTATTTAGGCCAGATCAGAGCTGGCCACTGTTTCGCCCATAGATTCTGACTTGACACAAACCCAAATCAAAGCGGTGCTAGCTGCCAGATAAGCAACCCCATAATAGAGCCAGTCAACACTCAATAAACCTATGCTGAAGCTACCGTAAAGCATTGAGGTTAGCAGAAATAGCCGCAAATATTCCAACTGGCGGGCATAGGGCTTCCGATCGAGCACCGCACCAACCACCACCAGAATATAGCCCTGGGCCATCACCGCCATCCACAGCAGCGGCAGCGAAAGCTGAGTAGCGTTCTCTGCACTCCAAAAATGAAAAAACGATAGCAAAATATACTGGGCAACCACTGCTCCATGAATTCGAGTGCTAAGGGCTGGGTTATATTTTTCGAACTTGGCTAAATCTGCTTTCGCCTGAGGGTAGCGTGCAGCCATATCTGCTGGGCGCCAGTCAGTTTTAGACCAAACAACTCGGCACTTATCTCGCCAGGCCTGGGTATGCCAGGCATCGCGAACCATACCGAAAAAAATATGTAGATTAGCCCAGATGGGATTCCAGCTAGAGAGTGGTGAACGGATACCATAGATGGGTTTTACCTGTTCGCTTTCTTCCTTAAAAGTACCAAACAAACGGTCCCAGACAATCAGCAAACCGCCATAGTTTTTATCGATATATTCGGGGTTCTGAGCATGGTGCACCCGGTGATTAGAGGGAGTGATCATAAACCACTCAAGAAACCCGAGCTTGGGAATATGCTGTGTATGCACCCAAAACTGATAAACCAGATGGGCGGTGGCGATACTAACATACATATAAATGGGCATGCCAAGGAGAAAACAGGGAATATAAAACACCCAGGTGGTTAGAAAGCTGGTGCTGGTTTGGCGCAGCGCGGTACTGAGGTTGTAGTCTTCACTCTGATGATGAACCACATGGGACGCCCAAAAAAGCTGTCGCTCATGACTGATACGATGATGCCAATAATAGAGAAAGTCATAGAGCAGAATACCCAGCAACCAGTGGCCAAGAGATGCCATATCAAAGGCCCACACGCCATAGCTCTGCTCGATACGAGAAAACACCAGCAAGCCTATATTCAAGAATACAAGCTTGGTCACAGTGCTCAGCAGGCCCATGCTCAGGCTATTGATACTGTCATTAACCCTATAGGTATTGTTGCCTTTTAACCAACCCCAGCACAGCTCAACCAGAATCAGCAGTAAAAACACGGGCACCGCATAAGGTACAAAATTCATAAATCCCTCGATCCTGCTAAAGGATGCCAACAGGAAAATTCAGCATCAAATTTAAGTGCAGTCACAGCATCCAAAATAGCCTTGCCGGCCAGCTTAATATCCGCAATTATTTCGCAAAACTGTTTTGATAGTAACCGGTTAAACATATTAGTGCCACTTAGCCCGACTCAAAGGCGTAAGATAGCTCAGAGGTTTGAATTAGCCCTATCCTGAAGCTCAATGACAACCTTAAGGCCTGCAATAAAATGACCAAGAGAGCTGACCATTGGGTAAAATAATTACAACAATAAGAGAAGTTGAAGAATAATAATGAGAGTTTTAGGGATTATTTTTACTGCAATGCTTATTGTAGCCTGCCAGGCGTTGGCTCCAGTAGACGCGCCTATCAATAGTTGTCATTTGATTGAAAGTGCTAAGCAATCAGGTGGCATGCTTCCTGGTGATATGCAGGAATTTAATCAGTGCGACTACCATTGCCCCAATGGTCAAACAAAAACTCGCACTCAGTTTGGCTACTGCGCTCCGTTTATTAGCTCTTAAAACCCAGTGAGACTTTTAATTTAGCGTTAATCTAAAGCGCCAGGATTTCATTGACTGCCCGATAACCCTGTTCTACTGCAGACTCCAGCATGGCGCTGGCGCCCGAATCTGCGTTGGCAATGGCAATATGCCCAAAGGGTTTCCGCCCCCGCACATGGGCATAGCGCTCATCATCATAATCCTCGTAAACCGTATCAAATAATAAATGTGATGACAGATCATAGGCATATCCATGAGCCCATCGGTTTACTGTTATACCGACTATATCCTCTCTCGAATTAAAATCTGTTCCGTTAAACAGGCTGTCCAACTGCTCGCGAATATTTCTTTCAATGTCTTCAAACGTGGTGTTAAGAATTTCTGCGCGAGCCTGCCTGTATTGTTCTTGGGGAGACAGGCCAAGGTTGTTCACATGGGGGAAGCGGTACATATTTAGGACTATAGGCTCGCTGGAATCTTCAGAGAAGTCATAGCCTTCAAAACTGACTGGATAGGCGATTTGAACACCAATATGGTAGGAGCCGGGGGAGTAAACTCTGCCAATGCCCAGTTCTTTCATGGCATGCCAATTTCGAATGGCAACCCGAGAAAATATAATGGGTTGCTTTACCTGTTCCGCCAGCGCCTCTTTCTGCGCCTCTGGCAAGGATGGGCAAATGTAGGGAATAACCGAATTATTGCAGGCTAAAACGCAATTACGGGCTTTTACTTGGTAGGATTGGCCATCTTTTGTATAAGCAATTTCTACAGGTTTAGAGCTATCAGAGGTATCTGAGTGCTGAACATTGGTGACAGTAGAATTCAGCCGAAGTCTAATATTTGATCCTGCGCTGTCCAGTTTTCCGTAGTCAAATTTCGCTGTAACAATATCATCCATAGTATTGCCACTGGCGCTCTCAGGGATCATGAGGCGCACTAACAAACGAGCAATTGATGCATTGCCATCTGGGAATCGATGAATTGCAGGGCTAAAAGCTTCTTCACTACTAGGCAGCCCGGCAGCGTTCCATCCGGGGAGGCCTGAATAACTCAAGGCTGCATAAGCATCAACAGCTTCAATCCCCAGACCAGGGTCGACAGCCAGGTCCTGCAATATTTCGAAAATCTCTGGCTCAGTGATACCTATATCGTTGGTCAGGAAATCACGATAACTCAGGTTGGTAAGATAGCTATATTTATTCTCAGCCGTAATATGAGGAATTTGGTCTTCTGTGGTTGTGAACAGTCGCAGAAACTCTGTTTTGGCAGCTTCAGATATTGGCAATTGATCTACTGACTCTTCGAGGCTGATGTTGGGGCTAGCCAATAGTTGATCATTTGCAAAGATGCCAGAAAACGGAACTACAAGGTCTACTCCCCATTTCTGTTTATTAAAGTGGAAGCCTCCCGCAAGGCCGTTGCGCCTATAAAACTCCTGATCGAAAGTGTGTTCAAAGCGATCAAGATTTATATTTAAATCATCTAGCAGGCCTTTAACTACAGCGCTATAGCCAGAAGGGCTGACTAAATACGAGCTGCCGGCGTAGGTAATAATATTACGGCCGTTAACCTCAAATTCATTGCGCTTTGCATGGCCGCCGAAATCGTCATGGTTATCTAGTATTAATATCTTAGCCTGAGGGAATTCCTTCAGATAGAAATGAGCCGATGCCAGCCCACTAATACCAGCACCCACTACTATCATGTCGTAGGTATCTTTCTCTAATGCGAAAGCAACAGCATCAACTGGCTGTGCACTTTTAGCCTGCCTAGCCGATCTAACCAAGGCGTGCATAGTATCAAAGCTTCCATCATGGTTGCCGCGCATACCGGTGAGTGCCGGAGGGTACACATTGGATTGGGTTTCTATATCAAGCCTGTTGACTGAAGTGAACAAACTCTTTTCCGCGGAGTTAGAAAGGCTGGGCAGCAGTACAGAGCCGGACAGAATACCAAAGCCCTGAAGCATATCTCTGCGCGTAATGGGCCGCTCCATACCTAATTTTTTATCAGCTTTTTCCATGGTAATGAGGGCCCCATGCAATAGTAGGCGAGTTAACATCTGCCGAGCAGAACGCAGATGAAACTATCTCAAATCAATAGTTGCTATGCAAATAAAGTGACCAGCCTGCAGGCTTTCCTGATTTATATGCAGTAACAATTTGGATTTTGGATTGCATAGAAAGGGGTATTAATGCATTGTGGGGCATTGAAACTAGCTATGCAGCATACTGAGACACTGCATAGCCAGGATTAACGAGAATGCTTGCAAATTGTCGTCCTGCTTCACTTCAGCATATATTGCGTGAAGTTCTGGTTGTACTGAGGTTGTCGGCTAAACTCTACTGACCAAAATCTTTTAACATCGCTTTAAGTTCCAGAGAGTGCTGTTCCTCTTCTCCAATTAACCCACGGGCGTACTCTTCCAGATAGATAGATCTGTCTGCAACATTGTCCAGTAATTTCTTGTAGAGGCTTAAAGCATGAAGTTCATGCTCCAAGCTCTCTTGCAAAATATCTTTAATAGAGTGCCTGTTAGTTTCCTTAATTTTCGCGATCTTTTGGCTAGGGTGCCCATCCAACCCAACAATTAGTTCACCTGCCTGTTGAGCATGCAGAAGAGATTCGGCGGCTTGTTCCTTTAGAAATGCAACAATTGGCAACCTGTATGGGCCAGTCACCATCATCGCTGAATGTGTATATCTAACCACTCCTGCCAATTCATATTCCATAATTTCATTCAAGATACCGCATACCAACTCTGGATTTATTTCTTTCATTTGTCTCAGGATCTCCACTAGTGGGGCAAAACGCTTGTTTGCCACATTTTTTTAGGTTTAAAATTTTTCAATACTCAAATCAATATACGAAATATCATACAGAAAAAGACCAGCTTTTTGGGCCTATGCATGGGCAAATTAACTATCAGGTTTTAAAAGCTGCCTCCACCCTAGGATGCTAATTAGCTTATTGAGCCAAGGTTTTGTCTAGCATATGAACCAACGCATCACGACTATAGGTATATGGGCCCCATTGGTTTAACTCCATTAGCTGGCGCACCTTAGTTGAGATTATTAACGCTTGGGTCTGTTTGTTGGGAGCCACAACATAGCGCCGCAAAGGCTTAGGGTCGAATAGCGCATGCATATAGGCGGCTGACACCTCATCTGGTTTTTTGAGCGATAATTCGTAGGCGGCAGTTTGTTCGTACTGCTTTTTCATTTGATCAGTGACTGTGCCGCCAGAAGCTTCGAGTTTGTCAAAAGAGCGCTGCAGAGAACTTCTGCGAATATGCGATTGATATGCTCCTGGCTCGATAATAGTCACCCAAACCTCAGTAGATGACAGCTCATCTGCCAAGGCATCGGTAAAGGCTTCAACCCAGTGTTTGCTGCCGCTGTAAGCGTTATACCCGCTATTACTGATAGTGCCAGCCACAGATCCAGTGGTAGCAATGCGTCCTTTTGATTCAATAACCAAAGGGGTAAAGGCTTTGGTAACTCGGTAAACGCCCTCAACATTGACCTGATAGACCGCAGTCTGATCTTCTACCGATGTTTCCAGCACAGGCCCGCCACCGCCTACACCCGCATTATTGACTAGGGCATAAAGGCCAGTGCCATTTTTCCGAATAAATGCCGCGGCGGCATCAACTTCATCTTGTTTAGTCACGTCTAACCGCACCGCAGTAATATTTTCAATCGCATTTAGCTCAGCCATTTCTTTATCTGTTCTAGCACCTGCATAAACGTGGTGGCCATTCTTTGCTAGGGTTTCTGCTAGGTTTCGGCCAATTCCCGTAGTTGCTCCAGTGACTAAAATTGACTTTATGCCAGAGCCTTGCTTGGGCACTTCACTGGCCTGAATTGGTATCAGAGATAAGGTGGCTATGAGTAAAATAATCAAGGTTTGAACGCGAAACATTTTGACATCCTATTGTTTTTATATGGGTTCGCAAGACTATACACAAGCCCAAACGTGGGTTCTATATAGAATGTTTTGGCTGGGTAGAGTTGTATGCTATTTCTTATGGGGCCCTCTGGGGATAGCAGCCTATCAGTCTCAAAGCGGCAAATTCCTGCCAAACTCAGGTTTTTCCGGCTAATGCCGGCGACCTATTGCCACTTACCTAAAGAAGTCATTTTCACTGCCGATCTCGCTTAGCGAGATCGCGGAAATAAGTCCGCGTCTCTGATAACCAAATTTTTGGATATTGGATTAAAGTATGAAAATAGGTACAAACATAACGGCAAGCATTGCCGCCAACAGCCTCGCTAAGAACGAGCGAGCCATGGCGCAATCTATGCAGCGACTTTC
>JAQXBF010000026.1 GCA_029252555.1 Porticoccaceae bacterium
ATTTTTTCCCGCGCCATTGTGGCTGTGTGCGCCGAGGCGGTGGGTGCGATGGATGCGCTACTTGAGGCGACGGTCGACTACACCAAACAGCGCAAACAATTTGGTCAGTCAATTTCCAGCTTTCAAGTATTGCGTCACCGCATGGTCGATATGTATATGGAAATTGAATTAACCAGATCACTGCTAATGGCGACGGCCTGGAAACTGGATAACGGCTCTGACGATGCAGAGCAATGTGTTGCCGCCTTGAAAGCAAAGGTGGGCAAGGCAGGGCGCTATGTTTCGCACAATGCGATACAGCTCCACGGAGGAATAGGTACGACTGACGAGTTTAGTGTCGGTCATTATTTTAAACGCTTGGCGGCTATTGGTGTGATGTTTGGATCGCGAGATTCTCACCTGACACGCTATATGCAGGCCTAAGCTTCGTCGTTATATAAAAATTAATAATAAGGAGCGATCAATATGGATCTGCAATTAAAGAATAAATCAGTTTTGATTACTGGCTCATCCAAAGGCATTGGTTTTGCGCTGGCAAAAATGCTGGCAGGTGAAGGCTGTAATGTGGGCATCTGTGCGCGCAATGCCGATGAGGTTAATGCAGCGGTAGATACCATTAAGGCAATGGGCGTGAAAGCCCACGGTGAAGTGGTTGATGTTACAGACTCCGCTTCTCTAGAAGCCTGGGTGGGTAACTGTGCCGATGCACTGGGTGGCGTAGATGGCTTTGTCGCTAATGTCAGTGCCGGTGGTGCTGATGCAGAGGAATCTGGATGGCGCAGCAATTTTGAAGCGGATGTTCTGGCCAGTTGGAAAGCGGTTAATGCAGCTAAGCCCCATCTGGAAAAATCTGACTGTGGCTCTATTGTCAGCATTGGTTCTACCGCTTCACTGGAAGCCTTTGCCGGTGCTGTGCCCTATGGCGCGATGAAAGCTGCACTGCTTAACTACTTTGGCAATCTGGCCCAGGATCTGGCGCCGATGGGCATTCGCGTGAATACCGTAAGCCCCGGCCCTATCTTTATCGATGGTGGTGCCTGGGATCAGATTAAAGCGGCGATGCCGGAAATTTACGAGTCCACAGTAGCCATGATTCCTGCGGGGCGCATGGGCACGGCTGAAGAAGTCTGTGTTCAGGTTGCGCTGTTGCTAAGCCCACTCTCGGCCTATACCTCGGGCACCAATGTGGTGATTGATGGTGGCTTTACCAAGAGAGTGCAATTTTAAACGCTGTAGATTGAGCTTAAAAAATAACAAGAAAAGGTGAATTCCGTGATAGATAAACTATTTTCCGTAAAGGGCAGAGTGGCAATGGTCAGCGGTGCATCCAGTGGTTTGGGAGAGCATATTGCTGAGTTGCTGGCAGATAATGGTGTAGCTGTGGTCTGTGCTGCTCGGAGGCTGGATTTGTTGGAGAACCTTGCGGAGCGTATCAAGGCGAGAGGCGGAAAAGCCCTAGCAGTGGCTATGGATGTCACCGATCGGGCCTCAGTCAAAGCAGGCTTTGATCTTGCGGAGAAGGAATTTGGCACGCCGGATATTATCTTTAGCAATGCTGGTGCCACGGGTCGCCAACCCTTTATCGAGATGGATGAGGACAACTGGGATCATGTACTGAATGTGAATATTAAAGGGGTGTTTAATCTGGGTCAGGAAGCTGCTCAACGAATGTTGGCCTCGGGTATTGGCGGCAATATTATTAATATTTCCTCTATCTGTGCAGTGTCTTCCTTTAAGGGTCTTACCCATTACAGTGCCTCTAAAGGAGCGGTTAATCAGTTGACTGCGGTAATGGGCCATGAGCTGTTGGAGCATGGCATCCGAGTTAATGCATTGGCGCCGGGCTTTTTGCATACGGATCTGGTGGCTGACTACTATGAGACAGAGCAAGGCAAAGCTGATCTGGCTAATCTGCCTCTCGGTAGAGCAGGCCGGCTATCTGAATTGGATGGCGCGATCTTACTGTTGGCCAGTAATGCGGCAAGCTATATGGCGGGCACTGTGGTCACTGCAGATGCTGCCCATTCTCTCAGGTTGGGATAAAACCTATTGGAGACTGGGATGAGCACTGAATCATTACCTGACCATGTTCCAGAGTATCTGGTTCGAGACTTTAATATGTACGGCCCCCCGGGCATTGATAAAGACTTCCACGAAGCCTGGGCCACATTATTGCAAGAGGACGATTCCTGTCCTCTGGTTTGGACTCAGGAAAATGAAGGCCATTGGCTGCCCACAAGAACGTCCATTATTGAAGAGATACTGACCGACTACAGCAGATTTTCCAGCCGCAGTATTATCCTGCCCAAAAGCCACAGTGCTGACCATGGTTTGCTGCCCACCACTATCGATCCCCCGGAACATCATTTTTATCGTAAAACTCTAAATCACAGCATGGCACCAGCTGCCGTCAATGCCATGGGCGATGATATCCGTGGCATTGTGACATCCCTAATCGACGGGTTTGTGGATAAAGGCGAATGTAATTTCACTCGTGATTTTGCAGATATTTTGCCCATCCGAGTCTTTCTGTCGATGATGGATTTACCGGAAGATGATATTCCCCAGACCAAGTACTGGACTGATCAGCTGATTAGGCCGGATGGCACTATTACCTTTGCCGACGCACTGCAAAATCTGAAGGATTATATTGCCCCCTACGTGGATGAACGCATGGGCGGCGATGGCACAGATATGCTGAGTCGCATGATTAATACTGAAACCAGTGGTCGCCGCCTGACCCGTGAAGAAGCAATTAAATTATCCATTCAGGTGTTTATTGCCGGTGTGGATACGGTGGTTAATTTATTGGGTTTTGTGTTTTTGTTTTTGGCTCGCAGCATAGAACATCGTTTACAAATTACCTCGGGTGAAACCGCTGTTAGCGACGCGGTAGAAGAAATCTTAAGGCGCTTTCCATTAGTCACTGTCGCTAGAGAAGTGACCGAAGATATGGAGTTTCATGGTGTGCAGTTAAAGGCGGGGGATATGGTAGCCGCACCAACGCCATTGGCGGGTATGGACAATGCCTTTACACCTAATGCAGTGGATGTGGAGTTCGGTCGCAAGCAGGGCAATAGTCTAACCTTTGGTCGCGGCGCACATACCTGTCCGGGGAAAAACCTGGCTAGGGTGGAGTTGGGTATTGCGATTGAAGAATGGCTTAAGCGAATCCCTGATTTTCAGGTAGACAATAAAAGTCAGCTGAGTTTTAGCAGCGGTATCGTGGGTGTAGTGAATGAGCTAAATTTACGCTGGTAGTGCGTTAATGTAAACCGATTAAAAAAGGGGCATCAGATGCCCCTTTTTTTGTGCTTTTTTCTCTTAAAAGTTATTCTGCAGCAGCCCGCGCCTTCGCCATGGCATCTGCAGTTTCTTTATCCATAGGTTCGATGGCCCATTGAATACCTCTGCGCAGCAGTTCATAGAAAACCGGTAATTCCCATGAGCCTCGATCCATGGTGGGCCAGTAGTCCAGCATTGGCTGCATATCATGATGGTGGCGGCAGTGACCTAAAGTGAGATACAGAACCTCGCCTTCGCCAACCTTGTGGGTATAAAACACCGGGTGACGGGCATGTTCCCATTCATCTTCTTCAAACCCCTCTGCCTTGCCGCCGTACTCTGTATCGAGAATTACATGCAGATCGCCGTAGGTCTTCATCAGATATAGCTCATCATCAGATTCAAAGGGTTCGATACCCTTAGCCAGGCGATGCTCAGGGTCGGCTACAGACACTGTATAAGGACTGATAGGTGGATGAGAACGGAACATTGAGCCAAGTGTTTCTACAAATAGGGGCGCCCAGTCGGGTGTGCCGTAAAGGCCGCTCGACATTAGCCGAATAATTGAATTTGTGCCATGCAGTGCATACCAGCGACCGCCTCGTTCAACCCAGGCTTTTAAGGCTTCCTGAGCGCCCAGAGAGGGCACCACATTGCAGGTGTAGCTAACAATAAAATCGGCTTCTTCTAGGGCGTCAAGATTCTCATAATCTTCAAAAACTCGCACCCGAAAACGATCGTCTTCCGACAATAGTTTCAATAGCTCAAGACGGGCATGATCAATATCATGCCAAACGCCTCCAGCAATCAGCAGGCAATTGATTCGGCCTGCGCGGTTGTCGTGAATGCTCATGAGGTACCCTTTTTTCTGTCGAGCTCAGGTTGAGGCGCGGAGGGATCCTGCGCTAAATACCATTCAACCCATTTATGGAACAGTTGATTGCCCGCCTCATTGCGACCGAAGGTAACATTGGCATGAGCATTAGACTCAAGACCTTTCTGAATCTTCAGCCCTACTTGATAGTCTTCGACATCCACCACTTCTTGGAAGAAGTCCATCATGCCCTGCAGTTCGGTATCTTCTCCGTCCGGCACAGTCGGATGAATAAAGTTGATATAGGTGGTGTTCTGATTGGGCAATGGGCCAGGAATAATCTGACTGACCAGGGTAATCTCCGGAGCCACAAACAATGAGATATTAGGGAACAAGGTGCGAATCCAATCGTAGCCATTGTTTTCGTGTTTGTGATAATCCTCTGGGGCTACATCGGCAAGATTCTCTTTAATGGCCAGATGGGGGAAGCAGATCAAGGTATGGGGGCCATAGGCATCAAACTGCATTATGTTGGAGTAGGTGCGCTCGGCAATGGTGTCTGGATGGGCGGCAGCAAAGTGGTATCCTTCCAAATAGCCGTCATAGGCCACTTTCCAGTTGGCACCGTCAATCTTGCGCTGACCACAGAAATGCCAGTTTTCCATACCCAAGCGACCAATATCATCCATTACATCGCCTAAGAAATCATCGAAATCGACGTCGTCTTCGCCGGGTTCAAGCACGGTAAAAATCATACCGCCGCGCTCGTAGACAGGTAGCTGGGTTAAGCCATTAGTCTGCTTGTCGAAGTCACCAAACTTCGCCTGATCCGCAACACCGCGCAGCACGCCATCATTGCTGTACATCCAGCCGTGGTAGGGACAGGTAAAGCGCGATTTATTGCCGCAGGGTTCTGTAGCCACAGTCATGGCGCGGTGGGAACAGGCATTGAGCATCACTCGGGCAGTGCCGTCTTTGAGGCGCGTGATGAGCAGAGGCTTGTCGAGAAATTGAAATGTCTTGTAGTCACCGGGATTCGGCAGCTCCTGAGTCAGTGCCACAAATACCGGGACCTTTTTAAAGATCAGGTCCATTTCCTGCTGCCAGATATCAGCATCGGTATAATTTTTTGATGGCACAGTTAATGTGCCTTCGGCTTGGTCTGTGGTGCCGTTATCTACATCATCAATAATGCGGGCGATAATGCGATTATAGTTCTCTGCAATAGTCATCTTGTGTGTTCCTCGACTGTTTCAGGTTTTAGCTTTCGGGCAGTACCAGCGGACCAGCGGCTGATACATCATATTTAACAACATCCATGCCGGTAATCTCGACGGTGCCGCAGAAGGTCAGAAATTCAACAATATGGGGCATGCCCAAGTGCGCCATCAAGGCGTCTTCATTCTCCCACTGCTCTGAGATCCAGATAACATTAGCGTCATTCACATCCACGGCAATGGCATAACGCAGACAGCCGGGTTCTTCATGGGTTAGAGCGATAATTTTCTGTGCAGCGGCCACATAGGCAGCAGCATCTTTGGGGGCCAGTTCAATTTTTGCGGAGATAGCTAACATAATTTAATCCCTGATATTTTTATAGTTGTTGTGCAGACACTTTATCAAAACCCAGATACATCAATGAGTAAGCGCCGAGCAAAAACTCGCGCGCTTCGTCTTCGCGGCCGTCTTCCGCAAGAAACTCTGAGTTGTAGGTCAGGCGGCAGCCGCCGCCCTCGAGTTCGGTGAGCTGGCCTTTTGCCTGATAGTGCAACAGTCCAGCGGGCCGGTCTCCAACAATTGATAGCGTAATAATGTAGTTTTCAAGATCCAGATCATCGAGGCGTTCAGCGACAGCACCATCAAAGCCTGCGTTATACATATAGCGGATCATGCCGGGGCCGCTGCCCTCAATCTCAACACGCTCAATTTGCACCGGCCCGTCTTCAGGCCACCAGGCTTCGATATTGCCAAAATCCATCAGCAGTCCCCAAATAGTGTCTCTGGATGCGCCCATATCGTGGTGAGAGTGCAGTTTTACCATCTTGCTGTGCTCGCTTTTAATATTTTTATAGTCGGCAATAGCCGATGAAAAGGCTACAGCCTAACCATTCAGTCCAATATCCCCTGATGCATGCTGTGATGTCAATGTGCGGTGCTTAATACGCCATCCAACTGCAGTGCGAACTAACTCATCGCTGTACTCGCCCCACACCGTCAGTGTTTCGGCTGCGTAATCGCCAAGCCCCACATGCAGGGCCGACAGATAACAGGTGGCCGTTGCTGTATCGCCAGTCACAACAATATTGATGTTGCCGAGCAGGTGCTGTGTCACCGAGCATTGGGTGAGCACACTGGCTACTAGCTCGACAATTGCCTGGCGGCCTTCAAAGACGCCTATGCCGATAAAGTTAGCCACCGCATCATCGGTAAATACGCCTTCCAGAGCATCCCATTGCTGCTTGTCGAGAGCCGATGCATAGAGATTGATTACCTGCTGTATTTCTAGGTGGTCGGCAAAGTTTTGCGCGTCTGTTGTTGCCATTATGGCCTCCGTAGTAAAAATGTGCCGACCAGGCTCTTATGTAAACTCAAGCTTGATATTGGCTGGCTTTGTGTCGCTATTGATTGCAACTTATGCCCCAATAGTACTGTGGTGCCTACAACTCGTCAATAAAAACCATCAGACATGTTTGTTATTTACCTGTGCCCATAGCTGAGGTAGTATGGGGGATAAATAGAGCGGCGAACCTGATGTTTTGGCGTATCAATAAAACAAGAAAAAATGGACATAAGTTATGGCTCAGATGAATACACGTGTATTGCTCGCTCGCAGACCTGCGGATCATTTGGTAGCAGCGGATTTTGAAGTAGACACCCAGCCGCTGGGTACTATTAGTGAGGGGCAGTTTATGATCAAAAATCTCTATCTGTCTTTAGATGCAGGTTTTCGTCAGTGGATGAATGAGGGGTCAGGGGACAACTATCTGGAGTCAATGCCGCTGGGTGAACCTGTACAGAGCATTATTATGGGCACGGTTGTTGAGTCTCGCAATCCTGAGTACCCAGAAGGCAGTATCGTGATGGGTCGAACCGCTTGGGAGCAGTACAGTATTGCCGATGGCTCCGATTTGATGAGTATTATTGAGCCGGACCCCGCTGTGGAGCTGCATGAGTATCTCTGTAGTCTAGGGCCCTCTGGTATGACCGCCTATTTCGGCATTATGGATATAGGCCAGCCGAAGCAGGGCGACTTATTTGTGATCAATGCCGCTGCTGGTGGTATCGGCTGTATTGCCGGACAGATTGCCAAGGCCGAAGGCTGCAGTACTGTAGGCATTGCCGGTGGCACAGAAAAATGTCAATGGCTACAGGATATCCTTGGCTACGACCAGGTAATTGATTATAAATCGGCTCAACCCTTTGAGCAGCAACTTCAGCATGTGGCCCCTGAAGGCATGGATATTGTCTATGACAATGTCGGCGGCTCTATGCTCACAACCATGCTCGGCCAGCTCGCCGAAAACTCGCGCATCATTCTCTGTGGTGCTGTGTCTCAGTATGAACGCGATGGTGGCCATGAGGCTGTGGGCAATATGTGGGAACTTATTACCAAACGTGCCAGAGCAGAGGGCTTTATGTTCTCTGACCATGTGGATCGCTACCCGGAAGCCATTGACTATATTACCGCTATGCTAAAGGCCGGTTCATTGGTCAGCCCGGTTAACTGGTCTGAGGGTATTGAAACTTCAGGGCAAGCCTTTATCGATATGCTGGCTGGTGACAATCTTGGAAAATGTTTAATTAAGCTGTAGTACCCAACGATGAATTCCCCCGGATTCCTCGGCAACCTTCAAAACCCTCTGCGCTGTGCGTGGAGGGTTTTGCTTAATTGAGGCTGGGGATTTAAACCATGTGCACAAGAGGGGATAAAACATGCCATTAGAACCAGTGACCGCCGCTATTTTGGCCCAGATTGCAGAATCTGGTGCTCCCGAGTATCACCAGTTGCCTGTGAATGAGAGTCGCGCCCTGTATACAGAGGCCCAGTCGGTACCACCAACTGTTGAGGTCTATAGCGCTGAGGATTTTGTCGTGCCTGGCCCAGCAGGAGATATTGCAGTGCGCCTCTACAGGCCCAGCGATAAGCCTGTGCCACTGCATGTGCATTTTCATGGTGGTGGCTGGGTGATTGGTAATCTTGTTACTCATGATGCCGACTGTCGGGAGATTTGCGCGGCATCTGGGTGCATGGTGCTGGCGGTGGATTATCGTTTGGCACCAGAACACCCATTTCCTGCGGCACCAGAAGACTGCTATGCGGTGAGTTGCTGGGCCGCTGCTCATAGTACTGAGCTGGGTGCTAGTCCCGGCCTAATCAGTATTGGCGGTGATTCCGCTGGCGGTAATCTGGCTGCTGTGGTGGCGTTGATGGCGCGGGATCGCAATGGTCCTGAATTCGCAATGCAGCTTCTGCTCTATCCAATTACTGAGCCCAGTATGACCAGTGTTTCTTTTCAAGAGAATGCTGAGGGTTACCTGCTCACCAAGGCAATGATGACGTGGTTTTGGGATCACTACTGTCCGGAGATGGAAAAGCGCAATGAGCCATTGGCCAGTCCGTTATTGGCGCCAGACCTCTCTGGATTGCCACCGGCTCTGGTGATTACGGCTGAATTTGATCCCCTGCGTGATGAAGGCGAGGCCTATGCTAAGCGTTTGGCGGAGGCAGGAGTGGATGTTGAGATGCGCCGCTTTGACGGTTTTATTCATGCTTTCTTTTCATTGGCAGGTGTCATTGAAGCAACCCGTGAAGCGGTTGATTGGGTGGGCAGTGCATTGCGCAAAGCCCATGGCCTGAAATAATGTTGGGTTAGGTCTCAGTGTTAGGCGGCATTGAGCGTATTATCCTGCGGTTATAAAAACTGCAGGACCAGCACAATGCTACCGACCAACACGAGGGAGTAGAGCAGAATTTTCCATATTGAAAACTTCCGCACTGACCAATCAATACGATCATCTCGCTCGGTTTGCTTTTTAGAGGCTTTAAACCGACCGAGATAAAAGAACATTGCCAATGACAAGACTGCCATTGAGCCAAAAATTAAGCTATTGGCGTCCACTAGCGGCTTCTGAGCTTGGCCAGTAGCCGCAGCATTTCAAGATAGAGCCATATCAGAGTCACCATCAGTGAAAATGCACCGAACCATTCCATATATTTAGGTGCGCCCATCTCAGAGCCCTGCTCAATAAAGTCAAAATCCAGCACTAGGTTGAGCGCGGCAATTGCCACTACAAACAGGCTAAAGCCAATACCGAACAGGCCGTTGGAATGAATAAACCCTATGCCACCAGAACCAAACATATTCATCAGCATACTCACCAGATACAGCATGCCAATGCCCATAGTGGCCGAAGTAATCATCAGGCGGAAATTTTCTGTCGGCTTAACAATACCGGTTTTGTAGAGAAACAATAACGATGCGAGAGTACCCAGAGTCAGACCCACCGCTTGAATCACAATACCTGGATACTGCATCTCGAATATGCCTGAGATGGCACCTAGGAACAGTCCCTCCGCTATGGCGTAAAGTGGCGCTGTAGTGCCGGCCCACTGCTTTTTAAATATGGTTACAAGGGCGAAAATAAAGCCGGCGATCGCACCGCCAATGGCAATTGGCATAACCGTTGCTGGATTGCCGCTTTCAAAAAACAGGTTCCATGTCCATGAGGCTGACAAGACAACCAGTGCCAGTAGAATGCCTGTTTTATTGACTGTTCCCTCAAGAGTCATTGTCTCTGACGACTTGAACTGAATGCCAGCTGGTGAGGATTTAGCGCTGTTACCAAAGGTATCTGCGTTTAAAGCAGGGTTACCTGAACGACCAAACATCTGCAACGCTCTATGATTTGACATATTTTGCTCTCGTTGATTTGCCTATAAAGGAATATTGCTGAGCCTAACCCAGACGATCTGAGTTTAGGGGCGGCAGCAGCTGCAAGAATAATAGCGCAAGAGAGCGGCCAACCCAATATTGACCAGTAAAATAATTATGCGCCAGTCTCCATACCGGCTGCTCCCATCCTAAGATAGGAGGTTTTTGAAGTTGCTAACTCTTAGATTTGGGCGATTATTTGGTAAAGAAATCAGCACGCGGTGTACCGGTTTCATCGTAGACTGGCTCGCAATGATCAACGCTATACTTGAGAATATCGGTGTCGATAATCTCGTAGTTATAGAGGATCGCCAACATATCGGTATAAAAATGGCTGGCCAGATGGGCGCGCAGATGCTCAACAGACTCCCAGTTCTCATGCACATAGATTCTGCCGGGCACCGCCGGATCTAGACTCCAGACATAATGGCGGCAACCCTTTTGCAGCCGGGTATCCGCCATTAGCTGGGCAGTTTCGGGCAATACTTTTACCGCATCTTCAGGCTTGAAGTTAACGGTACCGTTAATCAGTACGGTCATGGTGGCTCCTTGAAAATCGGAGTTACTTTGGCAAGACGGAATTATTCACCGTACATAGTGTGGAAAATAC
Source organism: Porticoccaceae bacterium (assembly GCA_029252555.1). GTDB lineage: Bacteria > Pseudomonadota > Gammaproteobacteria > Pseudomonadales > Porticoccaceae > HTCC2207. The sequence goes on from JAQXBF010000026.1 coordinate 10,643, forward strand.
GCTCTTTAAACAGCCACTGGCCGTCAATCTTAACCAGCTGGTCATCGTACTGACCTCTAGGGCGAATCTCTTCACCCTCTTGCGTAGTGCCCACTTCTGCGGCATAGCATCTTACCTTGGCTGTGTCGCCATTCACTTCAATGCCTCCTACAGAAAAGGCCATAAAGATAAAGGGAAACATGGACATGCCAGTCTGCCAGGCACTGATTATATTCTCTTTGCCTTGGACATTTTCCATGCCCGGAATCACCGGAAGCTTCCAGCTGGAATCCTCCGCCCAGGTTGAGGCCCAGAGTTCAGTGTCACGCTGATTGACTGCGTCGGCATAGACATCCAGCAGCTCGCGGATGGCGAGACGGTCTTCGATAGATCCGGAAAAAGGCATAATAATCGTCCTATTATTGGTTTTATTGACGTCAATTCACTATACATGACAGTCGATCAAAAAAACAATCTTAGTTGATTTTTTATTTTTAAAGGGGTACCTTAAAGGTTGAGTTTATAAGGTCGCATGTAGGTATTGTCGACCACCATCTACTGACAATAAAAACGGGAAAAAGCATGTCGATCAACTACCAGCAATACTACCTGCACCAGCGTCCAAAAGGCGCTACCACTGACAATGACGTTAAGGTCCGCACCGTTGAGGTTGATGACTTAGCTGATGGCCAGATACTGATTAAAAACGAGTATTTCTCACTGGATCCCGCTATTCGTGGCTGGATGAGCGATGAGCCCAGCTATATGCCGCCGATAGAAATTGGTGATGTTATTCGCAGCTCAACCGTGGGCACTGTTGTTGAGAGCACCCATGCAGATTTTGCCGTGGGCGATGAGGTCTATGGTCTAAATGGTTGGGAAGAGTACAGCCTGTCTGATGGCTACTTTATTACCAAGGTACCCAAGGACAACCAATTCCCGTTGCACTACTATTTAAGTGTCTTTGGTGCTGTGGGTCTGACCGCTTACTTTGGTATTCAGGATGCGGCGCAACTCAAGCCGGGCGACACATTGTTAATGAGTGCTGCCGCTGGTGCTGTGGGTTCACTGGGTGGTCAGCTGGCCAAAAACATGGGCTGCCGAGTGGTGGGTCTGGCAGGCACAGATGACAAGTGTCAGTGGCTCAAGGACGATCTTGGCTTTGATGCGGTGATTAACTACAAAACTGAGTCCGGTAACCTCAATGCTGCCATTGCTGCGGCTTGCCCAGAGGGTGTCGATGTTTACTTTGATAATGTGGGTGGCGAAATTCTCGATGCGGCGCTACTGAACATCAATAGCAATGCGCGCATTGTCTTCTGTGGTTCTATTTCAACGTATAACGCTTCAGAGCCTGTTCCCGGCCCCTATAACTGGTGGCAGGTGCTGGCTAAAAGCGCCACCGTTAAAGGCTTCTTAATTAGCAATTATCTCGACCAGTTTGAGGCGGGTGCCAGTGCTATTGCCAAGTTGTTAACTGACGATAAAATTCAGTTTAAGTATGACATTGTCGATGGTTTTGATAACACATTGACGGCTTTCCACAAGCTGTTTGATGGCAGTAATACAGGCAAATTAATGCTTAAGGTGTAGGCTTATGGCAGAGCAAAAGCTATTGGGTAAGCGGGCCATCGTCACCGGTGGCGCCACGGGTATTGGCTATGGTATTGCTCTGCGCTTTATCGCTGAAGGTGCGACGGTCATTATCACGGATATTGATCAGCCTGGTGGCATAGCAGCCGCGGAAAAGTTAGGGCCAAACTGCGACTTTGTTCATCATGATGTGTCAGTCCCGGCAGATTGGGATGCTGTGTTTGCTATTGCCAAGGAAAGATTTTCTGGCCTGGATATCATGGTCAATGTTGCCGGTGTGACCTTGATGGGCACTATTGAAGAGTTGGATGTTGAGACCTGGGATAAAACCATGGGCATCAATGTTCGCAGCTGTTTCCTCGGCTGTCAGGGCGCCATCAAGCTAATGAAAACCGATGGCGGCGGTTCGATTATCAATATGGCCTCGGTCTCGTCCTTTAAAGCCCAGCCTGAGCTGGTCGCCTACAATGCGTCCAAGGCTGGGGTTGATATGATGACTAAATCGGTCGCCTTACACTGCGCTCGCAGTGGCTATGGCATCAATGTTAATTCGATTAATCCCGGTGTTATCCAGACCGATATGCTGAAGAAGGTGGTCAGTCAGGTGGACAATGGCGAAGCGCTAATGGACAGTTACAAGGCCATGCATCCGATTGGTCGTATTGGCGAGCCGGAGGATGTGGCGGCTATGGCAGTTTATCTGGTTAGTGCAGAGGCTTCATTTATTACTGGGTCTGCGTTTACCGTGGATGGTGCGTTGGGTCTTAACTAAATAGTTGGGGAGACAGGGCGATGACAGAAGGATTGAGAGAGGGCGGTTGTCTCTGTGGTCAGGTGCGCTACAAGGTGCCTCAAACTCCGGTGGAAACTGTGGTCTGCCATTGTAAAAATTGTCAGAAACAGGCGGGCTCTGCCTTTTCGGTAGTGGCCTTTTACCCTCGCGATAGTTTGCAATTAACCGGTGAGTTAAAAACCTTCGAAGATGCAGGTACCAGCGGTCAAACTGTGTTTCGCCGCTTCTGTGGCAACTGTGGGTCGCCGGTGATTACAGATACAGAGAATGCGCCGGATATGGGTTTAATTTTTATTAAAGCCGGTACCCTGGACGATGTAGATGATTTAAAACCGTCGGTTCATGTTTGGACGGAGAGAAAGCACTGTTGGTTGATGTTAGCCGAGGATCAGGTTCAGTTGGAGAGGGAGACATAGTCTCTGTAGCCTACAAGTCGATCTTAACCAACGCCTTACCCACCGTTTGACCCGACATCAGTTCACAAAAAGCGGTAGGCGTATTGGCAAACCCCTCAGTAATATTTTCGATCACGGTAATCTTTTCCGCCCTAATCCATTCCTCAAGCTGAGCCATTGCTGCCGGCACCTTGGCTTGATAGGTGGGCAATAAAAACCCCTGCATGGTGAGCTGCCGTGACACCATTTCCCACAGATTGGTAATTGGGTTTGGATTATCGGTACGATTGTAATCAGAGATCATGCCGCAGCCGACAATACGGCCATAGACTTTCATGGCGGGTAGCATGGCATTTAATACTGGGCCACCAACATTATCAAAATAGATATCCGCACCTTCCGAGGCAATGGCCATCACAGCGGCGGTGATATCATCGGTTTTGTAGTTAATGGCGGCATCAAAACCAAATTCGTCCACAATCAATTGCGCCTTATCATCACTGCCGACAATGCCTATCACGGTGCAGCCGCAGAGTTTGGCGATCTGTCCGGCCATGCTGCCGGTGGCCCCTGCAGCGGCACTGACCACAACGGTTTGTCCTGCCTGAATCTGGCCTACTTCATGGAGGCCAATGTAGGCTGTGGCCCCTGCGCCGCCGAGTGAGCCAACATAGTAGGAAAGGGGGATGCCGTCTTCTGGCTGAAGTTTTTCTAACAATATGGCGTCACTGTGGCAGATTGAATAGTCTTCCCATTGATTGAGGGCAAACACATATTCACCTTCGGCAAAATCATTATTGCGCGACTTAATAACCTGCCCGACGGAAGGGCCGCGAATCACACCCCCGATGGGGATTGGCGCAAAGTAGTTGGCCTTGCCATCGACCCAACCGCGAATAGCGGGCTCCATTGAAAAGTACATGTTGCGCAGCAGAAACTCGCCTTCCGTCGGTTCAGGTATTGGGCCCTCTGACAGCGCAAAGTTTTCCGGCTGAGCAGCGTCAGTGACGTAAGAGGCGAGAACAACTTGGCGATTGGTGATCATGGTTATTCCAATTCTATTCGCAGATTGCCGTTGTCAGCCAGGCTGACATCATAGGTTTTCAGGGGCACCCTGGTGAGCTCGCCCATGGGTTTACCTGTGCGTAAATCAAAGCGCACGCCATGTAAGGGGCAGGCTAGATAACAATTTCTAATACGACCACCGGTCAGTTCTGCGCGCTGGTGCGTGCACATATTATCAACCGCATAAAAATCGCCATTAGCCTTGCAGATAAGAATATTCTTCCCATCCAAGGTGACAGGGACTGTTTGATTGTCGGTAATATCGGTTGCGGGAATTAACGTATCGGTGGTGGCCATGCAAATCTCTTCAGTAAATTGTTAGCTCTGTGCGCCGGGTCCAGTGTAAGGGCTGGAACCCGGCACTAAAAGCCTTTAGGCATTGAGGTACTTATCAATGGTTTGGTGCAGATGACGAATACGGCTCTCTTGATAACTGGCCAGGCTTACCGCCCCTTTCTTGGAGGCAATCATACCTTTTTGCACTGCGGCCATATTGCTGTCGTCCTGATCAAATACTGGACCCAGGCCACCAATTTCTGGCGCTTCACTAAAGGCTTGATCTGGGCGCAGTGTGTTTTTCTCTGCGGGATCGGGCTTTTTAGTACCCTTTGGGTAGCGCATCAGAATCATGGTTTCGAAGATACAGCTATTGTGGTCGTCACCATTAGGCAGGAAACGATAGACAATATTGCCGTGGTAGCCAGTCCATACCTGAGTATTGGGGAACAGCATATAAAGTATGGCGTCTTCCAGTTCTGACTTGGTGGCCTGATCCAGTGGCTCGCCAATAATCTCGCTAAACATTTCACGATTGGTCTCTGCTACGTAGGTACGTGCAGTCAGGCCTTCGGGCATTTCGTGTCCCTCGGCGCTATCGGTTGCCATACGGCCCGACAGCTCAAGAATATCGCGCATGGTCTCAGCTTCAGTGACTTCTGGCATATGCGGACTGGGCACACCCATAGGGGTGACAGACCGGCTTACATGATCACCAAAGGTGTCATACTGGGAGTTGGCATCACCGGTAAAGGTGAGAATTTCGCTGTGGGTTTCGAGGGTATGGAATGACTCCATAAAGGCCTCGGCGCCGACTTTCCAGTTGCACTGAACGACGCGCTCAACATGGGCGCCCTTGTAGTAGTCGTGCAGCGGGAAACGGGCGAAATGCTCTGGCAACGGGCTGAGGTAGTCTTCCAGAGGGACGCAGTTTTCATCAAAGTTTATAAAGATAAAGCCACCCCAGGTACCGGTTTTGACCTGTGGCAGACTCATATCTTTCTCGTCTAAATGGCTAAAGTCCCACTTGCAGGGGATACCTTTAAAGTTGCCATGAATATCCCAGGTTGCGCCGTGGAATGGGCACACAAACTCTTCCGCATGACCGTCGTTGTCGCGCAGTATGCGGCCGCGGTGTAAGCAGGAATTAATAAAGGCTTTAAATTCATTTTCACCGGTGCGAGTAACAATAATCGACTGGTCGACAATCTCATAAACATGATGGTCGCCCACTTCAGGAATATCTTCCTCGCGGCAGGTCATTTGCCAGACCTTGGGCCATAGCTTTTTCTTTTCTTGCTCGTGAAAATCACGGCCGATCCAGCGTGCTACATCTATGTCTTCGTCACCCATGTAAGGGTTGTTATCTTCGCGCAGGTAGGCCGGTACTTCGATAGTTTCGTCGTTGAGCAGATCCTGATAGCTCAGACCTTCACAGCGGGCTTCACCCTGCTGTTTTACTTTAATTAATTCAGACATAGAATTTACTCCTACTTATTATTTTAATTATTTAGTAATAATATTAACGCCACTGATGCCGGGGGCACCATAGACATGGGTGTAGCCAACTTTGGGCTCGTTAGGCACCTGTCGAGCACCACCTTCACCGCGTAATTGCACGCATACTTCATACACCTGCCGCAGGCCAGAGGCGCCAACGGGTTCACCATTGGCTAAACAGCCGCCATCGGTATTAATAGGTAGACGGCCATGAATACCGGTGGCGCCCTCAAGGAGCAGTTTTTCCTGCTCGCCGTGCTCACAGAAGCCATTTTCTGCCATGTGCATAATCTCTGTGCCGCTGTCGGTATCCTGAAGCTGCATAACATCCACATCTTCTGGGCCAATGCCCGCCTGTTCAAAGGCGGCCTTGGAGGCAGTGACGGTTGGTGCGTCGGCAACCTCCATTGCCTGAGACGGGGCAAATACTTCAAAGCTGCCATAGTGGCGGGTGCGCACGGCGGCCGCTTTCAAAAATAACGGGTTACTGCAGTACTGATGAGCCTTGTCGGCATTGCAAATAATTAGCGCCGCGCCACCTTCGGCAGGGCTGCAGAACATATACTTGCGCAATGGGTCGCTGACCATGGCCGAGTTGGCAATCTCTTCATAGCTCAGGGCCTGCTGGCGCCAGGCGGTTGGTGTCAGCGAGCCATTGGTAAAGGCTTTTTCGGAGACGCGAATTAAGGCATCTTCGGTAATACCGTGATCGTGCATATAGCGCTGGGTCTTAAGGGCAAAAAACTGGGTGGTGAGCATAAGCCCAGTCTCCCCATACCATTCGTCCAATCCCCATTCTTTGGGTCGGGGATTAAAGGCACCCCGCGGGTGCTTGTCGAAACCAACCACAACGCCTACATCATACTCTCCAGATTTAATCGAACTGTAGGCGGCATGCAATGAACTGCCGCCTGTGGCACAGCCATTCCAGATGTTGGTAAATTGCAGCCCAGTCAGTCCGAGCTCATTAACCAGCGCGTCGGCATTGCCGCCGTCTTGACTGCCACCGTAGGCGAATTGCATATCTGCCCATGAGAGACCGGCATCGGCTAGCGCTGCGCGCACTGCAGAGGCACCTTGCTGCATGCCAGACATATTGGGAGAACGACCAAAGCGATGAAGTCCTATACCTATAATTGCTACATTCAAAATCTATACTCCCTGTGCAGCGCTAAAACTAAAGGTCATTTTTTGATTGCCATTTTTGTCGGTGCGAAACGGAATAATATCCAGCTGCATGGGCATGCCTATTTGCAGCTGATCTGGACTATTGGCTTGCAGTCGCGCCTCGACACGCACGCCACCGGGCATTTCCACATAGCCTACGCCATAGGGGCGAAATGTCTCTGGGGTCTCGTCACTGCGGTAGGGCTGTTTGGGCATAAAGGTCTGAATGGTCCAGGTCCACAATATGCCTCGGTCACCCAGTTCAACAATCGTTGTTTGCCGTGAGCCACAGCTGCGACAATCGGGTTGGGCAGGGAAGGTGGCCTCGGCACATTGGTTGCAGCGGCTGCCCAGCAACTGGGGTTTGGCGGCTGGCCAGGTAAAAAGACCTTCATGGAGTGGAACTTGGTTGCTCATAAATCGACTCTATTGATGAATCGCAACACCGAGGCTGTCTAAAACGGACTCATGCATGCTTTCTGATACGGTTGGGTGGGCGTAAATGGTATGGGCCAAATCATGCTCTGTGGCTGCGAGCTGTTGGGCTATACCAAACCCCTGAATTTGTTCTGTGACCTCTGGGCCAATCATGTGGGCACCAAGTAGCTCACCACTGTTGGCATCAAAGACAGTTTTGACCAGCCCTTCGGCTTCATGGATGGCCAAGGCCTTGCCGTTGGTACTGAGGCTGGAGCGTCCCACTCGAACGCTATGTCCCGCGGCCCTAGCCTGGGCTTCGGTCAGGCCGACGCTGGCAATCTGCGGACGGCAATAGGTACAGCCGGGCACGCGGTTTTTATTTAACGGCTCTACTGCCTCGACACCGGCAATATTCTCCACGCAGACAACGGCTTCATGGCTGGCTTTGTGAGCCAGCCATGGAGCACCGGCGACATCGCCGATGGCGTAAAGGCCGACCAGATTGGTTTTACCAAAGGGGTCAGCGATTAAAAAACTGTTTTCGGTTTTAACACCCAGACGCTCAAGGCCAAGTCCTTCGATATTGCCCTGTATTCCCACCGCCAGAATGACCTGATCAAATTTTAGCTGCTGATCGCCATCGGCGCCTTTAATCAGAGCGAGTGCCTGTTTTCCAGCGCCTTCAATGGAGTCGACCAAGGTATTGGTCAGTACCTTGATACCTCGCTGTTTAAAGGATTTTTCTGCCAGGGCAGAAATCTCGGCATCTTCTGCCGGGGTAATGCGGTCTGCGGCCTCGACCAAGGTGACATCGGTACCCAGATCATTGTAGAGACTGGCAAATTCCACGCCTATGGCACCGCCACCAATAACCAGCAGGCTGCCGGGCAGGGTGGTGGGGGTCATAGCTTCGCGGGCACCCCAGACAAGATCGCCATCGATTTCAATATTGGGAAGATTGCGCGCTCGGGCGCCGGTAGCGAGAATAATATGGTTGCTGCGGTACTGGGTGACTGTGCCATTGTAGCTTACATCAAGGCGACATTTATCGGCTACAGTGGCAGTGCCATCAATAACGGTGATGTTATTTTTCTGCATCAGAAAGGCGACACCGCCACTGAGCTTGCTGGCCACAGAACGGCTATGCTTAACCAGTTTATTAATATCAAAACTGAGGTTGTCGAAGCTAAAGCCGAAGTGGTCTGCCTCTTTTAAAGTATGTGCAATATCTGCACCGCGAAGCAGTGACTTGGTGGGAATACAGCCCCAGTTTAGGCACACGCCTCCCAGGTGCTGTTTTTCGACCAGCGCGGTTTTAAAACCCAATTGGGCGGCACGAATAGCGGCCACGTAGCCACCGGGCCCACCGCCTACTACCATTAGGTCATATTGCTGAATACTCACTGTTGTCTACTCCCGCTGATAGCTTATACCAACATAGTCGCGGGCTGCTCGAGGAAACCTTTGAGTACAGACATAAATTCAGCGGCAACAGCCCCATCAATAATGCGATGGTCGCTAGACAGGGTAAGGCTTATAACAGTGGCAACGGCCAGTTCGCCATTTTTAACCACGGCTCTCTGCTCCCCTGAACCCACGGCTAAAATCGCGCCCTGGGGTGGATTAATAATGGCGTCGAACTGCTTGATGCCATACATCCCCAGGTTAGAGATACAGAAACTGCCTCCCTGAAACTCTTCAGACTTGAGACGGTTGAGTTTGGCTCTGGTAGATAGGTCGCGCATCTCATGGGAAATGCTTTCCAGCCCTTTGGTGTTGGCACCAGAAATAATGGGGGTAATCAACCCATCTTTGATGGCTACCGCAACACTGATATCGGCATCAGTAAACTGAGTGACCTGCTCGCCATCAAACTGCACATTGACCGCTGGCACTCTTATTAATGCGCTGGCACAGGCTTTGATAATAAAGTCATTGACCGAGACTTTGGTCTGGGTGTTGACATCATTAATCTGCTTGCGTGTGGCTAGCAGGTTGTCCAGTTCGGCATCAATCTGCACACGGTAATGCGGTGCTGTCTGTTTGGATGCTTGCAGACGCCCGGCGATGGTCTTGCGCATACTACTAATCGGCTGGGACTCTGGGCTACTCACGCTTGGCGCAGAAACCTCTACTGGTAGCTTATTTTTCAGGGCAGCGGCAGCTTCGACATCGGCCTTACATACCCGTCCGCGATCGCCACTAACTCGGCATTCCAGTAGGTTAATACCCAGCTGCTCGGCAAGTCGCCGCGCCACGGGAGTGGCTTTGACCTGGCTGTCATCGCCAGGTTGATTGCTGCTTGGCGGCGCATTATGAGTCTCTATCAGGCGGCCACCGGCGGCGATTAAAGCCGCCTCTAGGTCGCGCTTGGAAACACGCCCATGGCGTCCAGTGCCGGAAATATTGTTGAGGTTAACGCCATACTCTGCTGCTAGGCGGCGAGCCACTGGCGAAGCTGAGACATGACTATCATCTTCGCCTACAGCTAATGTATCGGTGTTGCCAGCCAATTGTTCGGCTGGAGCTGATGCTTCATTTGCAACTTCGGTCATGGTCGGCGCCTCTTGTAAAACAACTGCTTCGCTATTGCCGGAGTAACTATTGATAAACTTATTAATTTCTTCTTCGCTGGTCTCTGCAGACGCGATAACACCCAGCAGAGCGCCCACGATATGAGTTTCGCCAGGCTCCGCGACTATGGCGCGGACTATGCCGCTGTCAGACGCAGCCACTGTATTAATAATTTTCGCAGTCTCAACGTCGACCAGATCGGTCTCAACAGTTACCTGATCCCCCACTTTGACATGCCAGGCATTGATCTCGCCCTCGGACATTTCCATGCCCCATTTGGGCATGGAAATAGGCTTAATATTATTGGTCATCATTAGGCTCCCAGTACGTCCCGAACAGCGGCAAGGACTTTATCGACATTGGGAACATAGGCGTCTTCTAGCGCAGGAGCAAATGGAACTGGCGTATGCGGGGCAGTCACTGTACGGATCGGCGCCTTGAGGCTGTGGAAGCCTTTTTCGGCGACAATACCGGCAATATCAGAGGCTAGACCACAGCGCGGGTTGCCCTCGTCCACAACAACGAGCCGTCCGGTGACTTCAACGCTTTCAAGGATCGCCTCATCGTCCAGTGGCGACACAGTGCGCGGATCAATAACATCACAGGTGATTCCCTCTTCCGCCAAAATATCGGCCGCAGCAATCGCATGAGTGACCATATTAGAGATGGCAACGATGGTGACATCTTTACCCTGGCGGGGGAATGCGGCTTCTCCAAAGGGAATCGCATACTGCTCGTCTGGGACTTCACATTCATTGTTATACATGACCTTGTGCTCGAGAAAAATCACTGGATCCTCATCACGAATCGCTTGCACCATAAGGCCTTTGGCATCATAGGCGTTGCTGGGCATAACGACTTTTAAGCCAGCGATATGGGTAACCACTGAATGCAGCATACTTGAATGCTGAGCACCCGCACGCCAACCGGCACCCACTGTTCCGCGAATCACCATAGGTGTTTTTGACTTGCCACCAAACATATAGCGGAACTTGGCTGCCTGATTAAAAATCTGATCGAAGGAAACGCCGATAAAATCGAAGAACATAAGCTCGGCGATCGGGCGCAGACCATTGTTGGCAGCACCGGCGGCAGCACCAATAATAGCCGCCTCAGAGATAGGCGTATCGATAACGCGCTCGCGGCCAAATTCGGGCATCAGCCCTTTTGTAACACCAAAAACACCACCGTAGGCGTCGTCTTGACCATCACAGCCAGCGCCACCGGAGACTTCTTCTCCGAGAACAATCACTGTGGGGTCACGGCGCATCTCTTCACGAATGGCATCGTTAAGGGCTTCACGGTAGGACTTCATTGAAGTAGTACCGGCAATTTTTGCAATTTTAGAATTAGTAGTCATCTGGTTACCCTTAGTATGAGCAGTAGACATCGGACAAGAGGTCCGTGGCAGGATCTGGGTGCGGTGCAGCTAGGCCGTCCGCAACCGCTTTTTCTATTTCGACCATGATTTCTTTATCTATTGCATTCATGGCGGCAGCTTTAAGCCAGCCTTCCTTTATAACTCGATCACGGAATATTTTTAAGCAGTCTTGATCCTTGCGAGCATTTTTAATTTCATCTTTACCGCGGTACAGCTGAGGGTCACCAATAAAGTGGCCGTCAAAGCGCACACATTTGGCTTCGATAGAAGTGGGGCCGCCGCCGTCGCGAGCCCGTTGCGTTGCAACCTTAATCGCCTCATAGGTGGCAAAGAAGTCGTTGCCATCAATGCATTCAGACGGCATGCCGAACCCCGCGTTACGATCTGTAAGGCTGTCGCAGCCAAGACCGTAGTTGGCCGCAGTGCCTTCCGCGTAACCATTGTTTTCGTAGATGAAGATATGGGGTAGCTGCAAAACCACAGCCATATTCATGGCTTCCATGGTTGTACCCTGATTGGCACTGCCGTCACCGTTAAACGACAGGGCAACATTGGTAGTGCCTAATGTTTTGGCCGCCAGCGCAGCACCATTGACCAGCGGTGGACCACCACCAACAATAGCGTTGGCGCCGAGCATTCCTTTATCGATATCGGCAATATGCATGGAGCCGCCTTTACCTTTACACAGGCCACTTGAGCGACCCATGATCTCTTTCATCATGCCGCCAACATCACAGCCTTTGGCAATACAGTGGCCATGGCCACGGTGGGTACTGCCGATAATGTCACTGTCGCTAAGGTCGATACAGGCGGCAACTGCGATTGCCTCTTGACCGTTAGATGCGTGAACGAACCCAGGCACATTTCCTCCCATAAACTCCTTAATACAGCGCTCTTCGAATTCGCGGATGGTTTTCATTGAGCGATAGGCTCTGAGTAGAAATTCCTCTTGATATGGCATTTGGCTGCCCCTTTTGTTTGTTTGTTTTTAAGCAGACCAAACTATACATCTTTTAAATAAAAAAACAAACGTGATGGTTTTAGGTTTTATCTTGTTAAGCGCAGCTGCATGCACTGTTCAGCCTGACGTGAGTTTATTAAATTCAGGAGAGGAACAGATCCGACATCATTGGATCCCTATCTTTTTTAAGAGGATATTTTTTAATGGCTAGCTATTAAAAAGTCTAGATGTTGAGCGAGGAAGCTATCAACTAAAACTGCGACTCGGGCAGATATGCTACTAGGCCATCATGTGCGTCGGTCACATTGATCTGACAGGACAGGCGACTATTATCTTTGGGGGCTGTAACACAGTCCAGTAAATCTTTTTCCATCTCACTAGCCGGATCTACCTTATCGACCCAACTCTCTTCTATATAGCAGTGGCAGGTCGCACAACTGCATGAGCCACCGCACTCGGCGACAATACCCTCGATCATGTTATCGACCGCAGCCTGCATTAGACTAGTGCCAGAGTCGATATTAACTTCATGGCTCTCGCCGCTGGCCTCTATAAATGTAACTGTGGGCATTTTTAAACTCCAGTAAGGAATGGTCTAACAAATAATCGGTTGAGCAAAGCAACGCTGTTTTTCGTCGAAGAGCAATATACAGCGTTTGATAAATAAAACAAACAAGTTAGATTGTAATTTTATTTGTTCGAGCATTGTTGATTTAAAGAAAAGCCTGGATCTGATGGCAGGTCCGAGCTTGATAAGGCTGCTTAACTATCACTTCAGGCTGGCGTAGTAGGCTGCAAGATTGGCAATATCCGCATCACTCAAACCTTTGGCCATGGCTGTCATCATAGCGTTATTGCGCTTGCCATCTCGGAACTGCTTAAGTTGGCTCGCTAGGTAGGGTTCTTTTTGCCCAGCGAGGTTAGGCCACATACCATTGTTGCTAATGCCGTTCATGCCGTGACAGCCAGCACAGGTCATAGACTTGGCTTTGCCAGCCGCAGGATCACCAGCCAGTGCGCCAAATGATAATGTGGCAGCGGCGAATGTAATAACTAACTTCTTCATGTTGCTTCTCCAATGATTAATTTGGTTGGGCTACGGTGTGGGAGCCGCTGTTAGCGAAACAGTGGCTGACAAACAACGAGGCGCTCAAAAGGGCGACGGCTCCCACCTGATGAGCGGCGGCCACGGGTACGGGAACATAGAAAATTAAGGTGCTGACACCCAGTGTAACCTGAAGTATTAACAGACCGATAAGGCAAAAGACCCCTGTTTTGGCTGAGCCTTTAATGTCGGCTTTTAGAGTCTTTGCAGCAAAGACCAGTACTAGTGCGACGATCAGATATGCAAAAATGCGATGGTTAAACTGTATGGTGGTAATATCTTCAAATGCCGACAGCCAGGCTGGTGCCATGCTGTAGAGACCTGCAGGAATGAAGCTATCGCCCATCAGTGGCCAGGTGGGGTAGGCGAAGCCCGCCTTGGTGCCCGCCACAAGGCCGCCAGATAAAATCATTAGGAAAATAAGACCACTTAGGGCATAGGCAAAACCACTTAAAGCGATGGGTTGCTCATATTTCTCAGTGACCAGATCAAAGGCAGTCCAGAGAATAAATGAGTAAATTAAGACTGCCGCGCCGAGATGGGCAGTGAGACGATACTGGCTGACATCGGGTTTGTCGACCAGTCCGCTCTTGACCATATACCAGCCCAATAAACCCTGAAAGCCGCCACCAAGGAGCATCAGCACAAGCTTTGGCGTCAAGCCGGCTCTGATGCGCTTGGTAATCAAAAAGAACAAAAAGGGCAATATAAAGATTACGCCAATTAAGCGACCCAGCACGCGGTGGAGATACTCATACATAAAGATCGGTTTAAAGTCCTCGAGAGACATACCCATATTGATCTTTTGGTACTCGGGAAACTGCTGATATTTATAAAACATATGTTGCCAGTCGGCTTCCGACATTGGCGGTATTACGCCCATCAAAGGTTTCCAGTCGACCATCGACAGGCCTGAGTTGGTGAGGCGTGTAACCCCGCCCAAAAGGATCATGCCAAAAATCACCGCGGCACAGAAAAACAGCCAGTAGGCAATCTGGCGGTCGAACTGAGGTTCTGGGGTTGAAGCAGATTTAACTAGGGGCATTTAAGGCTCTGTATGTTGATCGATTACTGGGTGTTGGGTTGTCCCACACCTTGCCACTTTTTGTTACGAAAGCGGCGCATATTTAGACTAGATTTTATACCAAAATCCAATAACGAAGTTGCATAGAGCCACATCACGTCTGCGCCCATCTGCACCATGATAAAGGGCACGAGTATTCGACTGAGGCCGATGCTAAACAAAGTCACCATCATGGGGTATCTGGTATCGCCCGCACCACGCAGCGCACCGGCCATACTAAACTCAATGCCCATCAATGGCAGGCTGCAGCTAATGATGTAGGTAAATGGCACTAACAGCGCGATAACCTCAGGATCATTGATCATAAAGCGCGCAATTTCTTCGGCAAAGAAACTCATCAGTAGCCCCCCCGCAACCATAATATAGACGCAGGTGCGCATAGTTCGCCAGCCAGCATCATAGGCGCCTTTTTTATCTCCGGCCCCAAGATATTGGCTGACCAGAGTGGCACTGGATATGGAAAAGCTAAAGGCAACGACAATCATCAATCCAAGAATAGATAGGCCAACACCATAGGTAGCAAAAGCTGCATTGCCATAGCTGGCCAAAAACACCAAAAATATTAATAGACCACCTTGGAAAAACATCTGCTCGAACGCGGCTGGCATACCAATTTTTACCAGTTCACGACCATTGGTTAGCAGACCGGGTAAAGGGTTAGCTGGTTTAAAGGAGAGCTTGCCGAATATCCATAGCAGCAAGAAAATAATGACGGTGATAATAGAGCCGACACCATTACCTATGGCTAGGCCTATTAGGCCGACCTGCTCCATGTCATGCCAGCCATAGGTATAGGTAATACCCAGATACACCCCTAAAACAGCGCCCACTACCGCAGCCCATAATGGCGTTTTACTGTCGCCAGTGGCGCGAAAAGCCATGCTGAAAACCAGCACAACAAGCAGGGGTGGCGCATAGAGTACAGTGTAGAAAACAAAGTCGACTGCGAGCGCCTGGGCCTCTGGGGTAAGCCCGAAAATGCTCACGAGGGGTTCGAGAAATGGAATCGCAATCCACGACAATAGTAATCCATCAACGAAAAATATAATTACCGACAGCGCCGCAACACGACCTGCGCGCTCTTTATCGCCTGCGCCCCAATAGCGACCCACTAACGCCGTTGTGCCACTGGATAGCCCCATCATTACCGCAAACAAAATAAAGAACACACGCTGACCCGTGGTAACCGCGGCTACTGCGTCGGTACCCATGCCTCCTGCAATTTTCAGGAATATAAGACTCGTCAGCATAAAGGCCATATTGCTGAGGATGGTCGGCCAGGTGAGGCGCCAGATATTGAAAGTGGAGACAGGTTGCATGAACCGCTATGATAACATTCGCGGTGTATCTAAAGTTAGTTTTTCATGGGTTTATATAGGATATCAGTATGGTTGATCAGGGAACTGTAAAGCTAGATCCGAGCTGGCTGGCGATACTGGGAAATGAGTTTGATCAGCCCTATATGCAGAGGTTGCGACAGTTTTTGCAGCAACAAAAAGACAGTGGCAAGGTAATTTATCCTCCCGGATCTCAATGGTTTTCTGCGTTTAATAACACCCCTTTTGATCAGGTGAGGGTGGTGATTTTGGGTCAGGACCCTTATCACGGACCCAATCAGGCCCATGGTCTTTGCTTTTCTGTTTTGCCTGGGGTTAAAGTGCCGCCCTCGCTGGCAAACATGTATAAAGAATTAGCGGATGATTTGGGGGTTGTTCAACCCAGCCATGGTTGCCTCACAAGCTGGGCCAAGCAGGGGGTGTTGTTACTCAATGCGACCCTGACTGTTGAACAGGCTAATGCCGGTGCCCATCAGGACAAGGGCTGGGAGACGTTTACTGATCAGGCGATTCGTGCCCTCAACGATCAGCGGGAAGGAATTGTGTTCTTGCTTTGGGGCAGTTATGCGCAGAAGAAAGGCGCCTTCATTGCCCAGTCGCGGCACTTGGTTTTAAAGTCTGTACACCCGTCGCCACTCTCTGCTTATCGTGGATTTTTGGGTTGCAAGCACTTCTCTGCTACCAACCAATATTTACAACAGCAGGGCCAGCCAGCCATAGATTGGCAATTGCCTTCAGTAGAGGTTGTGCTGGAGGGGATGTAAGATACCGTGCGGCACTCTGGATGATAAGGGAATAAACCCCCTGACATTCTGAGCTATGCGAAGAATCTTTTACGGCGCTCTTAGGGAAAACTATTTTGGAGACTAATCGGTGGTAACAAAATCTTGGCAGACGCCAAAAAATTTACTGGTAGTGATGACAGTGGCAATGACCATCGCCTTTGCTACCTGGATGGCACTATTAAATAATTTTGTTATTGAGAAGGCCAATTTCACCGGTGCTGAAATTGGCATATTACAGAGTATTCGAGAGATTCCCGGGTTTTTGGCCTTTACTGCAGTGTTGGTATTGTTGATTATCAAGGAGCAGCTATTTGCCTACCTATCTTTGGCCATATTAGGTATTGGCGTTGCTATAGCAGGCTATTTCCCTTCGGTGGTGGGGCTCTATCTAACCACTTTTGTCATGTCAGTCGGTTTTCATTATTACGAGACTGTTAAGCAGTCTCTGTCATTGCAGTGGCTAAGTATTGATGAGGCACCCAAGGTTTTGGGGCAGTTGATTGCTGTTGGCTCAATGGCTTCACTGGTTGTTTATAGCTTTCTGTGGTTGGCTCAGGATCAATTTAGCCTTAGCTATCAGGGTATTTATCTTATTGGCGGCGGCGCCTGTCTTATTCTAACTGCTGTCGCTTGGTTGAGTTTCCCCCGTTTTGAAAGTGCCACGCCTCAGCGCAAGCACCTGCTAATGCGAAAACGCTACTGGCTGTATTACGCGTTGACCTTTATGGGCGGTGCGCGGCGGCAGATTTTTGTTGTTTTTGCCGGGTTCTTAATGGTTGAGAAGTTTGGCTATTCGGTGAGTGACATCGCTGCTCTGTATTTGGTTAATCATTTATTTAACTGGGCCTTTGCTGGAAAAATGGGTGCCCTGGTGGGTCGCATTGGCGAACGCCGTGCGCTGACCTTTGAGTACTGCGGTTTGATTTGTGTATTTACAGCCTATGCCTTTGTCGACAGCGCTCTGTGGGCAGCAAGCCTTTATGTGCTGGACCATCTGTTCTTCTCATTGGCCATTGCTATTAAAACCTACTTCCAAAAAATTGCTGATCCAGCGGATATGGCGTCGACTGCTGGCGTGGCGTTCACTATCAATCATATTGCGGCTGTAGTGATTCCTGCTGCATTTGGGCTGGTGTGGCTGGTTTCACCCACGGCAGTATTTTTGATGGGCACAGGGATGGCGGCCATTAGTTTGGTGCTGGCTCGCAATATTCCCTCTGCCCCGTCGGCGGGCAATGAGGTTGTTATGGGCAAGGTGACATTTGAGGCTGTGGCGAGGTAGTTGCGGATGTGCTCTTGATTGAGTGAAGTGAGAGGAAGGGTTCTGATCGTTGGTTGGGAGTATTGGAGACCCTTCACCTCGCTCAGGATGGCAGGTTGAACGATAACGTCCCAGCATCAAATCAGTGGTGGTTTGTTCGCCTTGGCTCGTAACCAATTGAGGCTCTTTAGTATCGCTGGAGTGCTGACAATCTTGCGCTCAAGGCGAAATTTACCCGGGTAGTCAATTAGCAATAACCCGGTAAGCATTGTGAGAACACCCTGACCGGGTAAAAACAACATCAGTATCCCGCCCATCAACAACACATATCCCAGCCAGTTTTTGCCAAGCAAAATAATTAATCTAACCAGCGGTCGCTCGGTTTTCCATTGGGTGGGTTGCCGTTTTTTTGGCACAAAATAATCATCGGGAATCTGTGCCACCAGCCAAGGGAGGCTGAGGAGGCTAATTACAAAAACAAACGCTGAGCCTATACCCATCCAGACCAGCAAATACTGGTGTTCAGCCAGTGCGTCCAACATGGCGGTCATGGGCCAGTGGGAATGCCATAGGGCAGGCTAAGATGAGTCACGGCGTAGCGTTGCTCTCCAAGCCCGATCTCTGTGCAGTCACTAGATTTATCCGCAAGAACTGCCAATAACTCAACGGTATGGTCATCTACCTGCGCTGCGCTGGCGATATTGCCAATGGCTCTGCCCTCGGCATTGAGAATCTCAGTGCCCGGTGCTGGCACTTCAGCGGCCGAAAGTTGCAGGTGGTGCATTCTGCGTTTTACTGAGCCCCTGTAATGGGCGCGGGCGACAATTTCTTGGCCCGTGTAGCAGCCTTTTTTAAAGCTGATATAACCCAGCGCATCTAGGTTAATCATCTGCGGTATAAACATATCGCTAGTGGCTGCAGTAATATCAGCGGAACCGGTGCGCAGTCGCTGCAGGTCTGTGACAGATTCTGCTTGAATCTGTCCGCTGATATCGGTGATCTCGGTTTTAAAAAACACGGCATATTTTTTTAGGCTGGCAATCGCGTTATCTGTAATCGAGCTATGTGTCTCGAGCACAATATTGTCTCCGCCATCACAGCTGGCCACAAACAGGAAAATGATGCGGCCTTTGGGGGTGCATTGAGCACCGCAAATACTCTGCTCAGAAGATAACGTGTCCATATCGCAGGTGACCTGACCCTGCAAAAATTTGCGGCTGTCGGGGCCGGAGAGTTGGATATAACCCCGTGGGTCAATGGCGCTATGGTTCTTTTCCGTCATAATTTGTCCGTTGATTCAAATCTACCTAACAAGCAGCTGTAGGCTAAACGGTGATTGTCTCTTATAATGCAGCTTTAACACAATCGCTGATTCCAAATGAATAAAAACCGTCTTCTGTGGGCCAGTCGTCGAGGTATGCTTGAGCTCGACCTGATTTTGCAACCCTTTGTTGAAAACTCCTATGATTCTCTCTCCGAGAACGATCAACTTCGCTTTGAGGCGTTGCTAGAGCGCGAGGACCAGCAGCTGTTTATGTGGCTGATGAAGCGCGAGCAAGCCACTGATCCGGATACCCAAAGGATAGTGCAAATTATTCATGAGAGCCGCCAAAAGCCCGCTTGAACTCAGTTTAATTCCATCGAAAATTCTTTTTCTTGCCCGGCTGGGTCTGGTTGTTATTGCCAGCATTAATTTAATACTGCTACCCATTTTTGTTTGGGCCAAATTATTGGCTTTTGCTGTGGTTGCCATTCAGGCCCTGACTTGGGTGCGCCAATGGCATCGAAGCGAGCCTAAAATTTTACGTTTTTACCCGGCCAAAGGGCATTGGCGCGTTGATAATAGTGTGGAGTTGCGGCCTGAAGCAGATCAGTTTGTCACTCGCAGCCTAGTGATTGTTTATCTTGCCGGGGGTGATGGGCGGCGTTGCTGTAGAGTTATTCCTCGGGATGCGCTCTCCAATCAACAGCATAGACAGCTACGCCAACTGCTGCTCTTCCCAGTGCTAGCTCTGATCGCGATGGATAATAACATCCTGCCCCGCAAAATTGATCGGTACCATAATTGTATCTCGAGCAATCGGGGATAAATTTGGGTAGTCCATGGTGTAGTGTAGGCCGCGGCTCTCTTTGCGCTGCAAGGCGCAGCGAATAATCAGCTCTGAAACCGTCGCCAAGTTGCGAAGTTCTAACAGGTCTCTGCTGACTTTGCAGTTGCTGTAATACTCTTGAATCTCACTCTGTAACAGCTTTATGCGGTGCTGGGCGCGCTGTAGACGCTTATCGCTGCGCACAATACCTACGTAGTCCCACATAAACCGGCGCAACTCATCCCAGTTATGGGAGATCACCACATTCTCATCTGAGCTACTCACTCGAGACTCGTCCCAGTTGGGAATAAAGTCGGGCTCAGGTATCTGAGGAATTAACTCATTAATTGCGCCAGCCGCCGCCTGAGCATAAACCAGACATTCCAGTAGCGAGTTGCTGGCCATGCGATTAGCGCCATGTAACCCGGTAAAGGCGGTTTCGCCAATCGCGTATAAGTTAAGCAGGTCTGTCTGCCCGCTCTTATTCACGACCACACCGCCACAGGTGTAATGGGATGCAGGTACCACGGGAATTTGATCCACCGTGATATCGATGCCAAATTCCAGGCAGCTTTTATACACAGTTGGAAAGTGATCAATAATAAAGTCGGCGGGTTTGTGGGTAATATCCAGATACAGACAGTCGCTGCCCAGTCGCTTCATCTCATGATCAATGGCCCGAGCCACCACATCTCTAGGTGCCAATTCCCCGTCAGCATGGAAGTTATCCATAAAGCGGTTGCCATCGGGCAGGCGCAGCAGGGCACCCTCACCACGCAGGGCCTCGGTAATCAGCAACGATTTAGCTTTGGGATGATACAAGCAGGTGGGGTGAAACTGGTTAAATTCCAGATTGGCCACGCGACAGCCGCGCCGCCATGCCATAGCCAAGCCATCGCCGCTGGCACCATCTGGATTGCTGGTATAAAGGTATGCTTTGCTCGCACCCCCAGAGGCTAGTGCCACACTTTTGGCCTGAAACAGGGAGACCACATCTGTACTTATATCGAGAACATAGGCGCCGGTGCAGCGAATTTTTCGCGAGTCATTGTCTGCCTGTGTCACCAGATCAACGGCACAGTGTTGTTCAAAAATATCTATATTCTCAGCAGCAATAACCTGGTCGACCAGAGTTCCAGTGACCTCTTTACCCGTGGCATCTGCTGTGTGCAAAATACGGCGGTGGCTATGGCCGCCTTCCTGAGTCAGATGGTAGTGCTGCTGATCAGAGTCGCGGGTGAAATCGACGCCTTGATCAATGAGCCAGTTAACCGCATCTGGGCCATTCTCAACCACAAAGCGCACAGCGTCTTCATGGCAGAGGCCGGCGCCAGCCACCAGGGTGTCTGCGATATGGGCGTCTGCACTATCATTTTCATCAAACACAGCGGCAATGCCACCCTGGGCTAACCATGAGGCTCCGGCCTGCAGAGAAGCCTTGCTGATCAACGCAACACTCAGGTTTTTGTCGAGCTGCAATGCCAGGGTCAAGCCCGCGGCACCGCTGCCGATAATTAAAACATCGTATAGATGGTTTTGTTTCATTTTATAGCCACACAGATTTGTCGCAGCATGATAGTATAAGCTCAGAAATCCTGCGACTAAATACGCGAACTTATTGGTTCACTTCGTATCTTTCTTTGGTGGCCGCTGAAAGTTGTGATTTCTCAGCTATAAAAAATAACCCATAGGGTTGGGAAAACGGATTGCTCCATGATGGAAACTAAAACAGAACCTACTGATCAGCAGTTGGTGGTTAGAGTACAAAAAGGCGACAAACACGCGTTTGATCTGCTGGTTTTAAAATATCAATATAAAGTCCATGCTATTGTCGGGCGCTTTATTCGCGATACGGATGAAGTTGCCGATGTGACCCAAGAAGCTTTTATCAAAGCTTATCGCGCACTGCCGAGGTTTCGCGGCGACAGTCAGTTTTATACATGGCTCTATCGAATTGCCGTGAATACGGCGAAAAATTATCTGGTTGCTCGCAGCCGTCGCCCGCCGTCCTCAGATGTCGACTTGGGTGATGCTGAGTACTATGCGGGCAGTGACAGATTAAAAGATGTAGGTAGCCCGGAAAATCAGTTATTTCGCGATGAGCTTGAGACTGTTATCAATAGGGCGATGGAAGATCTGCCTGAAGATTTGCGCACCGCAGTGACATTGCGAGAGTACGAAGGCCTTAGTTACGAGGATATAGCGGCGGTGATGGACTGCCCGGTAGGCACGGTGAGGTCGAGAATTTTCCGCGCCAGAGAGTCTATCGATGTGCGAGTTTTAGATTTAATGGATGGTAAATAAGATTTCGGTGAACCTTTCGAATAAACACCGGTCATACCATCAGACTTTTTGGCAACACGACTTATTTTTGAGCATGAGGTAAATTAATGAGCGACCAAACTGAGCGCTTGGCAGAATCACTCTCGGCCCTAATGGACGGGGAGGCTAGCGAGATAGAAATGCATCGGATTCTCAAGGAAGTGGGTATTGATCAGGATCAAAAAACATCGGATCAATTGAGTTCCTCTAGTGCTAGCTCTTCCAAACCTAGTAGTGCCAGAGCTATTTGGCAGCGTTACAACATGGTCTCTGCCTCTTTGGCAGGTGAGCCGGTTGCCAAAATCGACTTTTCAGCTGCCATATCAGCCGCAATTGACGAAGAGGGTGCTCATAAGGTTAGTGTGATCGGTAATATAATGAGCTCCATGGGCCGCTTAGCTATCGCGGCTTCTGTAGCCATGGTGGCTATTTTGGGTGTCCAGCAGCTGAACGCCCCAGACCCTGCTAGTGCAGATGTGATTCAGTTTGCCGAGATGGATATTGAGAGCACAGAGCAGAACACAGGCCCCGCCATTCAGTTTCCCTCAGGTTTTCAGCCCAGTATCCAAGCCCGTACAGTCAGTGCCGGTGGTAATGTCAAAACATCTCAACACCTAGTACCTGTGGTTGAGGTGCGCAAGTCTGCTGAGCAGCAGTTTTCAGAAAAAGAACTTCGCGCCTATATGGATGATATTATGCTCAAACATTCCAATAATGCAGCGTTAAATAGTAATCAGGGTATGTTGCCATTTGCCCGGGTGACAAAAAGTGAGGCGCGCTCCGATAAAGAGTGATTTGATTTTGGCTCAGCAACTTTTTAAAAACTTAAAGCTGGCGGCCTTATTAGCCGCCGTTTTTGCGCATGGGTCATTGAGCGCAGAGCAGATGGAATCTGCCTATGATCTGATGGCGCGCATGGCTAAGGCCTCGAAAGAACTTAGCTATAAAGGCTTATTTACCTATGAGTATCGCGGCCAGCTTCGCAGTATCAAGGTGGTTCATCTGGTTCGTGATGGTCAAACCTATGAGCGAATTGTGCATATGGATGGGCCGGAGCGTGAGATTTTTCGTCGAGGTGATAATCTCGACTGTCTGCGGGCCGCAGACATGTTACTCCGCGGCAGCTCCTTAAAAGTTAATGATACCTACGCTGAACTGGAAGACTATTACGAGTTTTATATTCGTGGTGACGGTCGTATTGCGGGCCGTCAGGTGTCACTGGTAGAGATATTACCCAAAGACAAGCTGCGCTATGGTTATGTTGTCGCTATCGATAAAGAAACAGGTTTAATGCTGCAGTCTGTGTTGCTCAGTCAATCTGGCAAGCCCTTAGAGCGTTTTCAATATGTTGAAATTTCATTAGCCACCAATCTGGATAACTTTCAGTTGTCCTCAGAGATGGCCAAGTCTGAAGATATAGATGTTAATCAATCTGCCTGTCTTGAAGCCAATCAGGAAATAGAACCTGTCCCCTCAATTTGGGAACCCCAGTGGCTGCCCCCAGGGTTTGTACTGTCTTCCTATCAGCCCGAGGGAGCCGATGGCCAAGAGTCATGGATGTACACCGATGGCCTAGCTGTATTTTCAGTATTCATCGACTCCACCGAAGGGACCCGAAACTTCCCACCTCTGGATGCAAAGCTGGGAACCACGGTAGCAGTGCTGACCAAAACTCAATATAGAAATAAGCTCTATGCCATTTGCGTGGTGGGAGAGATTCCCCGTGCTACCGCTGCTCAGGTTGCCAATGCTATTCGCCCTTCGGCTATAGGCGAAGTCGGTTCACCTCAGGGGCAGGGTAATTAGATGATCGTTGAAACTGGGACTGTGGTTGCCGTCGAATCCGATAGCCTGTGGGTTGAGACCATTCAGAAGACGGCCTGCGAAGCCTGTGTTGCGAAAAAGGGCTGTGGCACCCGTGTTCTCTCCAAGCTGACTGGCAAGACTAATCGCATTCGCGTGTTGCAGCAGCAGTCAGCAGATGATCTAGTGATAGGCCAGGACGTCAGCTTTGCAATTCCCGAAGACGTTATAGTGAAGAGCTCTATGCTGGTTTACATTGTGCCGATCGCCTGCTCGGTTTTAGGTGCTTGGTTGGCCGGTTCCACAAGTGATCTAACCAGTATTTTGGGTGCTATTAGCGGCCTTTTACTAGGCGGGCTTATTGTTAATATCCAAAGTAAAAAAACACGGAACGATTTGCGCTATAACCCTGTCTTATTTGATGGCAGCGGTGTGAAGCAAAATTTAGATTTTCTGTAAAGCTGCCATCAAATTTTCACTATAATTCTAAACCATAAATATCGGAGATAGCTCTGTGCTAAAGAAATTCATCTTTGTTACCACTTTTTTCTTTTTTGTTATTTCACCTGCTTATGCTCAATTACCTAACTTTGCCGACCTTGTTGAAGATGTTTCACCTGCTGTGGTTAAGATTAATACTGTTATTAAAGGGCCCAAGCAATCAGCTCAACAGAATTTTCAGGGCCAACTGCCAGAGATTTTTCGCGAACTTTTAGAGCAGCGCAACCGTCAGCAACAGCAACCTCGGCAGGCCCGTTCAATGGGGTCTGGATTTGTGATTTCTGAGGACGGTTATTTACTGACCAACCATCATGTGATTGATCAGGCAGACGAGATACAGGTGCTATTTTCAGACCGTCGGGAATACAGTGCTGTAGTTATTGGCTCTGACCGCCGCTCTGATTTAGCGCTGCTGAAAATCGAAGCTAATGATTTGCCAACGGTAAAATTTGCGGAAGCCGACCAGCTGCGTACTGGTGAATGGGTTCTAGCTATTGGTTCTCCTTTTGGCCTTGATTACTCTGTAACAGCGGGTATTGTCAGTGCCATTGGGCGCAGTATTCCCACGGAAAAGGGCGAGAATTATGTGCCGTTTATCCAAACAGATGTCGCGATTAATCCCGGTAACTCCGGAGGCCCGTTATTTAACCTTGAGGGGGAAGTGGTGGGTATCAACTCACAGATTTATTCTCGCTCTGGGGGCTCTATTGGCTTGTCCTTCTCGATTCCCAACAGCGTTGCTCTAAGCGTAGTGGATCAGCTCAAGAAAAATGGCAAGGTTCAGCGCGGCTGGCTTGGTGTGGTGATGCAGGATATTGATAAAGCCTTGGCAGAATCCCTTGAGTTGGGCAAGCCGCAAGGGGCTTTGATCAATGCTGTGGAGCCAGATGGCCCAGCGGATAAAGCAGGAATTGTTCCTGGTGATGTGATTGTCCGATTTGACGGCCAGGGAATCGTTGAATCTGGCGACCTGCCCCATGTGGTTGGTTCTATTGCTCCGGGCAGCAAAGCTAAAGTAGAGGTGTATCGCGAAGGTAAGCGCAAAACCTTTACTGTGGTGGTCGGTGCTCTTGATAAAGATGGCGATGTGGTTGCCGATAACAGTAGTGATAATGACCGGCTCGGCTTGATGGTAGAGAAGCTAGATGATCAAGAACGTCAGCAACTGCGTTTGCGCGGTGGCATTCGGGTAACTGAAGTCGCAGGGGATTCGGCCGCTGCCAACGCCGGGTTGAGAGCTGGAGACATCATTGTGCAACTCGGCTACAGCCGCATTGATGATCTCGAGGAATATCAGCAGATGATTGCTGAGTTGCCGAAAAGCACACCTATTGCGATTCGTTTTTACCGCCAGGGTCAGGCGATATTCAGAACGATTCAAATTGATTAGCCAAACGCTGATGAGCCGCTTGAATTGTCCTTCTGATATTCAAGCGGCATGGGGCCGTTCTAATAGCCACTGGGCCTTAAATAGGCTAGAATCCGCACGCATTTTTCAACGGCAGCGAAAACACTTTGTCAGGTCTTAGTCATATCAGAAATTTTTCCATTATCGCCCATATTGATCATGGCAAATCGACCATTGCAGATCGATTTATTCAGCTCTGTGGAGGGCTTACTGAGCGCGAGATGGCCTCTCAGGTTTTGGACTCTATGGATATTGAGCGCGAGCGCGGTATCACGATTAAGTCCCAGTCTGTGACCCTGCCGTTTACTGCCGCAGATGGCGAAACCTACCAGCTCAACTTTATTGATACCCCAGGTCATGTGGATTTCACCTATGAAGTTTCCAGATCTCTGGCCGCCTGCGAGGGTGCGCTGCTAATTGTCGATGCCGCTCAGGGTGTAGAGGCTCAGTCAGTAGCCAACTGTTACACGGCTATTGCCCAGGGGCTGGAAGTGATTCCGGTACTGAATAAAATGGATCTGCCTCAGGCCGAGCCAGAAAAGGTGATTAACGAGATCGAAAACATTATCGGTATAGAAGCCACAGAAGCTGTGCGTTGTAGTGCTAAGACTGGAGAAGGTATTACCGAGATTCTCGAAGAGCTAGTCAAACAGGTGCCAGCGCCGGTAGGCGACGTGGACGCACCGCTACAGGCGCTAATTATTGATTCTTGGTTCGATAACTATCTTGGTGTTGTTTCTCTAGTACGCGTGATGCAGGGAACCCTGCAAGTTAAGAGTAAAATTGTTGCCAAGTCCATCGGCAAGCCCCATGTGGTCGATAGCGTGGGCGTGTTTACCCCCAAGCGCAAAGAGACTGGTGTGCTTAAGGCCGGCGAAGTGGGCTTTATGGTCGCTGGTATCAAAGATATTCTGGGAGCCCCTGTTGGCGATACCCTGACCCATCAGAACACGGCCGATGCAGAGGCACTGCCCGGATTTCAACGTATCAAGCCGCAGGTCTATGCGGGCATGTTTCCCGTGGACTCCGATGATTTTGAAGATTTCCGAGAGGCGCTGGCTAAATTAGCGGTTAACGATGCTTCGCTATTTTATGAGCCAGAGAGCTCTGATGCCCTTGGCTTTGGTTTCCGCTGTGGTTTCCTTGGCATGTTGCATATGGAGATTATTCAGGAGCGTCTAGAGCGCGAATATAATCTGGATCTGATTACCACAGCCCCTACAGTGGTCTATGAAATTATCACCAGTAAAGGTGAGACACTGTATATCTCAAACCCATCCGATTTGCCTGATCCCGGCAATATCGAAGAGATGCGTGAGCCTATCTGCGAAGCCAATATTTTGGTTCCAAAAGACTATGTCGGCAATGTTATTACTCTCTGTGTTGAGAAGCGCGGTGTACAAAAAGATATGCAATTTATTGGTGGCCAGGTATCTATTCGCTACGAATTGCCCATGAGTGAAGTGGTTATGGATTTCTTTGACAGGCTGAAGTCAGTTAGTCGCGGATTTGCTTCGTTGGATTATTCGTTTATCCGTTTTGAGGCCGCATCACTGGTCAAGCTCGATATTCTGATTAATGGCGATCGTGTGGATGCTCTGGCAGCTATTATTCATCGAGATCACTCGGTACAAAAAGGCCGCAACCTGGCCGATAAAATGAAAGAACTGATTCCCCGACAGATGTTTGATGTGGCGATTCAGGCAGCGATTGGCGGCAGTGTTATTGCTCGAACCACGGTTAAGGCACTGCGCAAAAATGTCACCGCTAAATGCTATGGTGGCGATGTAAGCCGCAAGAAAAAGCTATTGGAAAAGCAAAAAGCCGGTAAAAAGAGAATGAAGCAGGTGGGCAGCGTTGAGATTCCCCAGGACGCATTCTTGGCTGTACTAAAAACCTAATGCAATGGAGGCAGATCCAATGGATCTCAACTTTGAACTGATACTAACACTAATTTTTCTGCTCTCTGGTGGTTTTTTGCTGCTAAACAAATACATTGTTAAGCAGGAAGAGGGCATTATTGAATTTACAGGGTCTCTGGCACCGGTGCTGGGGCTTGTTCTAGTGTTGCGTTCGTTCCTGATCGAACCATTCCAGATTCCTTCACAGTCTATGGTGCCTACGTTGAAAGTTGGTGATTTTATTCTGGTCAGCAAGTGGACCTACGGTATTCGCCTGCCGGTTTTGCGTACTAAAATTATCGATATTTCCTCCCCTGAGCGCGGTGATGTTATGGTGTTTTTCCCGCCTCATGAAGATCGCTACTTCATTAAACGTGTTGTCGGCCTGCCCGGTGACCGTATCCACGTCTTAAATGGTGTCCTCTATGTCAATGGTGACAAGATGACCCAGCAGGTATTGCCCGATGAGGCTGAATCTGCTCGCTCAGTGGTAATGACAGAAAACCTTGCTGGTGTTGAGCACCTGATGCAAAAGCGCACTTCACCCACACGTCTAAGCCAGAATTATTCATCTGTGGTGCCTGCCGGCCATTACTTTATGATGGGCGATAATAGAGATAATTCAAGTGATAGCCGTGTCTGGGGCCCGGTGCCAGAAGAGCGTATTGTGGGCAAAGCATTTGCCCGTTGGATGTTTTGGAATGAGTTTGCCAGTATTCCCAGTTTTGATCGCGCGGGTACAATTCGCTAGGGGAATCCAGTAAAGTAAACCTCAGATATTCGGAGAGCAATTAACAGGGCACAAGGAGCTAGTGATGAAACAGCATGGAGCGACACTGACTTCGGCAATTATCACCCTTTTTTTGATTGGGTTTTTTTATGACCCTGCTTTTTAAGATAGGGCCTCATTATTTGGATAACCGTATTACTGCGGGTGCGATGCAGCAGGTTAGCTAGTCGGGTCTAGAGGATCAGTCCAGCACAGAGATTCGGCGCAAAGTTGCAGACTTTTTCACAATTAATAATATACGCGATGTGAAGGTGACACAGGTCCAGATAAAGCGTAGCAGGCGGGGCGTAAAAATTAATCTGGACTACGAAACAAGAATTGAAATGTTTGGCAATGTCGCCGTTGTACTTAAGTTCACCGACCAATATGACAGTGCTGAGCAAACTCATTAATCTGAGGTTTATTAGTGGCAAGCAATGTCCGGCTGCTCCAAGAGCGCCTGCAATATCAGTTTAGCGATAAAGAGCTACTCAGTCTTGCCCTGTCTCATAGGAGTTGTGGCAGTCGCAATAATGAACGCCTGGAGTTTCTGGGCGATTCTATTTTAGGTGTCACAGTTACCGATTTTCTCTATCACCAGTTTCCTCAGGCTCGCGAAGGTGATCTCAGCCGTATGCGCTCCCATATTGTGCGCGCCGAGTCTTTGGCTCAGGTGGCCAAAAACTTAGAGTTGGGCCCTGAGCTATCTCTGGGTCCCGGCGAAATGAAAAGTGGTGGCCAGCGGCGAGACTCTATTTTAGGGGATACCGTAGAGGCACTGATTGGTGCTGTCTACCTGGATAGTGGCATTGATAAAGCGCGGCGATGCATTGGTATCTGGTTTGCAGAGCTATTAGATGCTGCTTCAGATGTTCAGCCTATCAAGGACGCTAAAACTACATTACAGGAATGGCTACAGCAGCGGTCCAAGCCTGTGCCAGAATATGAGTTAGTGAATACTGGGGGCGAGGCCCACAGCCGTCTATTTACTGTCAGCTGCAAAATAGATGCAGTGGATAAAACCGTTAGCGCCACCGCTAGCAGTCGCCGTAAAGCGGAACAGCTAGTGGCAGAGCAATTATTAGCAGAATTGGAGCAGGGGCTTTGACAGACAAAAATACACGCTGTGGCTATGTGGCTATTGTTGGTCGACCCAATGTAGGTAAGTCTACATTGCTCAACCATATACTGGGTCAAAAGCTCTGTATTACCTCGCGCAAACCGCAAACTACTAGGCACACTTTGCTGGGTATCAAAACTGAAGATGATATGCAGATGATCTTTGTTGATACTCCGGGAATACACACTAATCAGGAGCGCGCCATCAACCGTGTGATGAATCGCTCAGCGGCCAGTGTGATCTCCGATGTGGACTTAGTGATTTTTGTGGTGGACCGTTTCGAGTGGAGCGAAGCTGATGAATATGTGGCCAAGTATCTAGGGAATAATTCAACGCCGGTGATTGTTGCCGTTAATAAAGTCGATATGGTGGAAGACAAAGAAGCGCTGTTGCCCCACCTACAATTCTTGTCGAGCAAAGTAGATGCAGCAGACCTGATTCCACTGTCTGCACTGCGCAAAACGAATCTGGATGAGCTGGAAGCTAAAATCAAAATCTATATCCCGGAAGGTATGCATATTTTCCCAGAAGATCAGATTACTGATCGTAGCGAACGTTTTTTGGCAGCGGAAATTGTGCGGGAAAAAATCACCCGTCAGCTCGGCGCCGAAGTTCCCTATCAGGTTACGGTTGAGATCGAAGAGTTTCGCGCGGAAAAGAAAATCACGTATATCAGTGCGCTGATTCTGGTTGAGCGCGACGGGCAGAAGAAAATTATTATTGGTACCAACGGTGAGCGTATCAAAAAGATTGGTGAGCAGGCTCGAGCTGATTTAGAAAGCCTGCTCGATTGTAAGGTAATGCTTAGAACCTGGGTCAAGGTTCGCAGTGGCTGGTCCGATGATGAGAGAGCACTGCGCAGTCTTGGCTATATGGACGAGTAACCTGCCATGCGTGTTGAAGCCCAATCTGGATTTGTGCTGCATTCCACGCCCTATCGAGAAACTAGCCTTTTAGTAGACCTTTTTACCCATCAGTACGGCCGCATTCGCTGCGTGGCTAAAGGTTTTCGCAAACCAAACAAAAAAGGCATTAGCCGCGCAATATTCCCCTTTACAGAGCACCAATTTAGCTGGCAGGGCAAAGGTGAGCTAAAAACCTTGACCGGCTCCGATGCCTTTGGGGCTCCGGTTTTTTTGCAGCAGGAAACATTGTTTACCGGCCTGTATATCAATGAGTTGTTATTCCGGCTGCTTCACGAGCACGACCCCCACGAGTTTCTCTATCAACAGTATCGTCATTTTGTTATGCAGCTGGCTGATATGGGGCCGGATGAGCTGATGCTGCGGCGTCTTGAAATGTTGCTGTTGGAGGAGCTGGGTTATGGGTTGGTGTTGGACACAGATACTCACGGAGCGGAGATTAATCCGGATCGGCTATATCAGTACATTCCTGAGCAGGGTCTGGTCGAACTGGCCAATCAACAGAAGGTTAATGCGCTAGCACTTAAAGGAGCGGATCTTTTGGCCCTGCTGCAGGGAGACTTTAGTCAGCGCGCGGTTATGCAAACTGCTAAACAGCTTACCCGCAGAGTGATAGACTTTTATTTAGGTGGCAGACAGCTGCATAGTCGGGAGCTGTATCGGCAGCACCTGATGTCCGCGTCTCCAAATCAAATAACGAGCAATAATGTTCAAGGACAATCCTGATGGCTCTGGCAATTGGTACAGATATTGTTGAAATACAGCGCGTAGCTCAGGTACTGGAGCGGCAGGGAGATAAATTTGTACAGCGCATACTCTCTCAGGCCGAACAAGCTGAGTATCAGCGCCTTAACCAGAGTATAGGGTTTCTTGCCAAACGCTTTGCCGCCAAAGAAGCGGTAGCCAAAGCTCTGGGCACGGGCATAGGCCATGGGGTGAGTTTTCAGGATGTTTCAGTCGTTAACAATGACAAAGGTGCACCGGCCATTGAGTTAACTGGTGGGGCGGCAGAGATATTACAGTCTATGGGAGGCAGCAAGGTGTTAATCAGTCTTGCGGATGAGCAGCATTATGCCTTGGCTTATGCCGTCTTGATTTGAGATATCTTATGCAAATTAGTTCTTTGGGTAAGATGCGCTGAAGAGGCGCAACGCCCAAGCTTCGGGCACAATACCGACCTCGGTTAACAAATTTATTAATGTGGCAGAACATGACAGTGGATTACCCAACAATAGAGCAATGTATTGGCAAGACTCCCATGGTGCGTTTGCAAAGACTGGGTGGCGAAACGTCGAATACCATTTTGGCCAAACTTGAGGGACATAACCCTGCGGGCAGTGTAAAAGATCGTCCTGCACTCAGCATGATCGTGCGGGCTGAGGCCCGAGGTGACATCAAGCCCGGTGATCGCCTGATAGAAGCTACCAGCGGCAACACAGGTATTGCTCTAGCGATGGTAGCGGCAATGAAAGGCTACAAGATGACATTGATTATGCCGGACAATGCCACCGATGAGCGCAAGTGGGCAATGACAGCTTACGGGGCAGAATTAATTGAAGTGACTCAGGCGCAAGGCATGGAAGGTGCGCGAGATCTGGCGCAAAAGATGCAGTCTCAGGGTTTGGGTACGGTGCTTGATCAGTTTAACAACCAAGATAACCCCCTGGCTCATTATCATGGCACAGGGCCTGAAATTTGGCAGGACACCAAGGGAACCATCACACATTTTGTCAGTTCTATGGGTACCACCGGCACTATTATGGGCGTCTCTGCTTATCTCAAAACTCAGAATCCGGATATTCAGGTGATTGGTTTGCAGCCAGAAGACGGCGCCTCTATCCCCGGTATCAGGCGTTGGCCGCAGGAGTATATGCCGGGTATTTTTGATGCTGCGAAGGTGGATACAGTAATGGACATCTCCCAGCAGGATGCGGAACATGCGATGCGCCGTCTAGCCATAGAAGAGGGAATATTTTGTGGTGTTTCGGCGGGCGGGTCGGTTGCTGCTGCGCTTGCACTTAGTGAAAAAGTTGAGAATGCGACCATCGTGGCTATTATTTGTGATCGTGGCGATCGCTATTTGTCATCAGGTATTTACGCCTAACCCAGCGGGGCTGTGACCATGAGTGCAGAATACAGCATTGCCGATTTACGCTATCTGATGTCTCGCTTGCGAGACCCTCAAACCGGTTGCCCCTGGGATATAAAACAGACCTATAAAACCATCACACCCCATACCGTCGAAGAAGCCTATGAAGTTGTCGATGCCATTGAGCGCGGCGATATTCATCATCTCAGTGAGGAATTGGGCGATCTTTTATTCCAAATTATTTTTTATAGCCAGCTGGGTGAAGAAGATAATCAATTTAATTTTGACGCAGTAGTGTCCCAAATCACAGGGAAGTTATTGCGGCGGCACCCTCATGTTTTTCCCGATGGCACATTGCAATCGGTCCGCGATAGCGATTCTGTCGCAAGCGAAGCGGAGATCAAGAAAAACTGGGAAACCATAAAACAACAGGAGCGCTCAGAGGTTGGGACCGGGGGAACATTAGACGACATTCCCCTTGCGCTGCCAGCCCTGAGCCGTGCATTTAAACTGCAAAAAAGAGCAGCGAACACAGGTTTTGATTGGTCTAATATTTCCGATGTTGTCGATAAAGTAAAAGAAGAAATAGCCGAACTGGAAGTGGAGATAGCCAAAGGTGATTCTCAAGCTATGGAAGAAGAGCTGGGTGACTTGCTGTTTAGTTGCGTGAATTTGGCACGTCATCTTGCGATTGATCCAGAAAAAGCCTTGGCACTAGCCAGTGACAAATTTAAACGGCGATTTCAGGCTATGGAAGCCGCCGTTGGGCAGGGTCGTTTCGCCGATCTCAGCCTAGATGAAATGGAGTTGCAATGGATACAGGCAAAGGGTTTGGAATCACTCTGATTAATAGCAGATATACATGCAGAGGCCGAATTACCCCAATTGAGTAGGGTTGTTTGACCTGCGCAATAAGTGTATTGTGACCGGCCATTTTTGGGGGGCTGGTTTAGCTCTGCAAACAAGTCAAATCTGGCTCTGGAAGTTATCTGTAAAGCTATTGTGATTATCTATAAGGAACGTATTAATGAGACTGATTCTGTTAGGTCCACCTGGTGCAGGCAAAGGCACTCAAGCTCAATTTATTACCGAGAAGTATTCTGTACCACAGATTTCGACCGGTGATATGTTGCGAGCAGCTGTAAAAGCAGAATCTCAGCTAGGTTTGCAGGTAAAAGATATTATGGCCTCTGGTGGGTTAGTGTCTGACGATCTTATTATTGCTCTGGTCAAAGAGCGTATTACCCAGGCCGACTGTGCCAATGGTTTTTTATTCGATGGTTTTCCTCGCACCATTCCCCAGGCTCAGGCCCTGGTAGATGCCGGTGTTGATATCCAATATGTAATTGAGATGGCTGTTGATGATGAGGAGATTGTTGCTCGCCTGAGTGGCCGTCGTGTTCATGAGAATTCTGGCCGTATTTATCATGTTAAGCACAACCCTCCAAAAAATGTAGGTTTTGATAATGAAACCGGCGAAGCTTTGGTGCAGAGAGAAGATGATCAAGAATCGACAGTTCGCAACCGTTTGAATGTCTACCATGATCAAACTCAACCATTGGTAAAGTTTTATACAGACTTTGCAAAAGATACGAAAAATGCGCCGACATTTGCATCAATTAATGGGCTGGGGCAGCTCGATGATGTGCAGGCAAGAATTGTAAAAATCCTAGGTTAAAAGTGTAAAAATTCAGTTTTTGAAAAAACAAATTTTTAACTAAAATTTTAAAAATTAACAAATAATCCATGTAAAATTCACTAAAAAGCCGAAATTAGTGGATTTTTTGCTGTATTTACCCCTTAAAGGTTGCTAAAGCAAATCGCTGGCGATTATGATTCATCTTCAAATAATTACCTACAGAAGAGCCATGTCAATTCTAGATTCCCTATTAGCCAGGTCACGGAGAGTTCCAGTGAAAAGTTCAGCATCCAAGAGTTCGGCAAAGAAAGCCCCAGTTACGCCTCCTATTGCCACCCAAGCGCCTGCTGCTAAGGCAACAGTAAAGAAAGCAGTTGCGAAAAAAGCGACTGTTAAGAAAGTAGCAGCTAAAAAACCCGCCGCAAAAAAAGCAGCGCCTAAAAAGGCAGCTCCTAAGAAGATCGCAGCGAAAAAAGCAGCGCCTAAAAAAGCAGCAGCTAAAAAACCCGCCGCAAAAAAAGCAGCTCCCAATGCGGTTAGCAAATCTGCAGCGGAAGTTAGCGCACTAAACTCGAAAGTTGCAGCTCAGTTAACTAGAGTGGAAGGTTCACGTAAGAAAATTGCAGCAGCAAAAGACCGAGTGGCCAAAAAAGCAAATGCGGTTAGCCGCAAGTCTTTGGCAGCGGCCCGGAAAGATTTTAAATCGACCAATGGCAAATTGAAGACTCTGCAAGAACAAGTCAAACAAGCCAAGTCTGCTCAACGAATTGCTCAGATTCTGGAAGGCGTAGCCAGTGCCCAAGCAAAAAATACTGCTTCAGTGGCTACCCGAGCTGCGAGCTTAGAGAAAAAATCCAAAGCGGACCTGACTGCTGCACTGGCAAAGTTTGAAGCCAAATGGTTGAAAGCACGCGCGGCAGCAAATGCGAAAAAAGTAAAAGCGGCTGAGAAAGCTGCTGCTGCCAACGTTAAAGCGGCAGAAAAGAAAGCAGCTTCTAAGGTGAAAGCTGAAACAGCGAAAGCCAATGCCAAGCCTAAAAAGAAGGCCGTAGCTAAAAAGCCTGCAGTTAAGAAATTAGTAGCTAAAAAACCAGCGGCTAAAAGACCAGTGGCTAAAAGACCAGTGGCCAAGAAAGCTGTAGCTAAGAAAGCGGCGGCTAAAAAAATAGCTCCTAAAAAGGCAGCTGCTAAAAAGGCGACAGTTAAGAAAGCGGTAGTCAAAAAAACTGTAGCTAAAAAATCAGCGTCAAAGAAGCCGGCAGCTAAGAAAGCCGTTGCGAAAAACTCTGCAGCGAAAAAGGCGACTGCCAAGAAATCCTGATAGTGTAATTGGCCTTAGACCTGTAAAATCCCTCACCTCTGGTGGGGGATTTTTTTTGCCCGTTGATTAATGGATTTATAATGACATCATTTCTAGCTATCGAGACCTCTACACCAGCCTGCTCTGTTGCATTGCAAGCTGGTGGCTTATTGATTTCCTGTTATTCTGAAGAGCCCCGCTCTCACACTAAATTGGTGATGGCAATGGTCAATGAGCTACTAGCGGAAGCCAAGATATCGGTTCAGCAGCTGAATGGAATTGGCGTCACCATAGGCCCCGGATCATTTACTGGCCTGCGTATTGGCTTTGCCACTGTGCAAGGTCTAGCTTTTGCTGCAGACATCCCTGTTGTGGCTATCTCTACAATGGAGACCTTGGTGGCTACCTACCTGCGCTCTCAATGTGCCGATCAAAAAAATGAGGGCAAGATAATAGTCTCGGTGCTGGATGCGCGTATGGGAGAGTTCAATCTGGGTTGCTATCAGGTGACTGCCGGTGGCAAGCTTGGGTCGTTGGCGGCTGATCAGTTATTGGATGCACAGCAAGCGATGATATTTATTGAAAAACATCAGCCACAGATGATTGTAGGTGAGGCAGGTCAGCTACTTACTGAACATCCGGTTTGGGCGGCAAAATACGCACCGGTTTTCCCAGCCGCGGTTGATGTTTTGGCCATGACTGCTGCAGCTCATGCTAGTGGCTTGGCGCAGCCGATAGAGTCAATTGAGCTTGTATACCTGCGCGGCACTGATGCCTGGCAGAAAAGAAAACGTCTGAGGGCAGTTTAGATTATGGATATGGTACAGGCCATTTGGCTGGCAGTGATTCAGGGACTGTCCGAATTTTTACCGATTTCAAGTTCGGCGCACCTGATACTGCCGTCGCAGGTTTTAGGCTGGCCTGATCAGGGCCTGGCATTTGATGTCGCAGTGCATGTGGGCTCATTTGTTGCTGTGATGATTTACTTTCGCGCTGATATTAAACAATTAATTATCGCTTGGTTTCAGAGCCTGGGCTGTGATAGCAGCTCAGAAAGTAACCTGGCTTGGTGTATTATTCTCGGTACTATTCCAGCGGGATTAGCGGGCTTGCTACTGGGTGATTATATCGAAGCCAATTTGCGATCTATGGCAGTCATTGCCGCCACCACGATAGGCTTTGGTCTCCTTTTAGGTTGGGCAGACCACAGCCATAGGGGTTCAAAGACGCTGGAGCATCTAACCTGGAGAACCGCTCTTGTTGTAGGAGCAGCCCAGGCACTGGCGTTGATACCAGGCACCTCAAGATCAGGTGTGACCATGACCGCTGCTCTTGCCCTTGGCTTTGATCGCACTACTGCCGCACGCTTTTCGTTTTTATTGGCTATTCCGATTATTGCACTTAGCGGTGGTTACAAAGCTTTACAGCTACTTGGGCAAGACTCTGTAGCTTGGCCTGAAATACTGGTTGGGACCGCATTATCTGGGCTTACTGCTTATCTATGCATCCATAGTTTTCTACGCTTGGTTGAGCGAGTGGGGATGATGCCCTTTGTGATTTATCGCCTTTTGTTGGGTGCATTTTTAATGTACCTGATAGGGAGCTAGCGCAAAGATGGTACAGGCCAACACGGCGTTTATTGGACTAGGTGTGATGGGCTACCCCATGGCTGGGTGGCTGAGTCGTAATGGCCATAAGGTAACAGTCTACAATCGAACCCCTGAAATGGCCGCGCGCTGGGTCGAGGAACATGCAGGTGAACTGGCGCAGACTCCGGGCGCGGCGGCGGCGGGCGCTGATATTATTTTTGTCTGTGTTGGCAATGACGACGATGTTAGAGAAGTAGTGTTGGGCGAGCAGGCTGTGATGAGCGGTATTAAAGTCGGTGCCTTGCTGGTTGACCACACCACTACCTCGGCAGAATTGGCCAAAGAGTTGGCAGCTCATTCCCAAGCAGCTGGCTGTGGATTTATTGATGCGCCAGTGTCTGGCGGGCAACAGGGCGCAGAGAATGGTCAGTTAACAGTGATGTGTGGGGGCGAAGCTAGTCACTTCAATCAGGCGCAGCCGTTAATGGCTTGTTATGCTAAAGCCGTGCAGTTAATGGGCCCCAGTGGTAGTGGCCAGCTGTGCAAGATGGTCAATCAAATCTGTATTGCCGGGCTAGTGCAGGGCCTGGCTGAGGGTTTGAATTTTGCTGAGCGAGCGGGTCTTGATGCCCATCAGGTGATTGAGGTAATTAGCAAAGGTGCGGCGCAATCCTGGCAGATGGAAAATCGTTACAAGACCATGCTGGCTGGTGAATATAATCATGGCTTTGCCGTGGAGTGGATGCGCAAGGATCTGGCCTTTGCTTTGGCAGAGGCAAAACGTAATGGCACTGAGTTGCCGGTAACCGAGCTGGTTGATCAGTATTACGCCGAGGTTCAGGAGTTAGGGGGTGACAGATGGGATACCTCAAGTCTGCTGGCTAGGCTTGTGTCACGTATTAATACGCAAACAGACAACAAAGGATGATTGATATGACCGATAAGGTCCAAGAATACAATCTTGGTTTAGGGGCGTTTCTCGATGCCTCACCAACGCCGTTTCATGCGGTATCAAGTATGAGCAAATTGCTGGAAGAGACAGGGTTTACCGGCTTGGATGAATCTCAGCCCTGGGCATTAACGCCTGGCGCTAAGCATTACGTTACCCGCAATGGATCATCAATTATTGCCTTTGTTGTGGGCTCTGAACCCTTAGCCAAGTCTGGTATGAGGCTGGCCGGTGCGCATACAGACAGCCCATGCCTGATGGTTAAGCCACAACCAGAAATTAATAAAGCGGGTTATTTTCAACTGGGGGTAGAGGTTTATGGTGGCGCCCTGTTAAACCCTTGGTTTGATCGTGACCTGTCAATTGCTGGCCGCCTGGTTTACCGCGATGTTGACCAGCAGCTTAAACAGACCATTGTGGACTTTAAACAGCCCGTGGCGATGATTCCCAGTCTGGCTATCCATCTGGATCGTGAGGCCAACAGCGGCCGCACGGTCAATGCCCAGACCGATATTCCCCCGGTGATGATGCTGGCCCCGGCTGGCATTGACAAGACCGATTTTCGGGCCCTTTTAGCAGAGAAATTTTTACCCGTTAAATCTGAAGTACTAGACTTTGAACTCTGCCTCTACGATACCCAGCCAGCGGCTATGGTGGGTTTAAAGCAGGAGTTTTTAGCCTCCGCACGGTTAGATAATCTTCTTAGCTGTTATGTGGCTACCCAGGCGCTATTGCAGGCAGATGGAACCAACACCAGCCTGATTGTGTGTAATGACCATGAAGAGGTTGGCAGCGTCTCTGCCATAGGTGCAGATGGGCCATTCCTGGAGGCAGTGATCGAGCGGATTGTGCAAGCGGAGAGCCGCAGTAGTATTAATTCCGTGTTGGACGGGTCATTAATGATCTCTTGTGACAATGCCCATGCGGCACACCCAAACTTTGCTGAAAAACACGATGGCGCTCATATGCCAGTGTTAAATGGTGGGCCAGTTATCAAAGTGAACGTCAAACAGCGCTATGCCACCACGAGTTTAACCTCCAGTTTATTTAGGCAGCTCTGTGCTGATGTTGATGTGCCAGTGCAAACATTTGTCTCGCGCAGTGATTTGGGTTGTGGCAGTACTATTGGCCCTATTACCTCATCTAGATTGGGTGTGCCCACTCTGGACGTGGGTATCCCACAGTTGGCTATGCACTCCTGTCGCGAGGTGACGGGCTCTCAGGACCCAGTGCGCCTAACTCAGGTGTTAGAGGCCTTTTTTAATAAGCCGGGGCAATTAGCCATAGAGGTTGAGTAGTCGATTGACTATCATAACGTCCCTGCGTTAGTAGCAGATATCAAGTCATAGTATATGAGCCAGCATTTATGAGCGAGAAGCGTGTTTTAACCGGTATCACCACATCTGGTACACCGCACTTAGGCAACTATGTGGGTGCCATTAGGCCAGCCATTGAAGCCAGCCTGACGGGTGAGTTCGAATCATTTTTCTTTTTGGCAGATTACCATGCCCTGATCAAGGCTCAGGACCCGAATCTTGTGCATCAGTCTACTCTTGAGATTGCAGCAGCCTGGTTAGCACTGGGTCTGGATACGGATAAGGTGATTTTCTATCGGCAGTCGGATATCCCAGAAATTCCAGAGCTGACTTGGTTGCTAACTTGCATGACGGCCAAGGGTATGATGAACCGCGCCCATGCCTACAAAGGAGCGGTTCAAGCCAATATAGAAGCGGGTGAAGACGAGGATATGGCGATTACTATGGGCCTGTTTAGCTACCCCATCTTAATGGCTGCAGATATTCTGATGTTTAACGCCCATAAGATTCCTGTGGGCCGCGACCAGATTCAGCATGTTGAGATGGCGCGCGATATTGCCCAGCGTTTTAACCACCATTATGGCGAGCATTTTGTTCTGCCTGCGGCGCAGTTGGACGATGATGTGGCTATTCTACAGGGTCTGGACGGCCGCAAAATGAGCAAGAGCTACGGCAATACTATTCCGTTATTTTTGACGGAGAAGAAGCTGAAGAAGTATATCAACAAGATTAAGACCAATTTGTTGGAGCCGGGTGAGCCAAAAGATCCTGATGACTCGGCGGTGTTTCAAATCTGGCAGGCGTTTGCCAGTCAGGGTCAGATTGCCGAGATGCGATCGGAGTTTGCCAACGGCATTGCTTGGGGTGAAGCTAAGCGTCAGCTGTTTGAGCTGGTCAATGAACAGCTAAAGGAGCCCCGCGAAGAATATCTGCGTTTGCTGGAGAACCCCGCTGAGGTCG
Organism: Porticoccaceae bacterium; assembly: GCA_029252555.1. Taxonomy (GTDB): domain Bacteria; phylum Pseudomonadota; class Gammaproteobacteria; order Pseudomonadales; family Porticoccaceae; genus HTCC2207. The sequence continues at coordinate 50,998 of JAQXBF010000026.1, forward strand.
AAGCCGTATTACAGGTAGGTGCGGTGAAAGCGCGAGATCATAGTTCCAAGCTTGTCGCCAAGGTGCGCAGTGCCGTGGGTATTAGGCCTCTCGGTTAGTTTTTAGTCTGGTTGCGGGAGCCTCTTGCTGTATACTGCTCGCGTAATTTTGGTCACTTTTATCAAACACATTGGTCTGTGTTGATAAATCTTTATGGGAATAATGAGTCTTATGGGAACAACAATGAGTCATCTAAGAATTTTTGCTTTAATCGCCACTGCCTGTGTTGCCCTGATGGGTTGTAGCGCGAAAGAAAAATCGGAATTAACGGCGGCTCAGGAAGCGGCTGTTGCAGAACGCATTGCACCTGTGGGTCATGTGGTTAAATCTGGCCAGGTGGTAGCAGTTGCCTCTACTGGTGGCACAGAGCGTTCAGGTAGTGATGTTTATGGCACCAACTGCATGGCATGTCACACTTCTGGCATTGCCGGCGCGCCTATGTTTGGCGATTCAGGAGCCTGGGCGACGCGCCTGGCCCAGGGCATTGAAACTGTGTACAGCAATGCAATCAATGGTATCAATGGAATGCCAGCGCGTGGCACTTGCATGGATTGTAGCGACGACGAAGTGATTGCTGCAATTAACTATATTCTGGATAACAGCAAGTAAGTTTTGAGACTAAAAAAACGCACTTTCTTGATTAGAGAGTGCGGTTTTTTTCGCCTGTTGCTTTCTTGCCGGCCTTCTATCCAGATTTGTTAACTCAGGCCTTGGGGCCTGCATCAATAATGTCTTGAGAGGGCGCAAAGCTGACAATATTCTCAACAAATAGCTTGGCTAATTTTACTGCCTGCTCGTCATAGTCAGCAGTGCTATCCCAGTTGTTGCGCGGATTCAGATAGGATTTATCCACCCCTGCAATCTTTAAGGGAATATCCAGATTTAGCAAGTCTAGGTGCTCAGTGGCGGCATTTTCCAATGAACCATTGGTAATTGCAGTAACCACGGCTCGGGTAATCGGAATAGGGAAGCGATTGCCAGTGCCTTTAGCGCCTCCAGACCCGCCGGTCCAGCCGGTGTTAACCAGATAGACCTTAGAGCCAAACTCTTCGATTCGCTTCATTAATAGTTCTGCGTAGACGCTAGCGGGGCGAGGCATAAATGGCGCACCAAAACAGGTAGAGAATGTTGGGTGTATTCCTGCTTCACCACCCACTTCTGTGGAGCCAACCCGCGCGGTATATCCGCTTAAGAAATGATAAGCTGCCGCTTCTTTTGATAACAGCGATACGGGCGGTAATACACCGGTAACATCGCAGGTTAAGAAAATAATATTCTTTGGCTCACCAGCTTGATTGTCTTCGCAGCGTTTTTCCACATGTTCCAGAGGGTAGCTACAGCGGCCATTTTCCGAAATGCTGGTGTCGCAGTAATCAGCGAGACGCGTTTTCTCGCCCATAACGACGTTTTCAACAATTGCCCCAAACTTGATTGCTTCCCAGATGACGGGCTCGTTTTTCTGGCTTAGGTCGATGGTCTTGGCATAACAGCCACCTTCCAGATTAAAGACGGTGCCACGGCCCCAGCCATGTTCGTCATCACCAATCAAGAAACGATCAGGGTCTGCGGACAGGGTAGTTTTACCTGTGCCGGATAGGCCAAAAAATAATGCGGTATCACCATCATCGCCAACATTAGATGCACAGTGCATAGGCATCACATCCTTTTCTGGCAGCAGGAAGTTTTGCACAGAGAACATGGCTTTCTTCATCTCACCCGCATACTTCATACCAGCCAGCAATACTTTGCGCTTGGCGAAATTGATAATCACTACACCCTCACTATTGGTGCCATCACGCTCTGGGTCGCAGACAAAGTCTGCAGCGTGGAGAATTTTCCACTCTTCCTTAGCGGCGTGATTATATTTTTTGGCACGGATAAACATATTGCGGCCGAACAGGCCATGCCAGGCGGTTTCTGTGGTGACTTTAACGGGTATATAATGGTTTGAATCCTGCCCCACATGGAGGTGAGAGACAAAGCGCTCTTTGTCGGCTATGTAGTCAGAAACACGACTCCATAAAGCATCAAATATATCGGCTGAGATGGGCCTATTGACTGAGCCCCAGTCGATGGCATCAGATGAACTGGGCTCATCGACGATAAAGCGGTCGGCGGGGGATCGGCCACTGCGCTGGCCGGTGGTGGTAACCAGTGCTCCAGTGCTGCCGAGCCTGCCTTCACCTCGTTGAATTGCAATTTCTACGAGCTCGCTAGAGCCCAAATCTAAATGAATTTGTGCTTCGGCCATTCTCTTCCTCTCTTCCCAAAGTGAAAAAAATAAATTTTAGGGATCTTCCGATCTCGAGCCATATTATGCCAGAAACTAGCTAGGCGAATGCCATTTTTAAATGACCCTCAGCAATACCCGACATCAGGATAGTTGATTGGACTTAAATCTTCAGGGTTAATGAAGTGTTGGCTTATCCTGCCTGAACATTTCTTTGACCTGCTGTTCATTAAACTGATACTGCTCGTCGCAGAACTCACAGGTGATCAAGACTGACCCCTGTTCCTCGACAATATCCAGCACCTCTGGGGCCCCCAGGGAGACAAGCGCCCGCTCTGTACGCTGTCTAGAGCAACTGCAAAAGAAGTTTAAATGCTGAGGTTCAAACAGCCGCACGCCATCTTCATGGAACAGCCTATAGAGCTGCTCGCTATGAGGCAGATTTAGCTGTTCTTCAGTTTTTAAGGTGTCCAAAAGGGCGCTAATATGCTGCCAATCTGCGTCAATTTTTTCGTGATCTTCACTGCTTGGCATCTGCTGAATAAGTACTCCTGAGGCGACCTGCTGATTGGCGCATAGCTTGATCTGAGTGGGTAGCTGTTCTGACTGATCAAAGTAATGCTCCAAACATTCACTGAGATGATCGGCATCAAGAGGCACAATGCCTTGATAGCGCTCTCCACCTTCTGGCTCAATGGTGATGGCTAGGGTGGCGCTGCCCAAAAAGCCCTGCAGGTTTTGGGCATTGGCAGCGGCATCCAGATCGCCACGAACAATGCCCCGCAGCTTATCGCCCTGAGTGCACTCGGCCATAATCGTTTTTAGCGGCCCGGCCCCTGTAGCCTGAATGGTAATAATACCTGGATATTTTAAAGTTGCGCTGAGTAAACTGGCGGCAACCAAAAACTCGCCGAAGAGTGCAGCTACTGATTCAGGGTATTTTTGTTGCGCGATAATGGCCTGATAGCTGCTGACTAGCGAGCTTATTTCGCCGCGAATATCAGTGCCATCAAAGAGGAATTTTTGCAGGGTATCATGATCTGTCATAGGCCGCGCATTGTACTGCAATATTGGGCAGCGGGAATCCTAATTCTTCAAAAACCGATGAATTTGGCGGCGTTGTTTTTTGTTGGGTCGTTCACTGGCAGGTACTGAGCTATTAAACGCTTTGCGCTCGGCGGCCAACTTTTCGCGCTGTTCAATGCTCTGCTCGGTTTCGCGATACAAATGCTGGGCTTCAGAGGCACCCCGGCGATGTTCTGACAGCTCTATCACCTCGACGGTTTTCTCATCGTAGCCCTGACGGATCGTCATGATAAGGCCAACTTCCAGCACACGGCTGGGTTTGGATTTTTGGCCGTCGATTTGTACCTTACCGCCCTCGATTGCGGCCTTGGCCAGCCCGCGGGTTTTAAAGAATCGCGCTGCCCACAGCCATTTGTCGATTCGTACTTTGCCCGCGTCAGATTTTTCCATGACTATCTTTTGGGTTCCTGAGGTTCAGAATCTGGGCGAACTGCTGGATAGCGGGAAACCCAAAATAGGGCCTGGATGCCTGCTGGCTATCCGGCGTTTCTATCGCCAGTAGGTGCCCTATGCCATAGACTTCTGCCGAGCGCAGCACTGGCTCTGAATCGTCGATAAACAATGTTCTTGCCGGGTCAAAGGGCATATTTTGTTGCAGTTGCTGCCAGAAATTTTGGTCTTCTTTGGGATAGCCGTAATCATGGGAGGAAATTACTTTATCTAGCAGAGGCTGGATGTCGGTAACCGAAAACTTAATATCCAGACTATCGCGATGGGCGTTGGTGATAAGCACTCGATCTTTGCCTCGATCGCCCAGTGCTTGCAAGAAGTCGATGGTTTGCGGACGCTCACCAATCAAATGCTGAATTTCGCGCTTAAGCCCGATAATATCCATATCCAGCTCCCGGGACCAAAATTCGGTGCAATACCAGTCCAGGGTACCTTGCTTGTCGGCCAGGCGTTGCTTTATATCTGGAATCGCCTGCTCTATGGGCAGGCCATATTTCTGGCCGTAGCGCTTGGGCAGATGCTGCAACCAAAAGAAACTATCAAAGTGCAGGTCGAGCAAGGTGCCGTCCATATCCAAAAGGACAGTATCAACCTGGTCCCAGTTAAACCTGCTTGCCCAGTCAAGTATCAAAAAAGATCCTCCGGTAATGGGCTGTCCTGTGGCACTAGAGTGCCATTGTCTGGAAGTTCGGCCACATTACTCTGCTTGAAAAATTCGAATATCCCCTCTTGGTGGGGGGCGACACGCTCGCCAGTCACAGCATCAATTTTCACCATCACAATGCCATTGGGCTGGGGCTGAGTTATCTCTGTTTTGCCGTTTAGAGCGCCTCGCATAAAGTCGATCCAGATTGGTAGGGCAGCGGAGCCACCGTATTCGTTGCGGCCTAGGAGGCTATTGTCGTCGAAGCCAACCCAGGTAGTGGTAACCAAATGGGGTGAATAGCCAGAGAACCAAGCGTCTCTAGGGCCATTGGTAGTGCCTGTTTTGCCTGCCAAGTCGGAGCGCTCTAGGACCTTGGCTTTAACCCCGGTGCCCCGCAAAATAACATCTTTCAGCATAGAGTCGATTAAGAAGGCGCTCTGTTCATCAATTACCCGTTTGGCCGGCACAGTCTCAATGATATCGGTATTTTGTAGTGCTTGAGCAATGGCCTCCCAACTGTCTTGGTCGGTATCTGCCAAAGATTCTTGAGCGAGATTGGTAAGTAGCTCCTCGAGCTGAAGATCGACACTAAGTTCCGAGCTGGCCGCGGACTCTGCACTGCTATTACAGGGGTCACAAACCGTCTCTGGGCTGGCTTGGAAAATAACATGACCATCTCGGTCGATAACTTTGTCGAGAATATAGGGTTGTACCTGATAGCCGCCATTGGCAAATACCGCATAGCCGCCGGCAATTTGCAGAGGTGTTAGGGCATGGCTGCCCAAAGCCAGTGATAGATCCAGGGGCATCTCGCTAGTATCAAAACCAAAGGCCTGCAGCCCTTCTAGGGTGCGGTCAATACCCATGCGCCGCAATAGGCGAATGGAGACCAGATTGCGAGATCGATACAGGGCCTCTCGGAGACGAGTGGGGCCATAAAATTTTCCCCCATCGTTCTCTGGCCGCCAGAGATCTTCGAGTTTGCTATCGTTGAACACCACCGGTGCATCGTTAATCAGAGATGCTGGAGTAAAGCCATTGCGCAGCGCGGTGGTGTAAATGAAGGGCTTGAAGTTAGAGCCTGGCTGACGGGTGGCCTGAGTGACTCGATTAAAGCGACTCTGGCGGTAATCAAAGCCACCTACTAAGGCTCGAATACCACCGTTTTCTGGTGCCAGAGCAACCATAGCAGCTTGGGCTATTGGCAGTTGCCCAAGAGTTACCCTGCTATTTTCATGGCGCTGGATGCGGATTAAATCCCCGGGGCTAAACAGGTCCAGTGCTGAAGTAATAGGTGCGGTGCGAGCATTAACGGTTTTGTAGGTTCTGAGCTCCTCTAGGCCATCCATCCAATTCAATGGCAGATTCAGGCCGTCTCTAGTCAGCAGTATAAGATGGTCATCTAGAACCTCCGTGACTATAGCGGGCTCAAGACCACCGTAGACCTTTGCTCGCAGAGCTTCAGGCCAGTCCTCTTCCAGCAGAGCCGACTGCTCGACACCCCTGTAACCATGACGATTATCATAGGCGATGATACCCGCTTGCAGAGCTTCTACTGCATGGCTTTGCATATTAGAGTCGAGAGTAGTGATAGCGGTATAGCCCTCGGTGTAGGCTTGCAGGCCAAATTTGTCGATCACCTGCTGGCGTACCATCTCGGCTGCATAGGCTGCATCAAGTTCTGAAATTGAGCCATGATAAGAGGCATTGTCTTCCTCGTTGATGGCTTGCTGATACTGCACCTGATCTATATTGCCCAGAGATAGCATGCGCCCAAGAATCCAGTCGCGCCGCACCATGGCTCTTTCGGTATTGGCTAGGGGGTTGTATCTGGAGGGGGCTTTGGGTAAGCCTGCTATGGTAGCTATCTCTGCCAGGCTGAGCTGATCCAGAGTTTTGCCATAGTAGACCTGCGCTGCAGCGCCCACACCATAGGCGCGGTTACCCATATAAATTTTGTTGGTGTATAGAGACAGAATCTCCTCTTTGCTCAGCTCTTCTTCGATTCTGAAGGACAGCAGTATTTCATTGAATTTACGGGTGAATTCCTGGCGCTTACTGAGGAAGAAGTTCCGCGCAACCTGCATGGTAATAGTGCTACCACCGCTGCGAATAGAGCCCGTGGTAATCAACTCAACCGCTGCCCGAGCCAAACCAGAGATCACAATGCCTTTGTGCTCGAAGAAACTATCATCTTCTGCCGCCAAGAATGCATCGATCATGGGTTGGGGTATTTCGTCAAAGCTAACGGGTGAACGCTTCTTTTCACCGAATTCTGCAATGACTTTCAAATCTTGTGAATGAATGCGCAGTGGAATTTGTAACTCGATTTCCTTTAGTTCCTCGACTGATGGTAATTTTGGGCTAAGGTACAGATACAAACAGGAGACCACCAGGAGAAATCCACCGGTCCCTAGTATGGCCAGAATCGACAGATTCTTAAGTAATTTACGTTTTTTTATGGACACTATTTTCAGGCACCAGAAAAATGAGCGTCTATTATAAGGTGTAGAGAATGTGAAGTGCATCATTTGCACAGTTAGCAAACATCGTTAATGTCATTTCTCGCCTAGGACGGCCCAATTTACAAGGATGATAGCTAAGTAATGAGCTTTTTAGACTTCTTATCAAAACCAACCAAACCGCTTGTGGGGCTCGATTGATATTACTCGCATAGAAACCCAGGCTTTGATTGGAGATGGGCAGACTGCAGTCTTGGGAGGTATTTTTCAGACTGAGGAAGTTAATGGTACAGAGAAGGTACCTATGCTGGGAGATATACCATTTTTGGGTAAGCTTTTCAGAAATGACCTGCGTAATACCGAAAAACGTGAAATAATCATATTTATAATACGTAAAATAATTGATGATAATCTTCTGGATCGATGAGCGAACAGCATATTTTTCTAGTCGGCCCCATGGGGGCCGGCAAATCTACAATTGGTAGACACCTTGCCGCTTTCTTAAATCGTCCTTTTTTTGATATAGACAATGAAATTGAAGCCCGCACTGGCGCTGATATTCAATGGATATTTGATATGGAAGGCGAAGAGGGATTCCGCGCGCGGGAAACCAAAGCGCTAATGCAGCTCATCGAAAATGACTCGTCTTCCGTGATAGCCACTGGGGGCGGGATTATTCTGCGGCCAGAAAATCGCGCGGCGTTAAGAGAAAATGGCCAGGTGATCTACCTTTCGGCGACCAAAGAGCAACTCTACGAAAGAACACGCAAAGACAAAAACAGGCCATTGCTGCAGGTTGATAATCGGCGGGACGTTATAGATCAGTTGGTTGAAAAGCGTGACCCGCTCTATCGAGATATTGCCGACCTAGTTTTCCCCTCCGGTTCTGTTGTGCCGGGGAAATTGGCAAAAAGTCTCGCCGAAGCACTTGCGGCGCTTTGATAATTCCCTTGGCCTAAGCATAATGTGCGCTCAGCAAACTGTTTAGAGCCCACAACCCCATGAACCCATCAGCTACTACAGCTAGTGCAATCTCCCTTAACGTCGATCTTGGCGATAGAAGCTATCCTATCCATATTGGCTCAGGGCAAATTTCTGCGGCGAATATTGCCCAGTATATTCAGGGGAAAAAGGCGCTTATTGTTACCAACACCAGTATCGCGCCTCTCTATCTTCGAGCATTGACTGATCAGTTGCAGGGCGTGCAAATTGACAAAGTTATTCTTGAAGACGGTGAGCAGTACAAGAATCTTGAAAACCTCAATAAGATATTTACTGCAATGATTGAAGGTCAACATGACCGCAAGACCACTCTGATTGCTTTGGGTGGGGGGGTTGTAGGCGATATGACCGGTTTTGCCGCGGCCTCATATCAGCGCGGTGTGCCTTTTATTCAGGTGCCTACCACATTGCTGGCTCAGGTAGATTCCTCTGTGGGAGGCAAAACTGCCGTCAATCACAGCCTGGGCAAAAATATGATAGGGGCATTTTATCAGCCTCAAGCGGTGATTATAGACACCGATACATTGTCGACATTGCCTGATCGCGAGTTTCGCGCCGGTCTGGCTGAAGTGATTAAGTATGGTTTGATTGCTGATGCTGAATTTTTTGCCTGGTTAGAGCAGAACGCTCAGGCTTTGCTTGATCGTGATAGCAAGGCGCTGGCTTATGCCATTCAGCGATCCTGTATCAATAAAGCCGAGGTTGTGAGTGCCGATGAGACTGAGCAGGGCATTAGGGCTATTCTCAATCTGGGCCACACCTTTGGTCATGCTATTGAAACATTCCAGCAATACCGTGGCTGGCTTCATGGCGAGGCTGTTGCCGTGGGCATGGTAATGGCTGCTCAGCTATCTGCATTGGCTGGCAATATGGCTGCTGAGGATGTTGAGCGGACCAAGAATCTGATAGCGCTCTGTGGTCTCCCAACCCAGTTCCCAGAGAATATGAGTCGCGATGATTTTATGGCCCTGATGGTTCGCGATAAAAAGGTTCTCGACGGGCAATTGCGATTGGTTTTGCTTAAAGGCATTGGTTTTGCGACGGTAAGTGCTGATTTTGAGTTGAACTGGTTAGAGCAGGTTCTTACCTAGGCTTGCAACGGCTGACCCCAGACTCTCCCTAGGTTTTTCCGAAAAAAATTTACCCTGAAGTAGTCCAAACCCTGGTTATAGTGGGTATAACTCGTTGTCGAACATGCTCCCAAAGTGTAAAGTAAAGGGCTTTGTCCGATTGCGCAGACTTTCTGTTCATCCATCCATCAATACTTTTTTTGACAGGTCTACTGTGGGTTTAAATATGACTCAAAGCTTATGTCGGCTCGACGATTTTAAAGACAACTGTGGTTTTGGCCTGATAGCCCAAGTTAAGGGTGTCACCAGCCACAAGCTGTTGCAGAACGCGATTCAGGCTCTGACCTGCATGACGCACCGTGGTGGTGTGGCAGCTGACGGCAAGACCGGCGATGGCTGTGGCCTGCTGATGCAGAAGCCTGACAGCTTCCTGCGCACTGTTGTGAAAGATGGCCTGCAACTAGAGTTACCTGAATCCTATGCTGTGGGCGCCGTGATGATGAGCTCCGATGCGGTTGAGCGCAGCGCAGCAAAATCTATTCTTGAAGAAGAGCTGGTTAAGCAGGGTTTAACCATAGTGGGCTGGCGTGAAGTGCCTACAGACGATAGCTGTCTGGGGCCGATTGCGCTGGAGTCTCTGCCTGCCTTTGAGCAAGTATTTATTTCTCCAGGAGAGATTGCTGACGAGCAGAAATTTACTGCCAGGCTGTATATGGGTCGGCGTAAAGCAGAGCAACGCCTCGAGGCTGATGACAGCTTTCATATAGCTAGTCTTGGCACCAATGTTCTCAGCTACAAAGGCCTTATGATGCCGGTTGATCTGCCGGGCTTCTATTTGGATTTGGCCGATGAGCGTTTGGAAACGGCCATTTGTGTGTTCCACCAGCGTTTCTCTACCAATACTATGCCTAAGTGGCCATTGGCACAGCCATTCCGCATGCTGGCCCACAATGGTGAAATCAATACTATTATGGGCAACAGAAACTGGTCTGTGGCTCGCACTCCCAAGTACAAAACAGACCTGCTGCCAGACTTGTTAGAAGCGACTCCATTAGTCAACCGTACTGGTTCTGACTCCTCAAGCTTGGATAATATGCTTGAGATGTTGGTCACTGGCGGTATGGACTTACATCTGGCTGTGCGCAGTCTGGTGCCCCCCGCTTGGCAGAATGTTGAAGACCGCGACCCCAATCATCGTGCCCTCTACGATTATTTATCCATGCACCAAGAACCTTGGGATGGTCCTGCGGGGCTAGTGATTACCGATGGTCGTTACGCTGTCTGCACTCTGGACCGCAATGGCTTGCGACCCTCTCGTTGGGTGATGACCGATGACGATGTGATTACCGTAGCATCTGAGGTTGGCGTCTATGATTATGAGCCGGAAAATGTTGTGGCCAAAGGTCGCCTTGGGCCCGGTGACATAATGTCGATCGATACTCAGGAAGGGCGTATTCTATTCCGAGATGAGATCGAAGATCAGCTGGCAGCTCGCCATCCCTACAAAAAATGGCTCAGCGAAGGCCGCTTTGCCATAGAGTCTAGCTTTGCGACAGATAGTCTTGATATTGAAGGCACATTGACTCGGGAACAAATTAAAACCTACATGAAGATGTTCCAGATCTCCTTTGAGGAGCGAGATCAGGTGCTGCGGCCACTGGCCGAAGGTGGTCAAGAGGCCGTGGGGTCTATGGGTGATGATACGCCCATGGCGGTGCTGTCGACCAAGCAGCGCAATCTATTTGATTTTTTCCGTCAGCAATTTGCTCAGGTTACTAACCCGCCAATAGATCCCTTGCGGGAGGCTGTGGTGATGTCTCTTGGCGTAGAACTGGGCCGCGAGGGCAGCATCTTTAAAGAGAAGTCTTATTTGGGCCAGCGAATTGGTTTATCTAGCCCAGTGCTGTCGCCACGGAAATACTACGCTCTAAAGAACAACGAATATGACGAGTTTCAGGTAAAGAAATTTGATTTAAATTATGACCCTGAAAACGAGAACCTCAAGCAGGGCGTTCTGCGTATCTGCGAAGAAGTCGAGGCCTCTGTTCGTAGTGGAACTGTGGTCTGCATCCTTTCTGATCACAATATAGTCGAAGGCAAGTTGCCTATCCATTCATTGCTTGCGGTGGGTGCAGTGCACAACCACCTGATTGAGAAAGGTGTGCGCTGTGATGCCAATCTTGTCGCCAGTACAGGTTACGCCCGTGATTCCCATCAGGTGGCTACCTTGATTGGTTGTGGCGCTTCTCTGGTGTACCCGTACCTTAGCTATCATGTCCTCTGTGATCTGATTAGCAGCGGTGAGTTGCTGGTGGATGTTGATACCGCCTTTAAGCAGTATCGCAAAGGAATTAATAAAGGCCTGCTGAAAATTCTATCCAAGATGGGTATTTCAACCATCGCGTCTTATCGTGGAGCGCTGCTGTTTGAGGCCATCGGATTGCACTCAGAAATTATTGAGCAATGTTTCCCCGGTTTGATCAGTCGCGTGCAGGGCGCCACCTTTGCTGACTTCGAACAGGATCAGGCAGAACTGGCAAAAATCGCCTGGAAGCTGCGCAAGCCGATCAGCCCAGGTGGATTATTAAAATACGTTCATGGTCAGGAGTATCACGCCTACAACCCGGATGTTGTGCAGACTATGCACAAGGCAGTGCAAAACAATGATTACAAAGCCTGGAAAGACTATGCCAGTTTGGTAAATACCAGACCAGCGGCAACACTGCGGGATTTGCTGTCGATAAATAGCAGCGCAAAAGCGATTGATCTGGCCGATGTTGAGCCAATGGAAGCGATAGTTAAGCGCTTTGACTCCGCAGGTATGTCTCTGGGTGCTCTGTCGCCCGAGGCCCATGAGTCTCTTGCAGAGGCAATGAATAATCTCGGTGGACGATCTAATTCTGGTGAGGGCGGTGAAGATCCCGCTCGATACGGTACCATTAGATCATCCAAGATTAAGCAGGTGGCCTCTGGTCGCTTTGGCGTCACCCCAGCTTATCTATCCAATGCCGAAGTGATACAAATTAAAGTAGCTCAGGGTGCGAAGCCCGGAGAGGGCGGACAGTTGCCCGGTGGCAAGGTCAATGCATTGATTGCGCGACTGCGCTACTCAGTGCCGGGAGTGACTTTAATATCGCCTCCACCGCACCATGATATTTACTCCATTGAAGATTTGGCCCAGCTGATTTTTGACCTTAAACAGGTTAACCCCAGTGCACTGGTGTCAGTGAAGCTGGTATCCCGTCCAGGTGTGGGTACTATTGCGGCTGGTGTGGCCAAAGCCTACGCCGACCTGATTACTATCTCTGGCTACGACGGTGGCACAGCAGCTAGCCCGATTAGCTCGATTCGCCATGCGGGTTCCCCATGGGAGCTCGGGCTCACAGAGACCCACCAAACACTGCGCGCTAACGATCTGCGTGACAAAGTGCGAGTGCAAACTGATGGCGGTTTAAAGACGGGTCTGGATGTAGTGAAAGCTGCGATCCTGGGCGCCGAGAGCTTTGGCTTTGGCACCGGCCCCATGGTTGCACTGGGTTGTAAATACCTGCGTATCTGTCACCTCAATAACTGCGCCACTGGCGTGGCTACCCAGGATGATCGCCTGCGCAATGATCATTACCGTGGCACCGTGGCAATGGCGACTAACTTCTTTAAATTTGTGGCCATGGAAACTCGCGAGTGGTTGGCGGCGTTGGGTGTGCGTTCTTTAGAGGAGCTGATTGGTCGTGTGGACTTGCTAGAGGTACTGACGGGCACCACCAGCAAGCAGCAAAATCTTGATCTCAGCCCATTGATTGAAGATCGGCCAGAGATTGCCGGCAAGCCCCAATACTGTATTGAGCCCAAGAATGAACCCTTCGATAAAGGCCTTTTAGCAGAACGGATGGTTGTAGATGCATTACCAGCCATTGAAGCTCAGGCTGGGGCGGCTTTCGACTATGAAGTGGGAAACTGCGACCGTTCAATTGGCGCCCGCCTGTCTGGTGAAATCGCCAAACGTTATGGCAACACAGGTATGGCGGAGTCGCCTATTCGTCTGAATCTGAAAGGTGTTGCCGGCCAGTCACTGGGAGTGTGGAATGCCGGTGGTCTAGAGATATACCTCGAAGGTGACGCCAATGATTATGTGGGCAAAGGCATGGCTGGAGGCAAGCTAGTGCTGAGCCCTCCTGCAACAAGTCAGTTTAAGACCAATGAAACACCTATTATGGGTAATACCTGCCTCTATGGTGCAACCGGAGGACGACTGTTCGCTGCTGGTAAAGTAGGCGAGCGATTTGCAGTGCGTAATTCAGGCACAGTTGCCGTTGTTGAAGGGGCGGGAGACCACTGCTGCGAATATATGACCGGCGGTATAGTGACGGTACTCGGGCCTAGCGGCTATAACTTCGGTGCAGGAATGACCGGAGGATTTGCCTATGTGCTGGACATGGAGCGGGTGTTTGTTGACCGCTACAACATGGAGTTGGTGGATATCCAGCGAGTCACTTCCGAAGCAGCAGAGTCTCATAAAGCATTCCTCAAGGGTATGATTAGAGACCATGCCCTTGAGACTGGCAGCGAGTGGGCTAATGAATTAATGACTAATTTCTCCGATTACGCATCTCGGTTCTGGTTGGTTAAGCCAAAAGCAGCGAGCCTCAATGGTTTGTTAGCTCAGGCCCACGCCAATCCGCAGTAACCTGAACAGCACTAGAGATTAAGAATATGGCAAGACCAAATAATCAATTTCAATTCCTCGACGTAGAGAGAGTAGACCCGCCGAAGCGCGATATGAAGCGTCGTGTTGGTGAATTTGTTGAGATTTACGACCCCTTTACTCAGAAGAAAGCAGCGGACCAATCCCACCGCTGTCTCTCTTGCGGTAACCCCTACTGCGAGTGGAAATGCCCAGTACACAACTATATTCCGAATTGGCTGCAGCTCGTTGCCGAAGGCAATCTGATTGAAGCGGCGGAGTTGAGCCACCAAACCAATTCACTGCCAGAAGTCTGCGGCCGAGTATGTCCTCAGGATCGTCTCTGTGAGGGTGCCTGTACCCTGAATGATGGCTTCGGTGCAGTGACCATAGGTTCAGTTGAGAAATATATTACTGATACAGCTCTGGCCATGGGCTGGCGTCCCGATATGTCAAAAGTGGTCTGGACTGACAAAAAAGTAGCTGTAATTGGCGCGGGCCCCGCAGGTATTGGCTGTGCTGATATTTTGGTGCGTAATGGGGTTAAACCAGTGGTCTTCGATCGCTATCCCGAGATTGGTGGTCTGCTAACCTTTGGTATTCCTGAGTTTAAGCTTGAGAAAGAAGTGATTCGCACCAGAAGAGATGTGCTCGAAGGGATGGGTGTTGAGTTCCGTCTCAACACAGAGATCGGCAAAGATACTTCTATTGATGAACTGCTGGCTGAGTACGACGCCGTTTTCTTGGGCATGGGTACCTACACCACAATGAAAGGTGGGTTCCCCGGCGAAGAGCTTCCCGGTGCCCACGAAGCGTTAAATTTCTTGGTCTCCAATGTTAATCGCAATATGGGTTTTGAGAAATCTGTCGAGGACTATATCAGCGTTAAAGGCAAGCGAGTGGTTGTGCTAGGTGGTGGTGATACCGCTATGGATTGCAATCGAACCTCAATCCGTCAAGGTGCTACTAGCGTGACCTGCGCCTATCGTCGGGATGAAGAAAACATGCCTGGCTCTCGCCGTGAAGTTAAAAATGCCCGTGAAGAGGGTGTGGTATTTAAATTTAATATGCAGCCAGTTGAATTAATGGCAGACAGCGATGGCAATGTCTGCGGGGTCAAGGTCGTTAGTACCCAGCTGGGTGAAGCAGACGAAAATGGTCGCCGTCGCCCGGAAGTGATTCCCGGCAGTGAAGAAGTTCTGCCTGCTGATGCTGTACTGGTGGCCTTTGGCTTTAAGCCCAGCCCGCCGGAATGGCTGACTGGCATTAAAGTTGAGACGGCTGACTGGGGTGCTGTGCTGGCCGCTGAGGAGCAGACCTTCCCCTTCCAGACAACCAACCCCAAGATTTTTGCTGGTGGTGATATGGTGCGCGGTTCTGATTTGGTGGTGACTGCTGTGTTCGAGGGCCGTCAGGCTGCTGAAGGTATTTTAGATTATCTGGATATTTAATGTCTGAGTTAAAGAATGATCGTTTCTTAAAAGCACTGATGCGTCAACCCGTTGATCGGGCACCCGTATGGATGATGCGTCAGGCAGGTCGCTACCTGCCAGAGTACCGAGCCACTCGATCCCAGGCCGGTGATTTCATGAGCCTATGCAAGAATACCGAACTGGCCTGTGCAGTGACATTGCAGCCCTTGGAGCGCTACGAGTTAGACGCGGCGATCCTCTTCTCCGATATTCTCACCATTCCAGACGCTATGGGTCTGGGTCTTTACTTCGAAGAAGGGGAAGGCCCAAAATTTCGCAAGCCAGTGCGCACCGCATCAGATATTGAACAACTGCAAGTAATTAATACCGCCTCTGATCTGGCCTATGTTACCGATGCAGTCACCATGATCCGCCGAGAGTTGAACGGTCGTGTGCCACTGATCGGTTTTTCTGGCAGCCCTTGGACATTGGCAACCTATATGATCGAAGGGCAGAGCAGTCGAGATTTTGCCCGGGCCAAGACTATGCTATACACCCAGCCAGAACTAATGCATCAACTGTTGGACAAGTTGGCTCTTTCGGTGATTGATTATCTCAATGCACAGATCAATGGCGGTGCCCAGGTAGTGCAGATTTTTGATACCTGGGGTGGTGCTCTTAGCCACGCTGCCTATAAGGAGTTTTCACTGGCCTATATGCAAAAAATTGTCGGTGGGTTGATCAAGCAAGCTGACGGTCGTGATGTTCCGGTTATTCTATTTACCAAGGGCGGTGGCCACTGGTTGGAAGCTATGGCCGATACCGGCTGTCATGCACTGGGTTTGGATTGGACTGTGGATATCGGTTCCGCCAAAGCTCGCGTGGGAGACAAAGTTGCCTTGCAGGGCAATATGGACCCCGCAGTACTGCGCGCAGATCCGGCGACCATTGAGCGCGAAGTGCAAAGTATCTTGAACTCCTTTGGTAGTGGCGCTGGCCATATTTTCAATTTGGGCCATGGCATCACTCCTGATATAAATCCGGACCATGCAAAAGTTTTTATTGATGCGGTTCACAAATTTTCTGCAAAGTAATACTCAAGATCGTCAATTCTTGGTCTATATTTATCTCGACTATTAACTGTCACACAGTTTAGAAATAAGAAGTATTTACGTTCCTTTCTGTTAGGCCACTTACTGAGCGGTGGCTTCTCAAGTTAAAAGCAGTCGCAATGTTACAGAGCGGTGTTTTAAATCCACTGCGATGTCGTTTTAAGAATCTTACGGACTAGATTTATGAGGATTGTATGTCCTTAAAGCAATTGAAGGTTTTTATTCACGAGCTCAAAGTTGGGATGTATGTCTCTGCTCTGGATAAGCCTTGGGCGGAAACCCCTTTTCCTATTCAGGGGTTTGTGATCAAAAACGGTGTCGATATATCTCGAGTCAAAGCCTACTGCGACTATGTTTTTGTCGACATAGAGAAGGGCATCTCCCCATCCGAAGCTGAGTCACCGGTGATAGGTTCTCACCTAAGCCTTGACTCAAATCAAAATACCGGTAGCCGCGTTACCCATAGAGACCAAGCTACCTTTATCCGCACCGGTGGTCGTTCAGACCATAAGTTATAGGCCAAGCCCGGCCTAAAAAATAAGCCCAATGTATATAAAAAAACGATCGAACTGGCCAAAGAAATACCCGTTGCTCGTGTCGCTATGAATAATGTATTGGGCTGTTTAACCGTGGCCACCAGGCAGATGGTCCGCGGAGGCGCCTTTAACCAGGATCAGTTGCAAGAGTCTGTCGATGGCATGATCGACAGCGTGATTCGCTGCCCAGATGCCTTTACTTGGTTATTGCGGCTGCGCACCAAAGATGTGTATTCCCACGACCATTCTCTGCGCTCCTCTCTTTGGGCTACTCAATTTGGCCAGCATTTCGGTCTTTAGGTAGGGCAGTTAAAAGATCTGTGCCTGGCAACATTATTAAAAGACATCGGCCGAGTGAAATCAGATCGTGCCCTGTTACATAACCAGATTCGCAAGGGAGATCAGGAAGCGGAATACCGCAGTTTTGTCACCCACAGTGTTGATCAGTTGCGTCGGGCTGGGTTTGAAAATCGCACGGTAATGAATATTATTAAATTCCAATGTGAGCGTTTTAATGGCAGTGGCTACCCAAAAGGTTATAGTGGTAACCGCATTCCCTTTTTGGCCAGCGTCGCTGGTATCGCGTCAGAGTTTGATATGCTGTGTAATCCACGAGAGGCTGGAGATACCATGGCACCATCCAAGGCCACTAGCAGGCTTTATCAGACGCGCGGCGCAGCCTTTGCCGAAGATTTAGTTGTAGAGTTTTTTCAGTCAATTGGCTTGTACCCAGCTGGCACAATGGTCGAACTTACCACTAGTGACCAAGGTATGGTTGTTGAGCAAAATTCCCGTGCGCGGCTGGCGCCGAGATTGGCTGTATTTGAAAATAGAGCAGATAAAAAAGATCAGACAAAATATATTTTTATTGATTTTAAAAATGAGCAGCAGGCTCGAGAGCGCCTGCACAAATTTGGTCAACGTCGAGCCTATGATGTGGCCAAGTTGGCAATAGTTCGGGATATCGAGCCAGATAGTTTTGGCCTCGAATACAGCCTTTTAGAAAATCTTATTGCATGGCCCTTCAATGCAGCGGCGAGTGAATTAGTGATGAGCAGCCCAGAGCAAAATAGCGTTAGTAATAGAGGTTTTCTCTCCGCACTAAAACAGCGTTTTGTCGGATAGAAAAATATTGGCCACAGTCTTTTGCCCGATTGGCAATTGCTAAAAGCTCTATTGTTTCGCGATGGCCATCTTTTCGCCCATATTAACGGCTGCGTAGGCTTTTATATTATCTTCCCAGATGACGGCTTCATCCTTAAATAGCAGAATCACGGTAGAGCCAAACTTAAAGCGGCCAATTTCATCGCCTTTTTTAAAGGATAATGAATCTTTGCTATGGTCCGTTTCTCTGACAAGGCCCGGGCCCGGTTTCTCAAAACCTCCCCAGATAGTTTCAATGCCAGCCACCAGCATAGCGCCAACAAAAATGACCGAGAAACTGCCCAGCTCTTTGCATTCAAATTCACAGACCAGCCTTTCGTTGCGTGCAAATAATCCCGGCAGAGCCTGAGCAGTTTTATCGTTAACAGAAAACAATTCGCCCGGAATATATCGGCTACTAATCAGTTTTCCTGCGGCCGGCATGTGGACTCGATGATAGTCTTTTGGTGACAGATAAATCGTGGCAAAGCGGCCATTCTCATATTGCTTGGCACTATCTGAGTTGCCCAGTAATCGGCTGACAGAATAATCGATACCCTTGGCTTGGAGTATTCTGGTTTTAGTGATTTTTCCCACTTGACTGATAACACCATCTGCAGGAGAGACAACGCTTCGTTTAGCTCTGGCGATCGGGCGAACACCAGCTTTAAGTTCACGGGTAAAAAACTGATTGAAGTTTTCGTAATGCTCCAGGTCATCAGTTATTGCTTCTTCCATATCAATATCGAAGGCGTCGATTGCCCGCTCAATAAAGAAATCTTTCAGCCAGGGGCGTTTAGATTCAGCGGCTCTGGCAATCAGGCGTGAAAGCCGATGCTTAGGAAGAAGTCGTTGCAGGGCGACAAAAATTTCTGCGCTATGGTTCATGCTTAAGGTGCTCAGTACTGATTAATTAAAATGGCTTTTAAAGGCCAAGCTCAATAGGTGTTTCATCTAGATTACCCCATTCGGCCCAAGAGCCATCATAGCCGCAAATATTCTCGTAGCCGAGGATACGTGCGACCATGTAGGTAAAGCTTGAGCGATGATGGCTTTGGCAATGGGTGGCGATATGCTTATCTTTTGTCAGCCCATGATTGTCTAAAATGTTTTGGGCATCAGCCCGCAGACGCAAGTTTTTATCTTGATCCATAAGCTGAGTCCACTCGAGATTAATGGCACCGGGAATGTGGCCGGCCCGTGCAGCGCGAACCATATCGCCACTGTATTCGCTGGGGCTTCTGGCATCCCAAACAGCAAAGTCGGCATCGTCCAATAAGGCTAAAATTTGCTCCAGAGTAATTCGTGTGTCGGGTTTCGCAAAGTGGACATCTGCCTCAATGCTTGCGGGCCCAATAACACCAGCCTCTGTTATAAAGCCCTCTTTAATCCAAGGGACTATGCCACCATTTAAGTAAGACCAGTTGGTTAGGCCCAAAAGGTCTAGGGTCCAGCCCAATCTACCAGCCCAGCCACCACCTTCATCATCATAGACAACCACCTGTTTACTCGAATCGATACCCAGATGATTGGTTACTGCTTTTAGCTGCTCAATGCTGGGGCACGCTCCAGGCACAGGAGCTGTTCCCGCGACCAGATTATTGCCGGATAGATGCACGGCACCCGGGACGTGTTTTTGCTGGTAAAGAGATTGATTGCACAGGTCGACAATGACCAGATTATCATCTTTGAGATGAGCTTCTAATTCACTGGGTTCAATCAGGCGTGGTAGCGTTGTCATGATGCCTTATTAAAGTCTGGACGGAGATAGATTTTAACACTTTTTATAGCCCCAGCTAGCCCTACCTTTCCTGCTGGCTAAGAATAATTTGCCGATAATTATTGAGCCGCACCTTGAGCACTTTTTTATTGGCCACAGCGTCTAAAAGTGCACAGCCAATTTCTTTATTATGCTGGCAGTCACGGAATTTGCAGTTGCCCAGATAGGGCCTGAAATCGATAAAACCGTCAATAATTTTATCCTGACTTAAATGGGTCAGGGCAAACTCTCGAATGCCGGGTGAATCTATCAAAACGCCTCCTCCTGTCAGGTGGAATAATCTAGAGGAAGTAGTTGTGTGTGTGCCTTCTTCTTTATTTTCCGACAATGGACCCACCTGAAGGTTGGCTTCAGGTAGCAAGTGGTTAAGCAGCGATGATTTCCCCACTCCGGACTGACCGACAAAGATTGAAGTATGGTTGGCCAGATAGGTCTGCAGTTGACCAATACCCTGCCCCGTTTTTGCGGACACTGAAATAACATCGTAACCAATACTCTGGTAATCCTGCAGCAGTTGGTTAACCTCTGGGTAGTCCTCTTGATCCAGCATGTCGACTTTATTAAAAACTAGCATTGGGGTTATATTCTGAGCTTCCGCTGCCACCAGATAGCGATCCAGCAGATTGCTGTGGGGAATTGGTTTGGGTGCAAAGACAATGGCGATACGGTCAATATTGGCAGCAACCGGCCGCAATTTGCCATAGATGTCTGGCCGAATAAGTTCCGATTGCCTTGGCTCCACAGCCACCACCACCCCATGGGGCTTTGCGTAGCGCCAGATAACTTTGTCACCAGTTACTAATGTTTCCATATTGGTGCGCTTGTGGCAGCGCAGAATCTGGTCTTCAAAGGGAGCTTCATTGCCCTCGATATCCACCTGAGAACCGTAATTTGTGATCACCGTACCAATAATTTCTGGCCCCAACTGGGCCAGATTTTGCAGGTCTTCATCGTTGATAGTCTGCTTTAAATTGGCTCGCTCACGCCGCCGCTCCTGAATTGCCTCGATGCGATCTTTTTGACGTTTGCTAAGTCTGCGATTACTCAATACTTTTTCCTGGTTGCCCTGCATGTCTGGCGTTATAGCCTTCAAGGATATAGCATAAACGTTATCAGTAACATTTTGCGTAACATCTCTTCCGACAGGCGACGATATGACAGCTCAAGACTCCCTTAATTTAATTTGGATCGATTTGGAAATGACCGGATTAGACCCAGAGCGCGAACGCATTATTGAGATTGCTACTGTGGTTACCGATGCCAATCTTAATGTCTTAGCGGAGGGGCCTTCCCTAGTGGTACATCAGGATGATGCGCTGCTGGATGCCATGGATGAGTGGAATACCAATCAGCACGGCGGCTCTGGTTTAACCGAGCGAGTGCGCAATAGTGTGGTTAGCGAAGCGCAGGCCTGCGCGGCAACTATTGAGTTTTTAAATCACTGGGTGCCCGCTGGAGCATCGCCCATGTGCGGCAACTCCATTGGTCAGGATCGTCGGTTTTTGGTGCGCTACATGCCTGATTTAGCCGACTTCTTTCACTATCGCAATTTGGATGTCAGTACCATAAAGGAGCTGGTGAGGCGCTGGAAGCCAGAATTAAACAATGGCTTTGCCAAAAAGGGCAGCCATCTGGCCATGGATGATGTTTATGATTCTATCTCTGAGCTTGCCTACTATCGCGAGGTATTTATTCGCCCGTAAGCAACGCTATTTTCTCTTGCTGGCGGGCAATCGCCCATTGCACATGTTCCCGTACCAGGGGAGACGGGTCATCAGCCCTGTTCTCTAAGCAGCTTAATATCTCTCTGCTGGCACTGGCATTGCCCAGGCCGACCGCCAGATTGCGCAGCCAGCGCTCATGGCCAATACGGCGAATGGGCGAGCCTTCGGTATTTGCCAAAAACTCTTCCTGATTCCAGTTAAACAGGGTCACTAAATCTGGGTCATCCAGATTGTGCCTTGGGCTGAAGTCATGTTCTTTTGTTTGCGAGGCAAAACGATTCCAGGGGCAGATAATCTGGCAGTCGTCACAGCCAAACACCCTATTGCCCAGCATAGGGCGCAGTGCTTCGGGAATGGCATCCTTGCTCTCAATAGTGAGGTAGGAGATGCATTTTCTTGCATCCAACACATAGGGTTCGGGAAATGCATCTGTTGGGCAGACTTTTAAACAGGCGCGGCAATTGCCGCAGCGATTAGTTTGTTCATTGTTATCTGTAGGCAGCGGCACTGAGGTATAGATTTCTCCGAGGAAAAACCAGGAACCAGCTTCGTTGTTAAGCAGTAATGTATTTTTACCAATCCAGCCCAGCCCAGCCTGCTCGGCTAGGGGTTTTTCCATCACTGGTGCGCTATCGACAAAGGGCCGCTGAGAGAGCTCTAGCTGGGGCAGTTCAGCTTGAATCTTGGCGACCAGCTTTGCCAGACGCTTGCGAATTAACTTGTGGTAATCGCGGCCGAGGGCATATCTTGAAATGTAGGCTTTATTGTCATTCTTTAGTACGGCAATCATTTTGTCGTCGGCGAGATAATCCATGCGCACGGAGATAACGCGCAGAGTATGGTCCACCAGTTTATCCACCTTATAGCGTTTATCCCCATGCTCAGCCATCCAGCCCATAGAGCCCTGAAAGCCATCTGCCAGCCATTTACTGAGACGCTCTGAGGCCTGACTCAGGTCTGGTTCGACAATAGCGACCTGCTGAAATCCCAGAGATTCACCCCAGCCTTTAATCTTTTTGGCTAGGTTCTCCAGTTTTTCTTCGCTGGCATGACTTTGTAGACTGTTATCGGACATGTTTTAGTCGTTGTTCTGGCCTATAATTGCACCAATTTTACGGGGATATCTGCTTCATGTCGCACAATCTTATTCAAGACGCCTTATTCACAGCTAAATCAGTCGCCGAACTCGATCGTATTGCCATCCAAGAGCAGGGTATTCCTGGTATTGTATTAATGAAGCGAGCTGGCCGGGTAGTGTTACATGAATTACTGGAAGCCTTTGGCCAGCCTAGATTACTCAGTATTTTTTGTGGCTCGGGTAACAATGGGGGGGATGGCTATATTGTCGCGGCACTGGCGGCAGCGAAAAATATTCCCGTGCAGGTGATTGAGTTGTCGCAAAAATTAAGTGCCGATGCCAGTGCAGCCAAACAGTTTGCCTTAGAGGCCAATGTCCCTTGCACTGCCTTTGATGGCAGCCAGCATATTGAAGAGGGCGTGATTGTCGACAGCCTCCTGGGTACCGGCTTCAGTGGTGAACTCCGTGAGCCCTATGGGGAAGCTATTCAGCTGATCAATGATTCTGGTCTGCCCATAGTCGCAGTGGATATTCCATCTGGTTTAAATCCTGATACGGGCAATATTACTGAAGTCTCGGTATTGGCAGATATGACTATTACTTTTATCGGTGCCAAGCAGGGGTTGTTTACCGGGCAGGGTCCGGTGGCCTGTGGTGAGGTTATTCTCGATTCGTTGGATGTACCGGAAGTAATCTTCGAGCAGGTACCAGCGAATGCCGAGCTACTGGATATTTTTGAATTGCTGGAATATCTGCCACAGCTCAGTATTGATGGGCATAAGACTCAACGTGGCCATGCCATGGTGGTGGGTGGTGAACAGGGCTATGGCGGTGCCGCGATTATGGCGGCTGAAGCCTGCTTAAAGGCAGGTGCTGGTATGACTAGTCTCTCTACCAGGCCCGCTCATATTGGGGCTATGTTGGTACGTCAGCCCGAGGTAATGGCCTGCCCAGTGGTTTCTGGCCAGGAGCTTGAGCCATTGCTCGATCGCCCCAACGTGTTAGTGGTAGGGCCAGGCCTGGGCCGCTCTTCATGGTCAGAGCAACTATTGCAAAAAGCGGTAGCGGCAGGACTACCAATGGTGCTGGATGCAGATGCCTTAAATATTTTAGCTGAGGGCCGTGTGGTGCCCAATCCTGATGGCAGTCAATGGGTTTTAACGCCCCATGGGGGTGAAGCTGCAAGATTATTGGGCGTTAGCACCGAAGAAGTGCAGGCCGACCGGTTTTCGGCAGTGCGGCAGTTACAGGAAAAATACGGAGCTGTGGTTTTATTAAAAGGCCCCGGCACATTAATTGCCGGACCAGGTGAAGTGATAAAGCTGTGCCCCTATGGCAACCCTGCAATGGCGACTGGGGGAATGGGGGATATTCTCAGTGGCATTATCGGCGCCTTAATTGCTCAGGGCTGTGACCTGCAAACCGCCACCGAATTAGCCTGTTGCCTGCACTCCAGTGCCGCCGATATGGCCGCCGATGCTCAGGGCCAGAGAGGCCTTGTTGCTACCGACATCATGCCTTACCTGGGTAGTTTATTTAATCAGAGTGCCCTGTGAGCCAGAAACCGGCCCTAGCCAAAGCTGTGGTTGAATTAGCCGATGAGGCGGCAATGGTTGTGTTTGGTCAAAGGATTGCTGCACTGATAAGGGGTCGCCTGGTGATTACTCTGCAGGGTGATTTGGGCGCTGGTAAAACCACATTGAGCAGAGGTGTTTTGCAGGGGTTGGGCCATGAGGGCGCAGTGAAAAGCCCGACCTATACTCTTGTCGAGCCCTATCAATTAGAGTTTGGCTCGGTCTATCATTTTGACCTCTATCGTTTAGTAGATGCTGAAGAGCTTGAGTACATGGGTTTTGCCGATTATCTGGTTGATGGCAAGCTATGCTTGATAGAATGGCCAGAACAGGGAGCAGGGTTTTTGCCCGAGGCTGACATTGCCATTGAGATCAGTCAACCAGGCGAAGGTCGCTGTGTTACCCTGTGCGCGAATTCTGCTTATGGTGAGCAGTTAATTGGTCAGTTAGGGGCGGGCTAGAGATTGAATATTAATGTGCAGCGCTGCATAACCAGATTTTGCGCCCTTGGTGTATTGGCGATGCTTTCCAGCCAGCTCTGGGCAGCTGATATTGAATCTGTGCGACTCTGGCGTGCGCCGGACAGTACTAGGCTGGTACTCGATTTGAGCAGTGCTGCCGAACATAACTTGTTTGCCTTGCAAAACCCTAATCGTCTGGTGATTGACCTCAGTAATAGCCAGATGAAAACGCAATTCGATAAGCTTGATTTAGCCAACACGCCCATCGCGGGAATCCGCGCTGCCGTGCGCAATAAAACCGATGTGCGTGTTGTTTTAGATTTAAAAACCACTGTCAGCCCAAAAAGTTTTAGCCTTAAAGCCAATGAGCAATACAGTGATCGTCTGGTGATTGATCTGTTTGATAAGAAGCGGGTTGTCAGTCGCTCAGTAGAAGAAGTGGTTAAAAAGAAAAATCGCAAGATTGTGATTGCGATTGATGCCGGCCACGGGGGTGAGGATCCGGGCGCGTTAGGGCCAAGAAATGTTCGCGAAAAGGTGGTGGTATTTCAGATTGCCAAGCGAATAGAGAAGCTCTTCGATAACAATCCCAACTTCCAGGGTGAATTGGTGCGCAGTGGTGACTATTATTTAGCGCATCGCAAACGCTCACAGTTGGCTCGGGATAAACAAGCTGACTTCTTTATCTCTATTCATGCGGATGCCTTTACCGACCCCCAGGCTCATGGCGCTTCGGTTTATGCCCTGTCTACTAAAGGCGCCACCAGTGAAGCTGCGCGTTATTTGGCCACTAAAGAAAACCGTGCAGACTTAATTGGTGGTGCCAGTTCACTGAGGTTGGGTGATAAAGATGATGTGCTCGCAGGGGTGCTGCTGGATCTGTCTATGACCGCGACCCTGAGTAGCAGCCTTGATGCTGGTAAATATGTTTTGAAGAATATGGGCTCGGTGGCGCGGCTGCATAAAAAGAAAGTTGAGCAGGCCGGGTTTCTGGTGCTGAAGTCACCGGATATTCCATCTCTGTTGATTGAAACAGGCTTTATTTCCAACCCTAAAGAGGCGCGGCAGTTGAGCAGTGGCAAATATCAGCAGCGCATGGCTACTGCAATCTATGATGGGCTGGTGCAGTTCTACTCTGAGCACCCACCGGTGGGCACACTTCTGGCGAAAAATGGCAATGCGGTGGCACAGAGCTACATTATTGCAAGAGGCGATACATTGTCGGAAATAGCGGTTCGCTACAACACCTCTGTGCGCAAAATTTTGCGCTACAATAAGATGTCATCAAGCACAATTCGCGTTGGCCAGAGAATTTTAATTCCCTCGAGCTAAAAGCATTTTTTTGAAAGGTACTGTTTTATAGAAATAGTCCGATAAAGGCGCCACTCCATGTCTAGTATTCATATTCTTAGCCCGCAATTAGCTAATCAGATTGCCGCTGGAGAGGTGGTTGAGCGTCCGGCATCAGTGCTTAAGGAGCTGGTAGAAAACAGTTTGGATGCCGGGGCTAAACGCATTGATATTGATATCGAGCAAGGGGGCACCAAACTCATCAAGATTCGTGATGATGGCCAGGGTATTCCCGAGGCTGAGCTGGCTCTTGCCCTCAGCCGTCACGCCACCAGTAAAATAGATAACCTAGAAGACCTTGAGGCAGTTGCCACGCTGGGCTTTCGCGGAGAGGCTCTGGCCAGTATTGCCTCTGTGTCGCGGCTTAGCCTGACCTCTAATGCCGGTGATAGTAGCGGTTGGAAAGCTGTTTCTGAAGGCCGTGATATGGAAGTTGAGCTGCAACCTGCAGCCCACCCTCAGGGAACCAGTGTTGAAGTTCGCGATTTATTCTTCAATACCCCGGCAAGGCGCAAATTTTTGCGTACCGAGGCCACCGAATACAACCGTATTGACGACAGCATTAAAAAGTTGGCGCTGAGTCGAATGGATATTGCCTTTAGCCTGCGCCACAACCAGCGTGCGCAAATCAATTTGCGCCCGGCACAGACTCTGTTAGAGCAGGAAAAGCGTGTTGCAGATATTTGCGGCCCCGCCTTTATGCAGCAAGCACTGTATGTGGACAATGACCGTACCGGTATTCGTCTCTGGGGCTGGATGGGGCTGCCGACATTTTCCCGCAGTCAGGCTGACTTGCAGCACTTTTTTGTCAATGGCCGCTGTATCCGTGACAAGGTCGTTTCCCATGCTATACGCCAGGCCTATCAGGATGTTCTGCACCATGGCCGCCACCCAGCCTATATACTGTTTCTAGAAATAGAGCCCGCCGATGTGGATGTTAATGTGCATCCCACTAAACACGAGGTGCGCTTCCGGGATAGCCGATCTATCCATGGCTTTGTCTACGGTACCCTAAACAAGGCGCTGTCTCAGGATCGGCCGCAGGATCATCTTCAGGCTGGTGAAACAGCTGCAGGTCAAATGTCTGGGCAACAATGGGAGCCAAACCAGTCGTCAATTCAATTCCCTGCGCCCGGTTCTCAGCGTCAGAGTTCGCTAAATTACCCACTGTTTTCTGGCCCCAGTCATGGCTCGGTCAATGTGCCCATGGATGCCTATCAGAGTCTCTATGCCACAGAGATGCCAGAAGAGCAGGATGATATACCGCCCATGGGTTTCGCTATTGCCCAGTTGAAGGGGATTTATATTCTGGCGGAAAATGCCCAGGGTTTAATTATTGTCGACATGCATGCGGCCCATGAGCGCATTACCTACGAGCGTATGAAAACGGCCTTTGATGATCAGGGTCTAGTGTCTCAGCCATTGCTGGTACCCGAGAGTCTGTCGGTCAGTGAGCGCGAGGCAGAAGCCGCCGATAAGAGTTTGGAGATTTTTTCTCAGTTGGGGTTTGTGGTCGAGCGCGCCGCAGCCGAGAGTATTATTGTTCGTGAAATTCCAGCTATTTTGCGGGGTTCAGAAGTAGAAGGCCTGTTGCGCGATGTAATTTCGGATCTGCTGATGCACGGTACCTCAGAGCGGATCAGACAGCATATTAATGAGATCCTATCGACCATGGCCTGCCACGGTTCAGTGCGGGCCAACCGCAAGCTAACAGTGCCTGAGATGAATGCGTTACTGCGGGATATGGAAGCTACCGAGCGCAGTGGCCAGTGTAACCACGGCAGGCCAACTTGGTCCCAGTTAACTCTGGACGAGTTGGACAAACTATTTCTTCGCGGCCGATGAGTAGCCAGCCTGGAAATCTCCCTCGGGCTATTTTTGTTATGGGCCCAACCGCCAGTGGCAAAACTGATTTAGCTATCGAGCTGCGCAAACATCTGCCAGTTGAGCTTATTAATGTGGATTCAGCACAGGTGTATCGCCAGCTGAATATAGGCAGTGCCAAACCAGATGCCGAGACTTTGGAGGCCGCTCCCCATCGGTTGTTGGATATCCGTGACCCATCCCAAGCCTATAACGCTGCAGACTTTTTGGCCGACGCCAAAACAGAGATGGAAGAGATTGTTGAGTCTGGGAAAATCCCCTTATTGGTGGGGGGTAGCATGATGTATTTCAAGGTCCTGTTAGAGGGCCTATCGGATCTGCCCGAGGCCAATCAACAGATTCGCGACGAGTTGGAGCAGCGCGCCTCAGTTGAAGGCTGGCCCAGTTTGTACACAGAACTTCAGCAAGTAGACCCGGTCACAGCCAGCCGCTTACACCCCAATCACTCTCAGCGTATTCAGCGGGCATTAGAGATCTATCGCATCACTGGTGTGGCCATGTCGTCACTACAGGGAAGCTCTGTGGGTGGGTTACAAGACTATTATGATATCGTGCAGTTTTCATTGATTCCGCAGAACCGAAGTCAGTTGCATAATCGTATAGAATTTAGGTTCAAGAAGATGATGGAGCTGGGGTTTGAGCGGGAGGTGCAGAACCTTTATCTGAGGGGCGATTTGGATGTTAATTTGCCTGCGATACGTTCTGTGGGATATCGGCAGCTTTGGGATTACTGCGCCGGTGAGTGCAATTTGTCGGAGGCAGTGGAAAAGGGCGTGATCGCGACCCGCCAGCTAGCGAAGCGTCAGATGACCTGGCTGCGAAATTGGCCGAAAGCTATTGAAATTAAAGTAGATAATCAGAGTGGCTATTTGAGCACAGAAGAAATCTGTGCCCAGTGCTTGAAAATGCTCTAAATCATGCCCATATACTATAATAAGGGTCAAGGGTAGAATCTGCCCTACGGTGAGTTGCAATCCCACCGAGGCTTTGAGTTCAGATGCGTTATGCGGAGAAGCATTATGTTGTTAGGCTCAAGGCAGTATTTATGCCGCGGAGTTTGTTGTGGCTGTTTTTTGCTGTGATTATTGCAGCACTCATTGAATTTTCAATAACAAGGAGTAGTAAAATGTCAAAAGGGCATAACCTACAAGACCCTTTTCTGAATGTCCTAAGAAAAGAGCGTATTCCAGTATCTATTTTCTTGGTCAATGGTATTAAGTTACAGGGGCAAGTAGAGTCTTTCGATCAATTTGTTGTACTGCTTAAAAATACCGTTAGCCAGATGGTCTACAAGCACGCTATCTCAACAGTTGTGCCTTCTCGCGCTGTGCGATTACCTGCCAGCAATGCCACAGGGGGCCAGTCAGATGGCGACTTTGTTGCCGATGATGCAGGTAATTACAGCGATGATAATTACTAATACGAGTGTCATTATTTTTTGAACGACCTGATTTTGGCGAACGCGCCGTTCTGGTTCACCTCAAGCTCAATAGTGAATCTGAACCCGAAGACCCAAGGGAATTTGAAGAGTTAGTGATCTCAGCTGGTGGTGATCCTGTTGAATTTTTAACAGGGTCCCGCCAGTCCCCCCACGCCAAGTTTTTTGTTGGCACCGGCAAATTAGAAGAAATAGGCAACGCTGTTAGAAGCTGCGGTGCCGAGATAGTTATCTTTAATCACAATCTTACGCCCAGCCAAGAGCGCAATTTGGAGGCTGAGCTGAAGTGCCGAGTGCTCGATAGAACCGGTTTAATTCTGGATATTTTTGCCCAGCGAGCCCGAACTCACGAAGGTAAACTACAGGTTGAATTGGCTCAGTTGCAGCATCTGTCATCAAGATTGGTTCGGGGATGGACTCACCTGGATCGAGAGAAAGGTGGCATCGGTATGCGCGGGCCTGGTGAGACCCAGTTAGAATCGGATCGTCGAATGGTGAGAGACCGCATCCAAACCATTAAAAAGCGTTTGGAGAAGGTCAGAAAGCAACGTAGCCAGAGCCGGCGGTCGCGAGAAAAAGCCGAAATTCCCACGGTTTCCCTGGTGGGCTATACCAATGCGGGCAAGTCAACGCTATTTAACCGGTTGACTGGTTCAGAGGTTTTTGCGGCGGATCAGCTGTTTGCCACCCTGGACCCAACCATGAGGCGCCTGGATGTGGCCGAACTTGGGACGGTCATCTTTGCTGATACCGTAGGCTTTATTAGCCATTTGCCGCACCGGCTAGTTGATGCTTTCCGAGCCACCTTAGAAGAGGCTGCCTCGGCGACTTTATTACTGCATATTGTAGATGCTGCGGCAGAAGACCGCGCCATCAACATAGAGCGGGTGGACGAGGTGTTGAAGGAGATTGATGCCCATAGCCTGCCAACCATAATGGTCTACAACAAGATTGACCTGTTGGATGATCCTCGACCGCGCATAGAGCGCAACGATGAGGGTGTTCCCGTGGCTGTTTGGCTGTCGGCATTGGCCGGAGAGGGTTTAGACTTGCTTCTCGAGGCTATTGTAGATTGCCTGCCCAATCAAATTGTCCATCAGCACCTGCAACTGCAGCCTGATCAGGGTGCTTTTAGAGCTGCACTTTACAGCCAGAAAGCGGTAGTCTCTGAGCAGGTAAACGAGCAGGGTGCTATAAATTTGGAAATAAAGCTGGCGGAGAGTGATTTTTTGAGTCTGTTAAAGACTTCAGGGCTGAAAATACAAGATTTGGTCTCTTTGTAGCGTTAAACTGTATAAGTGATTAAATAGTAGTAACCTCACAACCTTAACTGAAAATTGGAGAACATTATGGCCTGGAATGAACCGGGTGGTGGCAAAGATCCTTGGGGCGGCAACCGCAATAACGATGGCCCACCTGATTTAGACGAAGCGTTGAGCAAGCTGAAAGAAAAGTTCAGTGCGTTTGGTGGCGGCAACGGTGGTTCCGATATTGGTGGTGGCAATGGCAAGAGCTTTTTGCCAATCGCATTAATAGTTGTATCCATTATTTGGGCTCTGCTCGGCGTTTACCAGGTCGATGAGAAAGAACAGGCTCTTGTCCTGAGACTGGGCAAGTATCATGACACCTTGAATGCCGGTCTGCAGTGGAACCCCCCGATTATTGATCGGGTGGTTATTGTGCGGGTGACAGAAGAGCGCCAGTACTCTGCTCGCGGCCTTATGCTGACTCAGGATGAGAATATTGTCGAGATATCACTGACTGTTCAGTACAACATCGCCAATGCCAAAGACTTTGTCCTCAATATTAAAGAGCCAGAGACGAGCTTGAAGCAAGCGACCGACAGTGCCCTACGCCATGTGGTGGGTAGCACTGGGCTGGACGGAGTGATCTCCACTGGTCGGGAGCAGGTTGCTCTGGGTACCGCGCAAAAGCTCCAGGACTTGCTGGATATCTACGGCAGTGGTATCAATGTCGTTAAGATCAACATTGAGGAAGCGCGACCACCGACAGAGGTGAAGGCCGCTTACGATGATGTTATTAAGGCCCGTGAGGATTTGGAGCGTTTGGTGAATGAGGCTCAGGCCTATTCAAACGGTATTATTCCCGAAGCTCGCGGTGAAGCTCAGCGACTCCGTGAAGAGGCTAACGGTTATAAGTCTCAGGTCGTGTCCAAGTCTCAGGGTGAAGCAAAACGTTTTGTCAATTTGTTAGCAGAATATGAAAAAGCGCCAAAGGTAACCCGTGAGCGCCTGTACATAGATGCGATAGAACAGGTGATGACCAACAGCAGCAAGATCCTTGTAGATACAGAGGGCGGCAACAATATGCTTTACCTGCCTCTGGACAAAATAGTGCAGCAGGGGCCGTCCACGGCTATTGGTCGCTCATCAGGGACTAGCGAGCAAATGGTTGACCGTATTGCCAATGAAGTGATTGAGAAATTACAGAGAAATAGTGAGCGAGTTCAATCGGAGAGACGACGATGAGTAAATCAATAAAAGCAATCGTTCTGCTGGCTCTTACGCTGGTTGTTGTGCAGAGCTCTCTGTTTGTGGTGAGTGAATTTGAGCGCGGTATCAAGTTGCGTTTTGGTGAGTTGATTGAAGGCGATATTCAGCCCGGCCTGCACGTCAAAATGCCCTTTGTTGACAATGTTCGCATTTTTGATGCGCGAATTCTGACAGTTGATGCCCAGCCTGCCAGTTTTTTCACTGTTGAAAAGAAGCGACTGATTGTAGATTCCTATGCTAAATGGCGTATTGCCAACGTAGAAACCTACTATACGACGACAGGTGGTGTCGAGTCAGTGGCCCAGAACCGCTTAGCGAATAGGGTCAATAACGGGTTGCGTAACCAGTTTGGAACGCGCACGTTAAACGAAGTGGTTTCTGGTGAGCGCGACCTGCTGATGAAAAACATCACCGAAGACCTCAATAGCACGGTTTTAGACAGTCTTGGCATTGAGGTTGTTGATGTTCGAGTCAAGCGTATTGATCTACCTCAGGAAGTCAGCAGTCAGGTTTTCCGTCGTATGACCGCAGAACGAGAGAAGGAAGCTCGCGAATTGCGCTCCACGGGTAAAGAGAAAGCGGAAAAAATCCGCGCCTCCGCTGATCGTGAGCGCACTATTGAGTTGGCCAACGCCTACCGGGATTCGGAAGAGTTACGTGGTGAAGGGGATGCTGAAGCGGCGGGTATCTATGCCGATGCGTATCAGCAGGACCCGGAGTTCTATTCCTTTGTGCGCAGTTTGAATGCTTATAAATCTACCTTCTCTAACAAGGGCGATATTATGCTGTTAGAGCCGGATAGTGACTTTTTTAAGTATCTGAACAAGCAGGATGTCGAGTAGTTAGAACAGTTTCCAGAGTCGCAATGGTGGATGAACTAATTAGGCGAACAGAGTTGTTCGCCTAATTAGTTTAAAAACCTCTGCCACATTGGGGGTGATTTTGTTAGAATTCCGACACCGAGGCGACTCGGTTTTTTTATGCCGAATTTGAGGTGAGTTGCAATGCTCGAAGATATAGGCAGAGCAGTGGGTTTGATGCTGGTGTTCGAGGGAATCATGCCTTTTTTATCACCCAGTCGATGGCACAATATGGCCGAGGTGCTGGCGACAGCCGATGATAAATCGATGCGTCTCATTGGCTTACTTAGTATGCTGCTTGGGCTAGGTCTGCTGATATTTTGGAGTTAAGCTGCTATTATTTTTTATAGGCGTGTTCGCAGGCAGTAAAGAATCTATGAGGTTCTCGTGACAAATGTAGATCGTTGGTTATTGCCGGATGGCGTCGATGAAGTGCTGCCAGAGCAGGCTCAGGTCGTCGAGTATCTGCGACGACAGCTTCTCGATCTATATCACAACTGGGGTTACGACCTTGTTATCCCACCCATGGTGGAATTTACCGAATCGCTACTCAGTGGCTCGGGCTCAGATCTCGATTTAATGACTTTTCGTGTGACAGACCAAATCAGTGGTCGCATGATGGGTATTCGTGCCGATATCACTCCGCAGACAGCCCGTATGGACGCTCACAGCCTGCGTCGCGAAGGCCCTAATCGTCTATGTTATGCAGGCACCGTTTTGCATACAAGGCCACGTGGGCCCATAGAGTCGCGGACACCGATCTCTGTTGGAGTAGAATTATTTGGTGAAGCTACTCTCGCCGCTGATATCGAAGTTATCGAACTCTTTTTACAGACTTTAGAAACCTCTGGTGTCAGTGACGTACACCTGGATTTAGGTCATGTGGATATTTACCGCGGCCTGCTGGCAGAAGCGAACCTAGACAGCAGTCTGGAAGCAGAATTATTTGAGTTGCTGCAGCGCAAAGCAATTGGCGAACTAAGCCAGTGGATCGCTAGCAATATTAGCGATATCGAACTTGCCGGTTGGTTAAATACATTACCTAATCTGACGGGCAGCGTCGAAGTATTAGCCGCGGCGAAGACTGCCTTAGCTGGTGCTCCGGCTTCCGTGCTAGCTGCTATAGAGCAGCTTGAGCAGATTATTGATGCTCTGAGTGAAAGCGACGTTAGTATTTATTTAGATCTGGGTGAGATGCCCGGATACCACTATCACACTGGTATGGTGTTTGCCGCCTATGTGCAGGGTTATGGCAAAGCACTTGGCAATGGCGGCCGCTACGACCATGTGGGTGAGGCCTTTGGTCGCGCCCGTCCTGCCACAGGATTCGCGTTTGACCTCAAGTCTTTGGTCACTCAGGGTCACAGGCATAGAGATTCAGTGGCGGGTATTTTTGTTGCAGCCAGTACAGACCCCAAATGCCATAAGCAAATTTCACTATTGCGTAGTCAGGGCAATCGTGTGGTTCAAGGTTTTGCTGGGCAGACTGCCGATATTAATGAAATAAACTGTGACCGTGAGCTGGTAAAGCAGGGCGAACAGTACGTGATTAAAAAGTTGTCCTGACCCAAGCGGCCAGGTGGTGTAATTTTTCGAGTAAAAAAATCTTATGGGTAAAAATGTCGTTATTCTTGGTTCTCAGTGGGGGGACGAAGGCAAAGGAAAGATCGTCGACCTATTAACTGACAAAGCCGCGCTAGTTGCGCGCTTTCAGGGCGGTCACAATGCTGGTCATACGCTGGTTATCGACGGACAGAAAACGGCATTGCATCTTATTCCATCAGGCATTTTGCGCGAGCATGTGACCTGCGTTATAGGGAATGGCGTGGTCGTGGCCCCAGATGCCTTGCTCAAAGAAATCAGGATGCTCGAGGACCGCGGTGTGCAGGTTCGCGACCGCTTAAAAGTATCTGGTTCTTGCCCGCTGATATTGGGTTACCACATTGCTCTGGATCAGGCACGAGAAGCAGCCAGAGGCAATGCAAAAATTGGCACTACGGGTCGCGGTATTGGCCCAGCCTACGAAGACAAGGTAGCCCGTCGTGGCTTACGTTTGGGCGACCTGGCCAATATGGAGCGTTTTGCAGAAAAATTAAAAGAAGTTCTCGAATACCATAATTTTGCGCTCACCCAATACTTTGGCGCCGAAGCGGTCGACTACGATAAAACCCTGGCTGAGGCCAAAGACTGGGCAGCGGAATTGCTACCTATGAGAGCCGATGTGACTAAAATACTCCATGATGCTCGCGAAGCGGGTGAGCATATCCTATTCGAGGGTGCCCAGGGTTCGCTGCTTGATATTGATCATGGCACCTATCCCTTTGTGACCTCGTCCAACACTACTGCCGGTGGCACTGCCACAGGCACTGGCTTTGGACCCTTGTATCTGGACTATGTCCTCGGTATCACCAAAGCGTATACCACCAGAGTTGGCTCTGGGCCATTCCCTACCGAACTGCATTGTGAAATTGGTCAGTATCTGGGTGAAAAAGGCCATGAATTTGGCACCACCACCGGTCGTTCGCGGCGCTGTGGCTGGTTCGATGCTGTAGCGCTTCGGCAGGCTGTTCGAATCAATAGTATCTCTGGAATTTGCCTGACCAAGCTAGATGTTCTGGATGGCTTGGACGAAGTAAAAATCTGTATTGGCTATAAAAATGCTGATGGCACAGATGCTGGTATTCCAATGCATTCAGATGATTTTGAAAATATTGCACCAGTCTATGAATCCATGCCTGGGTGGTCTGATATTACCGTCGGCGCTCAGAGTCTGGACGCGCTTCCCCAGGCCGCGAAAAATTATATTCGGCGCATCGAAGAGTTAACTGGTGCACCAGTCGATGTTGTTTCAACGGGCCCTGATCGTGTCGAAACTATTGTCTTACGCCACGCTTTTGCCTAAATTGTAAAAATTATTTTTAGTAAATTCTGATATCGAATCTATGGCCGTACAAGGCATCGGCTAATTTTGTTTGCGCCCAAGCTCTACAGGGGGTGGGCGTAAATATAATCATCTATTTACAAGTGAATAGACGGCAATAATCTTATTCGAATTCTTTCCTTTCCCAATCTCTGCTCTTAAATTTGCTTGCGAAAACAAAGTAACTTAGGTACCTTCAACTCGTAGCACTGAATAAAAATAAACGGGTTCCGCGCCAGTTAAGTTTTATTGCAGGCGAGAGAAATCCGATACGTATGGGGTATTTATGCCACGAAATATGTATATGGAAATTATTCGTTTAAGCTGTACGCGCCACTTAGCCAGGGTGGCCTGCGTTTCTTTTAATCTCAATATATCCACTTTTAGCAATGCCCTCCGGCACCAATCTCTGACCGGTAGGGATATTTGATGGTTAACGAATATTCCACTGAGATCTGGCCTCTGGCAGTCTACTTCGGCATGGTAATCCTGCTGGTTATCACCATGCTGGTCATGTCTTGGCTGCTGGGGCAGCGCCGTCGCGAAGCAGCTACCAACGATCCATTCGAATCAGGCATTGTGTCCGTGGGTAACTCTCAGGTACGCATTTCTGTCGAGTTTTATTTAGTCGCTATTTTCTTTGTTATCTTTGATTTAGAAACTGTTTTTATTTTTGCATGGGCCATTGCATTCTTTGAGTTGGGTTGGCAGGGCTATTTATCAATGTTGGTATTTATTGCCATTCTGGCACTGGCGCTAATTTATGAATGGCGCTCGGGAGCCTTGGAATGGGGCAATAAAACTCGTGTGGGATTATCCAAAGCGCAGGCGATAGAGAAAGCGCGGAAAACTGCTGAGGGAAAAGTATGAAGTGGAGCCTAAGCCACCCAGAAGATGGCAATCAAGTTAGTGGTAGCGACGATTTTATTGAAGAGCAGGTTAAGCGCAATGTGGCCTTTGCCAAACTCGAAGATTTAATTGCCTGGGGTCGAGCTCATTCACTATGGCCATTTAATTTCGGTCTGTCTTGTTGCTATGTGGAAATGGCTACGTCGTTTACCAGCCGTCATGATATTGCTCGCTTTGGCTCAGAGGTCATTCGCGCTACACCGCGTCAGGCAGACCTTATGGTTATTTCCGGAACCTGCTTTTTAAAAATGGCACCAGTGGTTCAGCGGCTTTATGAGCAGTTACTGGAACCCCGCTGGATTATCTCCATGGGCTCCTGTGCGAACTCCGGAGGTATGTACGATATTTATTCTGTGGTTCAGGGTGTGGATAAATTTATTCCGGTGGATGTATATGTTCCCGGTTGCCCTCCGCGCCCAGAGGCGCTGATGCAGGGGTTGTTAATGTTACAGGATTCAATTGGTAAGGAGAGAAGGCCTATTACCTGGGCTGCTGGTGATCAGACGGTTGTTAAACCGCAAAAAATCAGCAAGCGGGATGAATTGACCGCCCAGAGAATTCAGGCCACGGAACTAAGGGAACCAAAAAATACCTAGGGACGCTCTTTCAAAAATCTAAGGGGTTTAAATGCAAGCGGCTGAAACTCTGGCTCATAGCCAGGTGGGAGAGAACCTGTACCGACAGTTCGGTGAGGATCTATTTGTTACCCAACATTGTGCGGATAAAATACCCACAGTTTGGGTTAGCCGCAGTCGTTTAGTTGAAGTCTTAGAATTCCTTAAACCCAGTTTTTCAATGCTCTACGATCTGTTCGCTATAGATGAGCGTACCCGCGTTCATCGGGATGGCCAACCGGACTCCGATTTCACTGTTGTTTATCAGCTCCTGTCCATGGAGCGCAACGAAGACCTGCGTTTAAAAGTTGCACTGGCCGAGGGGGATCTGAGGCTCCCAACCATTCTCTCTATCTGGCCAAATGCCAATTGGTATGAGCGGGAAGCATGGGATATGTTCGGCGTTGATTTTTCCGGGCATCCGAACTTATTTCGTATTTTGCTACCGCCTACATGGGAGGGTCATGCACTGCGTAAGGACCACCCCGCCCGCGCCACAGAGATGGCTCCCTTTGAGATGGGTCCAGAGCGTGTCGCGAAGGAACAGGAAGCTTTGCGTTTTCGCCCAGAAGAGTGGGGCATGAAGCCGGCGACCGATGACAGTGAATTTATGTTTTTAAATCTGGGCCCCAACCACCCCAGTGTGCATGGTGTATTCCGCATTGCTTTGCAGCTAGATGGCGAAGTGATTATGGATTCAGTACCAGATATTGGCTACCACCATCGTGGCGCTGAAAAAATGGCTGAGCGCCAGACATGGCATACGTTTATTCCCTACTCTGATCGAATCGATTATTTGGGTGGCGTGATGAATAACCTCGCCTATATTCAGTCGGTGGAAATGCTTGCTGGCATAGAGGTGCCAGAGCGCGCCAAAATTATTCGCATCATGCTTGCTGAACTATTTCGTATTTCCAGCCATTTGGTTTTTTATGGCACCTTTGTTCAGGATGTTGGCCAGATGTCGCCGGTATTTTATATGTTTGTAGACCGAGAAAAGCTTTTTGGCATTGTCGAGGCAATTACAGGCGGGCGAATGCACCCGGCCTGGTTCCGTATCGGTGGTGTGGCACAGGATTTACCCAATGGCTGGGATCGAATGATCCGCGAGTTTCTCGATTATCTGCCAGCGCGTCTTGATCATTACGACAAGATGGCCATGCAAAATAAAATGCTTAAAGAACGCACGGTGGGCATTGGCGTTTATACCCAGCAAGAGGCATTGGACTGGGGTATCACCGGCCCTGGCTTGCGCGCCACAGGCAGCGACTGGGATGTTCGCAAGAAGCGCCCCTACGGTGGTTACGATCAATTCGAGTTTGAAGTGCCCACCGCTGATGGCGGCGATTGCTATGACAGGGCGGCGCTGCGCATTGAAGAGATGCGTCAGAGCCTAAAAATTATTCGCCAATGTGTCGACAATATGCCAAGCGGCCCCTATAAAAGTGACCACTCAGCGACTACGCCGCCACCAAAAGAACGCACCATGCAAGATATTGAAACCCTGATTCATCATTTTCTAAATGTTAGCTGGGGGCCTGTGATTCCAGAGGGGGAGGCATCGGTAATGATTGAGGCTACCAAAGGCATCAATAGCTACCACCTGATTAGTGATCGCAGCACCAATTCCTACCGCACCAGAATTCGCACCCCATCGTTCCCTCATTTGCAGCAGATTCCGCTAATTAGCAAAGGTCTGATGATTCCGGATTTGATTGCCATTATTGCGAGTATTGATTTTGTTATGGCGGATGTTGACCGATGAGTAAAAAAGAAATGATTCAAAGCGATATTGGCTCTGTGTTGAGTGCACAAGAGATTGCTGAGATTGATGCAGAGCTTGCTCATATTCCCTATAAGTCCGGTGCTGCTATCGACGCTTTGAAAATTGTACAGGCAAAACGGGGCTGGGTGTCAGACGAGTGCCTCCAGGGTATTGCCAAATACTTAGAAATGTCTGCGGAAGAGCTAGAGGGAGTGGCTACTTTTTACAATTTGATATATCGCCGACCTGTGGGTGAAAAGGTGATTCTTTTTTGCGACAGCGTTAGCTGTTGGATCGGCGGTTGCGACGATATTAAAAGCAAAATTTCAAATGTATTGGGTGTGGATTATGGCGAGACCACTGCCGATAGCAGTTATACCTTATTGCCGGTCCCCTGTTTAGGCGCTTGCGATCGAGCACCTGTAATGATGGTGGGAGATGATTTGGTTACCCACCTTGACGATAAAAAAATAACAGAACTATTTGGCAGTGCGGCGAACGGGAGTGCGAAGTAATGGAAAAAGTACTCACACGCAATATTGGTCTCGCTCAAAAGCCAACGGATTTAAAAGCCTATGAGGCCAATGGTGGCTACCAAGGGTTGCGCAAAGCAATGGCGGGCATGTCACCCAAAGACTGTCAGGATGTGATTAGCGACTCTAATCTCCGTGGCCGCGGCGGGGCAGGGTTTCCGACGGGAATGAAGTGGAGTTTTGTTCCCTCTGATGATAAGTGCACACCTGGCCATAAGTATTTGGTGTGCAATGCGGATGAAATGGAACCCGGTACCTTTAAAGACCGCTTGCTCATGGAATGTGACCCGCACCAACTAATTGAGGGCATGATTCTTGCCGCTTATACCATCGGAGCAGATATTTCTTATATCTTTATTCGCGGTGAATATCTGGTGGCGATTCAGCGACTGCGAGATGCGGTGGATGAATGCTACGCAGCTGGCTTACTGGGAGAGAATATCCTCGGCAGTGGTTACAAGCTCGATATGTATGTGCATCCCAGCGCAGGTCGCTATATCTGTGGTGAGGAGACAGCCCTGATAAACGCCCTCGAAGGTAAGCGCGCCAATCCCAGGGCAAAGCCACCATTCCCGCAGGTTAGTGGCCTCTGGGGTCGCCCAACGATCGTTAACAATGTCGAAACTCTGTGCAACATCCCCCATATTATCGATCGCGGTGCCGACTGGTTTAATGGCCTAGGTGTTGGTGAAGACGCGGGGACGAAACTCTTTGGTGTCAGTGGTAGAGTTAAAAATCCTGGCTGCTGGGAATTGCCCATGGGTACGCCAATACGCGAGATCATTGAAGAACATGCAGGAGGTATGCAGGACGGCTACCAGCTGAAAGGTTTTTTGCCTGGCGGAGGCTCCACAGATTTTTTAACCGCGGATCATTTAGATCTGGCCATGGACTACAACGTCATTGGTGCCGCAGGAAGTCGAATGGGTACTGGCACCATGATTATTCTTGATGACCGCACCTGCCCAGTGGGCATGGTGCTTAATCTGATCCGCTTCTTTGCCCATGAGTCCTGTGGCTTCTGTACACCTTGCCGCGATGGTTTGCCCTGGTCTCGTCAGGTGCTGCAAGATATTGAAGAAGGTCGCGGTGAGCCAGAAGATCTCGAGACCCTTGCCTATCAAGTGAAGTATATCGGTGCTATTGGCAACACCCATTGTGCGCTGGCGCCGGGCGCTATGGAGCCACTGCAGAGTGCCTTAAAATATTTTTACGATGACTTTAAACAGCACATCAGTAGTGGCCGCTGTCCTTATCATTAGACGAGTGTAAATTATGCCAACCATATTTATAGATGGTCAGGAACTTCAGGTAAACGATGGCGAGAATATTCTTGAAGCCTGTCTTAATGCTGGAATGGATTTACCTTATTTCTGCTGGCACCCAGCAATGGGTTCTATCGGCTCTTGTCGCCAGTGCGCACTGGTGCAGTATCAAAATGAAGATGATACCCGTGGCCGCATTATTATGGGTTGTATGACTCCGGTTACCGAGGGCGCGCGGTTTTCGCTGAACGCTGAAAACGCCACAGAATTTCGTGAAGCTGTAGTTGAGTCACTTATGTTAAATCATCCCCATGACTGCCCGGTATGTGCCGAGGGTGGAGAATGTCACTTACAAGATATGACTGTGATGGTGGGGCACAGGGATCGCCGCTATACAGGTAAAAAGAATACTTACCGCAATCAATATTTAGGACCGCTGATTCACCACGAGATGAATCGCTGTATTACCTGTTATCGCTGCGAGCGTTATTACAAAGATTATGCTGGTGGCACCGACTTGGGTGCTCAGGCTTCTCATGACCATCTATATTTTGGTCGTCATGAAGAAGGTTTGCTGGAGAGTGAATTCAGTGGCAACCTTGTGGAAGTCTGCCCCACTGGAGTATTTACCGACAAGCCATTTTTAAAACAGTATAGCCGCAAATGGGATTTACAGTCTGCTCCCTCAATATGTACCGGCTGTGCAGTGGGATGTAATATTGCGCCCGGTGAACGCTACGGTAATTTGAAACGGGTACATAATAGATATAACCATGATGTTAACGGTTATTTTCTCTGTGACCGTGGTCGCTTTGGTAGCGGTTATGTAAATAGTGAGGCCCGCTTGGATTATGCCGGCATTAAAAAGTCCGATGGGAGCTTTATGGCGGTGCATCAGCAGCAGGCATTGGATACCGCCGCCAATTGGATGCAGGGTAAGAAGGTGGCTGCTATCGGCTCTCCCAGAGCGTCGGTTGAATCTAACTATCTACTCCGAGAGCTTGTGGGTGCGGAAAATTTCGCAGCGGGTTTCTCTGATACCGAAGCTAAGCTGATGGCCTCGGTTTCTCAGATATTGCAAACCACCAAAGCGGTGAACCCAAGCATTAAACAGATTGAAGCCGCCGACGCGATTTTGGTATTTGGGGAGGATGTTACCAATACAGCACCTCGCGTGGCACTGGCACTGCGCCAGTCGGTGCGCAATAAATCATTTGAGTTGGCTGAGCAGATGGGGTTGCCCCAATGGCAGGATGCAGCCGTTCGCAATCTCGCTCAGGATCAGCTGTCACCGATGCTGATAGTCTCTGCCATGGATACCAGGCTGGACGATGTGGCGAGCCAATGTATTTCTCTGGCGCCGGATCAAATTGCTGAATTTGGTGTTGCTATCGTCGAGGCGATGGCGGGAGAGCCCACGTCTAATACACAGGCCAATGAGATTGCCCAGATTTTGCAGTGCGCTAAAAACCCCTTAGTCATTAGTGGCACCAGCATGCAGCATTGGGGCATTATTAATAGTGCTGTTGCCATTGCTGAGTCTCTGTGTGGTAAGAAATCAAGTTGCATGCTCAGCCTCTGTGTTCCCGAATCTAATAGTATTGGTTCGGCACTGCTGGCTGGTGATATGAGCCAGCCCCTCTCTCACTTGGTGGAAAGTGCTCCTGAAGTGCTGCTGGTTATGGAGAACGATTTGCACCGTCGCCTAAGTGCACAGCAGATGCAGCAGTTGATGGGTGAAGGCACTCAGGTAATCAGTTTGGATATGCTTGAGAACCCAACTCTAGGTGCTTCTGATATGGTTCTGCCGGCAGCCTCATATGCCGAGTCCCAAGGTTCGTTAGTAAATATGGAAGGGCGCGTCCAACGTTATTTCCCCGTGTTTCAACCTGCTAATGAGCGTATGCCAAGTTGGCAATGGCTATTAAAAATCGCAGCTGCAACTGGCCATAAGAGCCTGTCTAAGCTTGAACACTTTGATGATGTTGTGGCGGCCTGTGAAAAAAATCATGCTCAATTTGATGGGCTGGCTATTGCCGCCCCAGATAATAGCTTCCGCGACCGTGGACTAAAAATCCCCCGTCAGACCCATAGGTACAGTGGGCGCACCGCCATGAATGCTGGTGTGAACGTGCACGAGCCCCAGCAACCCCATGACACAGAATCTCCATTGGCCTACAGCATGGAAGGTCTTAATCGCGACCAGCCTGCTTCACTGACACCCTATGTCTGGTCCCCCGGCTGGAATTCTAATCAGTCACTGCAGAAGTTTCAGTCTGAAGTGGATGGCCCATTAAAAGGTGGTACTGCGGGTCAGCGATTAATTATTTCAACTGCAAAAGGGGCTACCAAAAAGTCGGAGAATTCGACTACTGATATGCAGCCTCATCAGTGGCAATTAGTTCCTGTATACAGGGTGCATGGCTCTGAAGAGCTTTCGGTTAATACAGATGAAATCGCAGAATTAGCTGGTCATAGTTTTGTTGCCTTGGGTGAGGTGGTGGCCGAAAAATTAGGGGTTGTCGAAGGCGATGGTGCCATTGTGGCATCTGGTGATATTGAGGTTTCTCTGGAAGTAAAAATCTTGCAGCGAGTGGCGAAGAACTGTATCGGATTCGCAGCGGGCTATACAGAAACGATGGCATTTCAGGCAGGTAGTCTGGCGTCATTAACAAAAGACAAAAAATGGCAGCGTCGGGAGCCCCAGTTAATTGCCTCGGATAAGACAATTCCCGATCCGATGATTTCGACAGGGGGGTCTGCCCGTGTCTGAGTTGATGCTGCCAGTGCTATTGGCGCTTGCCATACTTTTGGGTGGCGTCGCGGGAGCGGCGGTGCTGACGTGGTGGGAACGCAGATTGCTCGGTTTTTGGCAGGACAGGTATGGCCCTAATCGCCTTGGCCCTTTTGGCATCGGTCAGGTGTTAGCAGATATGATTAAGCTACTCACCAAAGATGATTGGGTTCCGCCTTTTGCTGACAAGGTGGTATTTATCTTTGCGCCAACGGCCATTGTTGTGGCCATGATGATGGGCTTTGCAGTGGTTCCGTTTGCGCCAGGTGTGATGATCATCGACGTTAATATTGGCCTGCTGTTTTTCCTTGGTATGACGTCCCTGGCGGTTTACTCAGTGCTGTTGGGTGGCTTGGCTTCGAATAATAAATATGCCTTGTTGGGTGGCCTTCGCTCTGCGGCGCAGATGGTCAGCTACGAAGTATTTATGGGCCTGTCGTTGATGGGTGTGGTGATGATGTCAGACAGCTTTAGTCTGGTCGACATTGTAGAGGCTCAAACCAATGTCTGGTTCTGTTTTTCTCAGGCCTTGGGTCTGCTGGTCTTTGTGATTGCGGGCATTGCCGAGAGCCATCGCTTGCCTTTCGATTTGCCGGAGGCGGAGCACGAATTAACGGCGGGTTTCCACACAGAATATGGCGGCATGAAATTCGCTATGTTTATGCTGGGTGAATACCTAGGTCTGATGTTGATCTCATGCATGATAGTGACCTTATTTTTCGGTGGCTGGTTGGGGCCTGCCTATATAGGCCATTGGCTTCCACCTATTGCCTGGTTTGGTTTGAAGGTTTTCTTTGTTATTAATTTCTTTGTGTTGCTGCGCGCTGCCATTCCCAGGCCCAGATATGACCAGCTTATGTCGTTGGGGTGGAAAGTGATGCTGCCGATCACTCTGGTCAATTTGGTGATCACTGGTGCTGTGCTGTTGTGGATGGAGGGAGGAA
Source organism: Porticoccaceae bacterium (assembly GCA_029252555.1). Taxonomy (GTDB): domain Bacteria; phylum Pseudomonadota; class Gammaproteobacteria; order Pseudomonadales; family Porticoccaceae; genus HTCC2207. Next base: position 95,273 of record JAQXBF010000026.1, read on the forward strand.
TCTAATGTTAAGTGAACTGCGAACTATGTGGGAGATTTTCAAGCACAGCTTCACTAAGGCTGACACGGTGCAGTATCCTGAGGAGATGCCTTATTTAGCACCGCGCTACCGCGGGCGCATTGTTTTAACTCGTGATCCAGATGGTGAGGAGCGCTGTGTTGCCTGCAATCTCTGTGCTGCAGTCTGTCCTGTTGATTGTATTGCTTTGCAGAAGGATACCCGTGAGGACGGTACCTGGTATCCAGAGTTTTTCCGTATTAATTTCTCTCGCTGCATTATGTGCGGTATGTGCGAGGAGGCCTGTCCAACTTATGCAATTCAGTTAACGCCTGATTTTGAGATGTGCGAATACGATCGTCAGAATATGGTTTATGAGAAAGAGAATTTGCTGATTAATGGCGTGGGTAAGTATCCGGAATACAATTTTTATCGGGTATCTGGGATGCAGACGGCTTTTAAGGATAAGGGTGAGGGGCCAAATGAGGCTCGCCCTATTGACACAAAGAGTTTGTTGCCATGAGGTTTTGGATTTGGAGTTTCGGTTATCAGGGTATAGGTTGCAGCGGTACTTCTGCGGCACGTCGTGAATACGGCCTCTCCCAGCATTCCGCCTGCCGAGACACTCACTCATCCCTGCTGGCTGCAGCTACAGAAGTACCGCTGCAACCTATACCCTTAGCTCTGGTAGTTGCGTCTGGGTCTTGGCTTGATGCAACTCGCTGTCTGCTCTGCCTTTTTCAAACACTGCCCAAACGGGACCCAGCCGATGCTTGAGATCACCCTTTTTTATATAGCCGCCACCATAGCCCTAGCGGCCACAGTGCTGGCCATGACCAGAGCCAACGCCATTCATGCGCTGATCTACCTGATCGTCTCCCTGCTGGCAGTAGCTGTTATCTTCTTTTTAATAGGCGCCCCTTTCGCAGCAGCGCTAGAGATTGTGATCTACGCTGGCGCCATAATGGTGCTTTTTGTCTTCGTTATCATGATGCTCAATTTAGGTGAGGAGGGCGATGCTCGCGAACGCGGGCTACTGCAGCCAAGTATTTGGGCTGGTCCCGCATTACTCTCATTTCTGCTGTTCGCCGAGTTGCTGTATATGATTTCTACTGTTGAAGGCCCGGTGTCTATGCAAGCGGTCTCGGCCAAAGAAGTAGGCTTAGCGCTGTTTGGCCCCTATGTGCTAGCAGTCGAGATTGCCTCAATGTTGTTGCTGGCTGGCCTGGTGGGCTCCTACCATCTTGGGCGCCGCTACTTAGAGCGTGAGGAGTAGACAATGGAAGGCTTAAATATTCCTCTTAATCACATTCTGTTGGTGTCCTCACTGCTGTTCAGTATTGGCATGTTGGGTCTGATGATTCGACGCAATATTATTTTTATCCTCATGTCCCTTGAAGTAATGCTCAATGCTGCGGCCCTGGCTTTTGTTGCCGCTGGTGCTCATTGGGGGCAGCCAGACGGGCAGATTATCTTTATGTTGATCCTGAGCATTGCCGCAGCAGAAGTAGCGGTGGGCTTAGGGCTTGTGCTGCAGGTTCAGCGGCGCTTTAAGACGCTAGACATGGATAGTGCTAACAGGATGAGGGGTTGAAGATGGCTGAGATGGTCTGGTTAGTGCCACTGATCCCACTGCTGAGTTCAGTTATGCTGATGCTCTGCTCTGCAAACCTACCGCGGCTACTGATAGGCCTATTAGGTGTCGGCTCAGTGGGCGCAGCAGCGCTGCTGACATTATCTATCGGCATGGACTTTCTGGCTGACCCAGAACCCTTTCAGTTGACACTGTGGACATGGATGCAGGTGAGTAACTTTAGCCCTGGCATTGCATTTTATTTTGATGGTCTGACTCTGGTGATGATGTCGGTGATCACCGGCGTGGGTTTTTTAATCCATCTCTTCTCTACGGAATTTATGGAGGAAGACGCGAGTTACGCCCGTTATTTTGCTTATCTGAATATGTTTGTCGCCGCCATGCTGATACTGGTGATGGCGGACAATTTATTGCTGCTGTATCTAGGCTGGGAAGGCGTGGGTGTGTGCAGTTACCTACTAGTGGGATTCTGGTATCAGAACAGTGCCAATGGCCAGGCCGCACGCAAGGCCTTTGTGGTGACCCGTATCGGTGATACGGCAATGGCCCTAGGGTTATTGCTGCTATTTACCGAGCTTGGCACTTTGGATATCCAGTCAATGATGGCTGTCGCCAATCAACAGTGGCAGGTAGGGGACACAGTCCCGCTAATAGCCTGCCTGTTGTTACTTGGCGGTGCGGTGGGTAAGTCGGCGCAGCTACCACTGCACACTTGGCTGCCAGATGCGATGGCTGGTCCCACACCAGTAAGTGCATTGATTCACGCGGCCACCATGGTAACGGCTGGGGTTTATCTGATTGCCCGCACCCATGACTTATTTTTACTGGCTCCTATATCCATGATGGTGGTGGCGCTGGTAGGTTTAGCGACTTCCTTAATGGCGGCCTTCACGGCATTGATGCAGTCGGATATCAAACGCATTCTGGCCTACTCAACTATTAGCCAAATTGGATATATGTTCCTGGCATTGGGTGTGGGTGCCTGGGCTGCTGGTATATTTCACCTGATGACCCATGCTTTTTTTAAGGCTCTACTATTTTTGGGGTCTGGTGCCATCATCCATTACCTTCATCACGAGCATGATATTTTCAAGATGGGTGGTTTACGCACCAAAATGCCGGTCACATTTTGGAGCTTTATGATTGGCTCCGCGGCCTTGGCTGCTCTGCCAATGACCTCAGGGTTCTTTAGTAAGGACCAGATTTTATTGCAGGCCTATATGATGCCTGGAGCAGGGCCATGGCTATGGCTAGGTGGCTTATTAGGTGCATTGCTAACAGCGATTTATAGTTTCCGCTTAGTATTTGTCGTGTTCTTCGGTGAGGCGAAAACCGAACCAGATGGAGACACAGGTTGGCGAATGGCTGTGCCTTTAGTCATGCTCTGCGGTCTGGCTATGATTGGCGGCTATTTTATTATTCCCGTCGCCGATGTGTTCCCGGCGGTAAGCGGAGAGCATCCAGCTCACTGGGTAGAATATGTTTCTATCTCGGTGCCATTGATTGGCCTGTTACTGGCTTATTTGATATTCCACAGCCGCCAGATAAATATGGATACGCTGGTTAATTCGTCTGTGGGTCAATTGCTGAGACGATTTTGGTTCGGTGGTTGGGGCATAGATTGGCTTTATGACCGGGTTTTTGTGCGGCCTTATTACCTGTTATCCGGGCTCATGAAAAATGAGCCTATTGATGCCATTTACGGCCTTATTGTGGCTGTTAATCAAACCTTTAATCATTGGCTTGCAGAGGCGCAAACTGGCCAGATGCGCTGGTATATCCTCAGTATGGTGTTTGGTCTCATTGTACTGTTGACTCTGGCCCTGCAAATTCCGCTGGAGGCTCTCTAATGGTAATGGTCAATTTGATATTGATATTGCTGTTGGGGGGCGTGCTGGCCATGTTGTCCGAACGCCTGGGTGTGAATGTACCGCGCAGAGTGGCACTAGCCGTGGTTCTGGTTGATCTTGGATATCTGCTCTCTGAACTTGCAGGCATGCCGGCTCTGACTCAATTGCAGGCCCCAATGCCCGATGATCCGAGTACCTGGCTCATGCATTTCCAGGCCCAGTGGATCCCCGCTTTTGGTATTAGTATTGAGCTAGCATTAGATGGCATTAGTTTGCTTATGGTGTTGTTGACCCTGGTCCTGGGTGCCATTGCTGTGAGTGCTTCTTGGACTGATGTGATAGTTAAGCGCGGCTTCTTTGAGGCTAATTTGCTGTGGACATTGGCTGGTGTGTTGGGTGTCTTTATGGCCCTCGACCTATTTCTGTTCTTCCTGTTTTGGGAAGTTATGCTCATACCCATGTACTTTATGATTGCCATATGGGGCCATGAAAACCGTGGCTATGCAGCCATGAAATTCTTTATTTTCACTCAGGCCAGTGGCCTGTTAATGCTTGTGGCAACCCTGGTATTAGTGGCGGTTAATCACAGTGCCACCGGGCAGTGGAGCTTTAGCTATTTTGACTTGCTGAATACTCCTATGGCCGAGCAGACCGCCCACTGGTTAATGTTGGGTTTCTTTATTGCCTTTGTGGTCAAGTTGCCGGCATTTCCTTTTCACACCTGGCTACCGGATGCCCATACTCAGGCGCCTACTGCTGGTAGTGTGATCCTAGCTGGAATTCTGCTGAAGACTGGTGCCTATGGTCTGATTCGCTTTGCTGTTCCTCTATTTCCAGAGGCAGCCCTAAATTTCTCATTTACCGCCATGGCGCTGGGTGCTGCCGGAGTGGTTTATGGCGCGGTGCTGGCTTTTGCTCAGACCGACTTCAAGCGCCTGGTTGCCTATAGCAGTGTCAGCCATATGGGCTTTGTGTTACTTGGAGTTTATGCTTGGAATGAACTGGCTTTGCAGGGTGCAGTGATGCAAATGGTTGCCCATGGTTTTAGTACAGCGGCGCTGTTTATGATTGCCGGTTCGTTGCAGGAAAGGCTACACACCAGAGATATGCGAGAGATGGGTGGTCTCTGGCAGCAAATGCCGCGGATGGGCGCTGTGGCTATGTTCTTTGTAGTGGCTTCGCTAGGTCTGCCGGGCCTGGGTAACTTTGTAGCTGAGTTTTTAGTGCTGCTGGGACTGTTTCAGGTTAACCCTTGGATGACCGCAGTGGCTGCGCTGGGCCTGATTACCGGTGCTATTTATTCGCTGATATTAATGCAGAGGTCATTTCAAGGCGAGATCAGCGCAACGCTAAGCTCGAAGCTAGAAGGCCACGGGCTGGCTGATTTTGCTGGTCGTGAAATGGTCACAATGATGGTAATGATGGTCGCACTAATTGGCTTGGGGCTCTACCCTCAGCCTGTTTTAGATATGGCGAAGCCGGTATTGCAGAGCCTGCTTGAACTTACTTCAGCGGAGATGACGCCATGAACTCAAGCCAAATGATGGCGCTGATGCCGATATTGATGCTGTCACTAACCGCCGTGGTGCTAATGATTCAGGCCTCAATAAAGCGAGATCAGGGCGTGGCATGGTGGATTACCGGAGCAGGTTTTTTACTGGCACTCTGGGGTGCAGGGTATGCCCGTGAGTTTGCCCAGCCGGTAACCATATTACTGGGAGTAGATGACTGGGGCCTATTTTTTACTACCTTGATTTTGGCGGCTTCTCTGGTGACCTTGATTCTATCCAAAGACACCTTTTCACCGGAGGGAGAGCGCAAAGAAGAGTATTACCTGCTGTTAGTACTATCTGTGCTGGGTGCTGTAATCTTGATCCAATCCAGCCATATGGCATCACTGCTATTGGGCATGGAGCTAATGGGCGTTGCGCTCTACGGTATGATTGCATTCCCTGAAAAAGGCGAGTTGCCCCTTGAGGCAGCGATTAAATATCTGGTGCTCTCGGCCTGTGCGTCGGCCATGTTGTTATTTGGCTTTGCCCTGATCTATGCGGCGACCGGTGATCTCAGTTATGGAGGTATGGGAGCCAAAGCCGCAGTCGCTTATAGTCAAGAACCATTAGTGCTTATGGCAGGCAGTGCCATGATACTGGCTGGCCTCGGCTTTAAACTCTCAGTGGTGCCATTTCATATGTGGACACCAGATGTTTATCAGGGTGCCCCTACCCCAGTGACGGGCTTTTTAGCAACGGTATCCAAAGGTGCAGTCTTTGTTGCTCTGACGCGCTTTTTCATTGAGGGGCAGCTCTATCAATACAGCTCATTGATTGTGGCATTGTCGGCAGTAGCGGTCGCCTCCATGCTGGTGGGTAACTGGCTGGCTCTGCGCCAAGAAAATATTAAGCGGCTATTGGCCTATTCCTCGATTGCTCATTTTGGCTATCTGCTCATTGTCTTAATCGCCCTATCTATTATTGATAATGCTGGTGGGGGGCAGTTGATTGGCGAGGCTATTACCTTCTACTTGGCCGCCTATATTTTGACTACGTTGGCCGCCTTCACGGTGGTGGCTAATCTGGCCGGTGAAGATGATAGTAAATCCATGCTCGGTGCGTTTGATGGGCTATTCTGGCGCAACCCATTGCAGGCCAGTGCCCTGATGGTAGCCCTGCTATCATTTGCAGGCATACCGCTGACAGCTGGCTTTATTGGTAAATTCTATCTTATTACAGTCTCAATCCAGTCTCAGCTGTGGCTTCTTTTAGTTGCCCTGGTATTGGGTAGTGCGATTGCCATCTACTACTATCTGCGTATTATTTTCGCCATGAGCAAGACTTCAGGGGCTACTATTAAAACAGGGTCTCGCGCCGCTATTGGCGCTCAGGATATTCTCGCAATCCTTTTATTACTAATGGTGCTGGCTCTCGGTAGCTGGCCACAGCCCTTTATTGCGTTTGCAGGGGGCCTTTGAGTAATTCGCCAATAGCCTTATAGGTTGCGAATATAAGTTTCACTCAGCTCTTTTTAGGGTAAGGAGATAGTTATGTTACGTTCTGTCGATCTAAGTGATTATATGCTCCATGATCCGGTCAAAATATCTGCTAATGGAGATGTATTTGATGCCATTCATTTAATTATCGAGCACAGGGTGTCAGGTATATGCGTGGTTGATGAGCAGGAAATGCTAGTTGGCGTCCTTTCAGAAATGGACTGTCTTGGCGCGATTTTAGCGGCGACCTACAATGAAAATGGCGATGTAGGCAAAGCCAGTGAGTATATGACTGCCAATGTTGATTACTGTGATGTTCACGCAGATTTGGTCGATGTGGCCGACGATATGCTTAAGAAGGGTCATCGCCGTCGTCCGGTTCTGGATCATGGTCGTCTGGTGGGGCAGATCACCTGTCGGCAGTTGCTGCGAGTGGTTAGCGAGTTTAATCGCAATCAAATCGCTGCCCATTGAACTCTAGCTAGCTGGTTTAACACTGCGCCTTTGGTTGTTGATAGTCACTTATTTGTCTGTCGGCCTCAAGCTGAAAGAGGTGCTGGCTTCGCCTCGGCATTTCCTCCAAAGAGTGCTCGGTAATTCGCTGAAAATATTGGATAAACCTCAGTACCTGTTCCTCGGTCATGACCCCAGATCTATCAGAATCTTGGAGCCTCTCAATCATCTTCATTTCCTGCTGCCAGCGCCATTGAAAAATGGTATCAAACGAGGGTGCCCTCAGCATGATTGTCTGATCGATTAAGGTGAACAACTCGCGATAATCGGTAGCCAGTGCCCGATTGATATACTGCCGCCAAATTCCCTTATCGTCCTCTAGTCTCTCCAGATCATTAATGGGATCTTCGAGTTCCGTCTGCGTTTGTGGCAGGGCACCTAGACACCAGCCTTCGAAGACAATTAAACCCACTGGGCCACTGACTTTATCGACCTGTGACCCTGTTACTCGATCGTCAATACTTTTATCAAATCTAGGTATTTCTGTGTCCAACCCGGCGCGCAGTTGCTCAATGGTCTTTATCGCGAGGCTCACATCGTGAGTGCCGGGTACCCCTCTAGTTCGCAGCAAGGGGTGAATAGTCTGAGCCAGATGCTCGCGCTCGGCACGAGTTAAATAGAAGTCGTCCATGGAAAGGCTAACAGCGGTAATAGCGTGACGTTCAGTAATTATACTGCAAAGATAATCAGCCAGAGTTGATTTCCCCGAGCCTTGGGAGCCATTAATACCCAGTATCATTGGCACATTGTTTGGCTGATACTGGTTGCTGAATTGCTGTAACAGTGGTTCAAACCAACGCTTGGCGGTTTCTAGATAGGACGATGGTAGATGGTTGCGCTTAAGGAACGCTTGGGCGGCAAGAGACATAGAAATAAAGAAGTTTACTAGGTTGTTGGGTTACACAGCCAATATTGGCTGAGGGAGCTGAGATGATAGCCTAGCATAGCTGACAGTTGGGAAAAACCGCTAATAAAAATCTGCCTGTATAAGATGGATTAATGCTTAAATAGAAGCTCTCAGGCACCAGTCTTCCAGCTTACAAAAATAACGACAGGTATGATTTTATGTTGACCGTACACCACCTAAATAACTCTCGCTCTCAGCGAATCATCTGGCTGCTTGAGGAGCTTAAGCTTGATTATCAGGTTGCCAAATATCAGCGCGATTCTGAAACCAATCTGGCACCTGCGCAACTAGAAGCCATTCAGCAACTGGGTAAGTCTCCCGTGCTAACGGATTGCACCGGCGGCATTGATAGAACCATCATTGAGTCTGGAGCTATTATTGACTATGTCCTGCGACATTATGGAGAGGGTCGTCTGCGGCCTGAAAATGGCTCTGAGGACTATGAGGCCTACTTGCAATGGCTGCATTACGCTGAGGGCAGTGCAATATTGCCTATGATGTTGAAACTATACACCTCAAGATTAAGTCCAACTAGCGACGAATCTGGCGCGGCACTGCAGTCCCGTATCAATAATGAAATGCAACGTCATCTGGGTTATTTGGATCAGGCGCTTGAGGGAGTCGAGTGGATTGTTGGCAACAGCCTGTCCGGAGCCGATATTCAGCTGTCGTTTATTGTCGAGATAGCACCGCTTATGTTGGGCGCGGATTCAATGAAAAATCTCGCCTTATTCAGGCAGCGCTGCCATGCTAGACCGGCCTACAAGAGGGCGCTGGAAAAGGGTGGTCTTTACGCCTATGGCCCCAATGATTAGAGTAAGTAGATGGCGAAGAGAATCTGTTTGCAGTTCTAGAAAAAACGAAGCTTAACTCTGTTAAATACGAAGTTCGACTTAGCTAGATTGATAATTTTGATCCATTCAAATACCATTTTTTTCTTCGGGAATGCTGTTATGGCTAGTTTAAAAATGCGGTTTGGTATCAGACTAAAATCGTTAAGAGCAGAAAGAGGTCTAACTCAAGAGCAGTTGGCAGATGCAACTGAACTGAGTATTGAGTCTATTAGTAATATTGAGCGGGGTATCTTCGGGCCTCGCTTTGATAACCTGGAAAAAATAGCTGCAGTCCTCAATTTGGAAGTGATGCAGTTATTCGAGTTTAAAAAATAAGTTTCAACTAGATATAAGTTAAACGCCCCACAGATATTCGGCTATATTCTAATAGGGCAGTTGTTACATAAACACTTCAACATTATGCGTATTTTTAGTTTCCATTGGATGGAAAGTAGTCAAAAAAGGAGGGTTACGCCATTGCCAGTCAGTATTTTTTCTTGTTGCTTATCAATCGCCATCTGTCATCTTTAATCCGCTTGTAACCAGTTAAATGTTTTTGAGCGAGATGATATTGGTGAGGGTTTATGAGCGATATGGTGTTGTTGACTGACAGCCTATCCCGCGAATCTTCAGCTCGAAAAGCAGGAGAAAAACGTCTAGAGGAAGTTGCGGCTGAACTCTACGAAACCTCGGCAGCACTGCAGTATCGCACTCAAATTGTGGCAGAAAAAAGTGCCACGTTGCGTCAGGCCAATGAGGATTTAGAGCAGCTTCGGCTGCGGCTTATGCACTCAGAGAAAATGGCAAAGGTCGGTTTATTGGTGCCAGACATTGCCGAGGAGATTGCCAATCCCTTGAGTTTTATAATAGATAATCTCAACTCTTTAGATACCTATTTTGAGCATATTTCTGAATTACTGGAACAGAAAAATACAGCTATTTATTCTCCTCAACATCCAGGTTTATTGAGAACCCCTGCAGTGCGAAAAATCACAAAATTCAAGAAACAGATTAATTTTAATTTTATTAAAAAAGACATTAACAGCTTACTTGTGATTCTATGGAAGGGCTCGGTCGGGTGCAAAAACTGGTTGAAGATCTGACTGAATTTTCTTCCACTGAGCGGCGTGAAATTGTCGAGGAAGATATTAATGACTTGCTGGATAGGGCGCTTAATTTAGCCTCTAATGAGTTGCGGTTTAAGGCTGAAATTGTAAAACAATACGGTACTGTGCCAAAGATGCTCTGCGATAGTAGCCAACTTATGCAGGCGTTTTTAAATCTACTATTTAATGCGGTGGAATCAATCGAATCCAAAGGCGCTATTACATTGCGAACCCGCACCCATAGTTCAATGATATGGGTTGATATAGCAGATTCAGGGCTGGGCATTAGTGATGATGATTTGGGCAAAATATTTAATCCATTCTTCACTACTAAAACCTTAGGCAATGGTAGCGGCTTGGGGTTGCATCAGGCACAGACTGTAGTTGAGGCACATTCTGGGCGGACTACGGTTATGTCTAAGTTGGGCAGGGGCACTACTTTTAGGCTGATGTTACCCCTGGATCGCTTCGCCGATATGACGGCAGAATCCCTAGGCTGATGAGCTATCTTTGAGGAGGTTCTTATACACCCGAACATTGAAATGCACTGGAGTTTCAAGTTGGCGGAGGCCTTTGAGATGCTTCTGCTGCTGTGGTTTTGCATGCCAGTAGTAAGGGGTCATATGCAGTAAATCCGCAATCCCAGAGCCTTCAATACAGAGGCTATTTTGAATTTCAATTTGTTTTTCCAATATAAATTCGTGACTATTATCCAGGGCATCATAGTTGCCTTTGTGGGCTACGGTTTTATCATAGATATGAGCGGTTAAGCCCGACAGATGAGTTTCCCCTGGGCCAACCATTATCAGGGTCCCGTTAGGTTTAAGAACACGGGATGTCTCAATAGCACTTATGGGTGAGAACACTGAAATCGCGGTATCAATGCTATTGTCAAACAGTGGGATTTTAAATGCACTATCTACAGCGAGCTGGGCATTAAGTTTGCGTTTGGCCGCTAAACGCACCGCAGTTTTACTAATATCGAGCCCGACCAGTTGCAGGTTCTCATATATCTGGCGTATCTCATCTAGGTAATAGCCTTCTCCGCAACCTATATCCAAGAGTCTCTTATCCCCAGCAACCTCGGTGAGCTGTGCGATAACGCTATCGGCTAAATCCTGGTAGTAACCGGCATTTAAAAATCGCTGACGGCTGCGAATCATTTCATTGCTATCGCCGGGATTACGGCTGCGTTTATGTTGGGCCAGATGGAGATTGAGGTAGCCTTCACTTGCTAGATCAAAGCTGTGATTATTTTCACAGCTATAGGTTCGCGTCGACTCGAGCACAACTAGCCCCAGACCACAGTTGGGGCATTTGAAACCGTTACCTGAGCAGATGGAGAGCTTGGGTAAAAAGGTTGGGTAGCTAAAAGAAGAACTGGACATGGGCTGCTCAAGACCGGGGACGCCAGAATTTTACTCTCAGCTTGTGGTTTGTTCCAGCTTAAAAAAAACGGGCTGGTGATAAGCCTTCCTGCCTGCGGGAATGACTGCCGCGCCCAGGTTAAAACAGTCCGGTGACCTCTCCATTTTTGTCCATAGCAATACTATTAGCGGCAGGTACTCTTGGTAGGCCGGGCATAGTCATAATGTCGCCACAGACCACCACAATAAAGCCCGCGCCAGCACTTAAGCGCACTTCGCGAATCGCTACCACATGGTTGGATGGCGCGCCTTTCAGGTTAGGGTCCGTTGAAAAGCTGTACTGAGTCTTGGCTACACAGACAGGGAAGTGCCCATAGCCCTCATCCTCAAATTGACGTATTTGATCTCGAATTTTTTGGTCCGCAATAATATCGTCAGCTCGATAGAGCCTTGTGGCCACCGTTTTAATTTTATCCCAGATGGGCATTTCGTCTGGATAGAGAGGAGCAAAGCTCGCTACACCACTATCGGCAAGAGCTGCTACCTCCTGGGCCAGCTCTTTAGTCCCTGCACCTCCATCAGCCCAGTGAGTGCAATCGATAGCTTTAACACCATTGGCGGCAGCGATCTCTTTGATGACTGCAATTTCTGCGTCTGTATCAGACGTAAACCGATTGATACCCACTACCACAGGCACGCCAAAAGACTTCACATTCTCAATATGACGAACCAGATTACAGCAGCCGTCGCGCAGAGCAGTCAGGTCTTCTTTATTTAGGTCTTCTTTACTGACACCGCCATGCATCTTTAACGCTCTGGTGGTGGCAACAATAACGGAGGCATCTGGATGCAGGCCAGCGGCACGGCATTTTATATCAAAGAATTTTTCAGCGCCCAGATCGGCACCAAAGCCAGCTTCTGTCACCACATAATCGGCCATTTTCAGGCTGGTTTTGGTGGCGATGACTGAGTTACAACCGTGGGCGATATTGGCAAAAGGGCCACCATGGATAATAGCCGGATTATTTTCCAGAGTTTGCACTAAATTCGGGGCCAGAGCATCTTTGAGCAGCACAGCCATAGCCCCAGTGCCTAATATCTCGCTGGCATGAACGGGCTTATGATCTCTGGTGTAGGCAACCACGATTTTATCCAGACGATGTTTAAGGTCATCCATATCAGAGGCCAAGCAGAAAATTGCCATCACCTCGGAGGCCACTGTAATATCGTAGCCATCTTGCCGTGGAAAGCCGTTTCCGGGGCCACCAAGGCCACAGTTAATACTTCGCAGCGCGCGGTCATTCATATCGGCCACACGCTTCCATACAATACGCCTGGCATCTATTTCAAGGCTATTGCCCCAGTGAATATGGTTATCGATAAGCGCAGATAGCAAATTGTGCGCGGCTCCAATAGCATGGAAATCGCCCGTAAAGTGCAGATTGATATCTTCCATTGGTACAACCTGAGCATAGCCACCACCGGCAGCACCGCCTTTCATACCGAAGCAAGGGCCTAGGCTTGGTTCCCGGAGACACACCAGAGCATTCTTGCCAATGCGGTTAAGCCCATCGGTTAGGCCCACAGAGGTAGTCGTCTTGCCTTCACCCGCAGGTGTTGGCGTAATGGCCGTCACTAGAATAAGCTTGCCATCAGGCTCATCTTTTAATGTGGCGATATGGTCGGGGTCAATTTTGGCTTTGGTCCTGCCATAGGGGATTAGCGCAGAATCTGGAATGCCAAGTTTGCTGGCAATTTCGCCTATAGGTTGGGTCTTCGCCACGCGGGCAATTTCGATATCACGCATCGGACAGTCTCCATGAATTTTCTAAAAACGCAGTGCTAAAAATGGTCTCTTTTAGGCTCAATGCTCATTGTTCCCCATCTTCCTTGCCCCATCAATTTTGTGGCTTTCTGAGACCGTCAGATGCTGTCTTAAAAGCGACCGTAGATCAAGCCCAGTAGGGGCTTGGAGGATGGCGCAGTCGAGTACATGCCTGTCGTAATTGCGCGTTAGTAGGATCAGATTGCTGGTTACACTGCTGCAAAGATTCCCCTAAGAGTAGGTTATGAAAACACAGGCAAAAGTAGTGGTAGTTGGTGGCGGTGTTGTGGGTGTAAGCACCCTATATCACTTGGCGAAAAAAGGCTGGACCGACGTGGTATTGGTAGAGCGCAAAGAGCTGACCTCCGGATCGACCTGGCATGCTGCCGGTTTGTTGCCACTATTTAATATGAGCTACTCCGTGGGCAAATTACACCAGTACTCTGTGGACTTTTACCATGAGTTAGAAAAAGAGACTGAGCAGAATGTGGGCTTTAGTGTGGTCTCCAATATCCGTCTTGCGGCCAACCAAGATCGTATGGATGAGTATAGGTATTATTCTGGTGTGGCCCAGACCGTGGGTGTCAAAGTCAATTTTTTAACCCCAGAACAGGTCAAAGAAGTCTGGCCCATGGCAAATGTCGACGGCATTATCGGCGCTATCCAGCACCCGGATGATGGCTATATCCAGCCTGCCGATCTCACTCAAGCTCTGGCCAAGGGTGCCCGTTCAAGGGGTGCGGAAATCTATCGCAATACAGCGGTTTTGGATATTGTGCAGCAGCCAGATGATAGCTGGATTGTTAAGACCGATAAGGGCGATATTCACTGTGAACATGTGGTTTCCTGTACCGGTAACTTTGCCCGAAAAACCGGCGAAATGGTTGGTTTGGATATTCCAGTTATTCCGGTAGAGCACCAGTATATTGTGACTGACCCGCATCCGGATGTTTTGGCTCGCAAGGCCGTGGGATTGCCGGAACAAGCAGTGCTGCGGGAATCTGATGCGGGCTACTATCTACGTGAAGAAGCTGGCGGCTTTATTCTTGGCCCCTATGAAGAGGGCGCGCCCTGCTGTTATGTAGATGGCCCTAGTGATCAATCTGAGTATGAGCTATTTAATGGTGATTTGGATCGTTTGATGCCCCATATTGAAGCCTGTATGGCCCGAGTCCCAGCCTTTGCTGAGGTGGGTGTTAAGACGGTTTACAACGGCGCTATTGCCTATACCCCGGATGGTAACCCGATTGTTGGCCCAGCCTGGGGCTTAAAAAACTTCTGGCTTAATGAAGGCCATAGTTTTGGTATTACCGCTGCAGGTGGCGCTGGTTGGCAGTTGGCAGAATGGATGGTCGATGGCGAACCTACCGTCGATATGATGGGTGTGGACCCTAGACGTTTTGGCCCCTATGCCACCCGCGGCTATCTGCGCAGTAAAAACGAAGAGGCCTATGACCATGTGTTTAAAAACCATTATCCGGATGAAGAGAGGGGTGCAGCCCGGCCCTTAAAAACCAGTCCCTGCTACGATCGCATGAAAGAGTTGGGCGCAGTTTTTGGTTCTGTCTACGGTTGGGAGCGTCCCAACTGGTTTGCTCCTCCCAGATATTCTCTGTCTGAAGATGATCTCGACAAGTCCCATACTCTGTGGAATAAAAACCATTCCAAGGCTCTTGATGACGGCCGTATTGTTGAGAAAAACTCTTTCCGTCGCTCCAACTATTTTGACTTTGTCGGTGGTGAATGCCGTCATGTAAACGAGCATGTTGGCGTATTGGATATGTCTGCGTTCTCTAAATGCACAGTGACTGGCCATGGCTCGGAAGCTTGGTTAAATAGCATTGTTGCTAATAATGTACCTAAAGCTGTGGGTCGCATTGGCCTGTGCCATATGCTCTCGCAAAATGGTGGTGTGCGCGCAGAATTTACCATCTACAAACGCGCTAGAAATAGCTATTACTTGGTGTTTGCCGGCTCTCAAGAGCGCCATGACTGGGATTACCTCACCAAACTCGCACCCCGGGATGGCTCGGTTAATCTACAGAAAATTAGCACTCAGATGGGCGTACTGGTGCTGGCGGGGCCAAAGTCACGAGATGTACTGCAAAAGCTAACAGATACTGATCTTTGCAATGATAATTTCAAATGGCTGACCGGCAAGCCTATCAATGTGGGTTATGCCCAGGCTGAAGCCCTGCGAGTTAATTTTGTCGGTGAGTTGGGTTGGGAGTTACACCACCCCATCGAGATGCAGAATTATATCTTCGATGAACTGATGAAGGCAGGAGCTGAGTTTAATATTAAACCCTTTGGTATTCGCGCCATGGAGAGCATGCGCATTGAGAAATCCTATCGTTTGATTCCCCGTGAGATGTCTATCGAATACTCCGCCCTTGAGTCGGGACTGCATCGGTTTGTAAAGCTGGATAAAGACTGCGATTTTGTTGGTAAGAGGACCCTGCTAGCCTGGCAGGATAGAGGTTTTGATAACTGTTTTGCCACGTTGGAAATTCATGGGGTTACCGATGCTGATGCTCGCGGTTCTGAGGGGCTTTACTGTGAGGGTCAGCTGGTGGGTCGAGCGACCTCTGGCGGCTTTGGGTTCCGTACCAATAAGTCCTTGGCATTGGGCCTTGTAAAAACGGCCTATGGTGTCATAGGCACGGAGCTTGAGATCGAAATTCTGGGCAATCGCTACAGGGCCACAGTGATCGAAGAGTCACCATTCGATGCCGACAATAACTGCTTGCGAGCCTAGATTTATGCTGCGTCGTAGACTGGTACTCCTGTGTCGTAACCCCATATGCGGTGAGGGCCAAACAGGAACAGACTGCGGAAAATAATAGGGCTATTAAATGGGCTGAAGGCTTTTTATATACGAGGCTGAGGGCTCTTTATAAAACAAGCGAAAGGCTCTTCATTTAACAGTCGGAAGGCTCTACTGGAAGAAAAATATGACTGAACTAACAGGGCGAAGAAGAGCGGGGCGAGAAGCTGGTGGTCGCGAAGGCCGTCGGGCAGCCCGTGAAAATACCGTGTTGAAATCAGCGCCATTTATCGAGCGCAAAATTCCTTACCTTGAGTATCTTACTGAAGAAAATCTGCAGCTTATCGAAGCCAACGCAGATATCTTACTGGAAGAGATTGGCATTGATTTTCTCGATGATCGAGAAGCTCTGGAAATGTGGAAAGAAGCTGGGGCCGATGTGCAGGGCACCAGAGTCCATTTCCCCAAAGGCCTTTGTCGTTCAATTATTCAGGCCACCGCCCCCAGAGAATTTACCCAGCACGCTCGCAACCCAGAGCGCAATGTGATTATTGGTGGCAAGCGCACCGTATTAGTGCCAGCCTACGGTTCCCCCTTTGTCCATGATATTGATCAGGGCCGACGCTATGCCACCATTGATGACTTCCAGAATTTTGTAAAATTGGCCTATATGGCCCCGGGCATGCATCATTCCGGTGGCACTATCTGTGAGCCGGTCGATCTGCCTGTAAACAAGCGCCACTTCGACATGGTCTACAGCCATTTCAAATATAGCGACAAGCCATTAATGGGTTCGGTGACTCACCATGAGCGCGCACAGGACACAGTGGACATGGCCAAGCTGGTTTTTGGTGCTGAATTTGTTGATCAAAATTGTGTGCTGACCAGCCTTATCAATGTCAATTCACCCATGACCTACGATGCTACGATGCTGGGGTCACTCAAGGTTTATGCGCGCAACAATCAGGCCACGGTGATTTCCCCCTTTATTCTCGCCGGTGCTATGTCGCCGGTGACAACCGCTGGTACCGTTACCCAGATTCTCGCGGAGGCATTGGCTGGTATCGCCTTCACTCAGCTATGCCGTCCAGGCGCGCCAGTTATCTTTGGTACCTTTGCCGCAGCCGTGTCTATGGCCACAGGTGCCCCGACCTTTGGTACGCCAGAGCCCAGCCAAGTAATCTATGCCGCTGCGGCATTAGCTCGGCGTTTAGGCGTTCCTTTCCGAAGTGGTGGCGGTTTGACTGGTTCTAAATTACCCGATGCTCAGGCTGCCTATGAAGCCGCCAATACATTGCAAACCAGTGCGCTGGCCGGCGTGAATTTTATGCTTCATACCGCGGGTTGGTTAGAAGGTGGTCTGGCGATGGGTTACGAAAAATTTATTATGGATTGCGATCAGGCTAGCATGATTGAAGTGCTGCTGTCTGGCATGGATATGTCTGAAAACGGCCAGGCTCTGGATGCTGTTCGTGAAGTGGGCCCCGGTAAACATTATCTGGGTTCTGCCCATACATTGAAAAACTTTGAAACCGCCTTCTATCGCTCAACCGTGGCTGATAACAATAGCTACGAGCAGTGGCAAGTGGATGGTTCTTTAGATACAGCCCAGCGTGCTAATGGGCTTTGGAAAAAGATGCTCAGTGAGTATCAGGCGCCGGTAATTGACCCCGCGGTTGATGAAGCATTATTAGATTTTATGGCCCATCGTAAAGGCTCCTTTGAAGATCGAGATTATTAAATAAAACCTAATTGAGGGTTACATCCCATGTCTGACGAAGATGATATTGTATTAGCCGAACTATCTGATGATGATCTGGTATTACAAATGCACGACGATTTGTATGACGGTTTAAAAGAAGAGATCGAGGAGGGTACGCAGATTCTTCTTGATCGCGGCTGGTCCGCAGAGAAGGTGCTTGCCACCGCACTGGTAGATGGTATGACCATTGTAGGTATCGATTTCCGCGATGGTATTCTATTCGTCCCTGAAGTGCTGCTCTCTGCTAACTCCATGAAAGGCGGCATGGCTATTTTAAAACCGCTGTTGGCTGAAACTGGCGCTAAGCCCGTTGGCACGATGGTGATTGGCACAGTGAAGGGTGATATCCATGATATCGGTAAAAACCTTGTGGCCATGATGATGGAGGGGGCCGGCTTTGAAGTTCATGATATGGGCATCAATAACTCTGTGGAAGACTATATCGCGACGTTAGAACGCCACAAACCCGATATCCTTGGTATGTCTGCGCTGCTAACCACGACCATGCCCTATATGAAAGTTGTTATTGATGCGCTGAAAGATCAGGGTCTGCGCGACAAGTATATTGTAATGGTTGGTGGGGCCCCCCTAAATGAAGAGTTTGGCACTGCTGTTGGTGCCGATGCCTATTGCCGCGATGCGGCAGATGCAGCCACCACGGCCATCCGTCTGGTTTCTGAGCGCAGATTAGAAGCGTCAGCCTGATGCCCAGTGCTGCCCCTCCGGCAAAGTTATTAGTGATTGCCTGCGGTGCACTGGCGCATGAGATTGTAAGGCTGCAAAAGCTCAACGGTTGGGGTCAGATTGATCTGCAATGTGTGGATGCCGAGTTACACAATAAACCGAAATTGATTCCGCAAAAGCTGCGTTCAGTAATAGATGAAAATCGTAGTGAGTATGAGCATATTTTTATTGGTTACGGCGACTGTGGTACTGGCGGTGAAATTGACAGAATAATTGAACAAGAGGCTGCTAACGGCCAAACAAATATCGAGCGTTTACCTGGTGCTCATTGTTATTCATTTTATGCAGGCGAAGAACAATTTAATCAGCTGGCTGAACAGGAATTGGGAACTTTTTACCTAACGGACTTTTTAGTTGAGCACTTTGATCGGCTGATGGTGAAAGGTTTAAAACTGGATAAACATCCGCATTTGCGACATCAGTATTTCGCTAATTACCGGCTAGTGGTTTATTTATCCCAGCGGTTTGATTCAGGTCTAGTCAATAAAGCTAAGGCTGCAGCAGAGTATTTGGGCTTAGGGTTTAGCCATGTGCACAGTGGTTATGGCGACTTGGAAAATGGTCTGCAAAAGCAAGTTCTGAAATTTATATAGGCGAGTAACCCTATGCAAAAAATTGAAGTATTTTGGCGTGATATCCCTGCACAGGTGTTGGTTAAAAGCGGCCGTCTGCGTGGTAAAGCAATGCTCAGCCATCGCTTTCAAGCAGCGATTGACCGCGCTGCCATGCGCGCTGGCAAGGGCGGTAGCGATGAATACCTAGAGGATTGGCGACGGGTCACAACGTCGATTGATAGCGCGGCCCGCGCCGGGGGCAATAGAGAGCATACACCTCAAGACCTTGCCCAGCAGTTTGCCGATGCCATTGAAGCGGCCTATTCCAATGCCGATATTGCTGCACTGGTTGCCAGCAAGGGCGTCGCGGTCGGGTCTGCATGAAGACCGTTCGCTACTGGTCGGTTAACAATGCTCGCTGGCTGCGCTGGCTATACAAAGGTATAGAAACCTGTCTGACTGCGATCTACCCATTGCTAAAATCTCTGGGTCACCAGCGGTTGGATCGGGCTTTTGCCGCCGTCGAAAAACGGGTTAAAGGCTTTCTGTTTGACTCCAAGTCCTGTGGCCAATGCACTTTGGGCGAAACGGGAATGGCTTGCCCGATGAACTGCCCCAAGGCATTGCGAAATGGCCCCTGTGGTGGCGTGCGCGCCAATGGTCACTGCGAGGTCGATAGAGATATGGTTTGTGTTTGGGTGTCATCCTGGGAAGGCAGCCAGCGGATCGGCAACCCAGAATCCACTATTCAGATTATTCAGGCGCCGGTTGATGTACGCAAAAAAGATACCAGTGCCTGGCTGCGCGCGGTTAGAAAAAGATTGGGAGTTGAAACATGACTTTCGACGATGAACCTCTGGCTGGGGAAAATCTGCCAATACTGCCAGGCCATGATTCCCCGGGCCGTTTTGAGCGTGTGCTGCGCGCAGGGTATTTTGCCGTTACCGCGGAAATAGCCCCGCCAGATTCTGCCGATCCCCAAGAAGTCTATGCCCGGGCCGCTCTATTTGACGGCTGTGTGGATGCGATTAATGCCACCGATGGCTCTGGTGCTAACTGCCATATGTCGAGTGTCGGTATGTGCGCACTGCTCACCCGTCGCGGCTACTCAATGATTATGCAAATTTCTTGTCGCGATAGGAATCGTATTGCGATGCAAGGGGATGTGCTTGGTGCCTCAGCCATGGGCGTCTCCAATATTCTTTGTCTGACTGGCGACGGTGTTCAGTCCGGTGACCATCCGGAAGCCAAGCCTGTGTTTGATATGGACTGCATGACTAGCCTGCAAATGCTCTGTGGTATGCGCGACGATGGTGAGTTTCTCAGTGGCCGCAAAATCACTGCGCCACCAAAGGTATTTTTAGGCGCTGCCGCTAATCCGTTTGCACCGCCATTTGACTACCGACCACTGCGGCTGGCAAAAAAAGTGGCTGCGGGTGCGCAATTTGTGCAGACCCAATACTGCTTCGATATCGAAATGCTTAAAGACTATATGTCCAAAGTAGGTGATTTGGGCCTTCACAAGAAAGTGTTTATTTTGCCTGGCGTTGGGCCCTTGGCTTCAGCTAAGTCCGCAGAGTGGATTCGCACTAATGTCGCTGGGGTGCATATTCCAGATGCCATTATTAAACGCTTGGCAGGGGCGCAAGATCAGAAGCAGGAAGGTGTCAATATCTGCATAGATATGATCAATCAGATTCGCGAAATAGAAGGAGCGAGCGGCGTGCATATTATGGCCTACCGACAGGAAGAGCGGATTGCCGAAATAGTTGAAAAAACCAAGGTGCTGGGCGATCGAAAACCCTGGCACCCGAATCGTTAAACTTTGGAGAACTCCATGACCATCACGACTATTAGTTCCGCCACCCAAGAAGTCAAAATCGGCTTTGATCAGCCTTTTGTGATTATTGGTGAGCGGATTAATCCCACCGGGCGCAAAATATTGGCCGAAGAAATGAAAGTGGGAGACTACAGTCGCGTCAAAGCTGACGCATTGGCTCAGGTCGCAGCTGGCGCTCAGATGTTAGATGTAAATGCAGGTATTCCATTGGCGGATGAGCCGCGAATTCTTGCCGAAGCCATTCAGTTGGTGCAGTCAATTACCGATGTACCCCTCAGTATTGACTCCTCAATTATTGAAGCTTTGGAAGCTGGGCTGTCGGTGTATCAGGGTAAGGCCCTGGTAAACTCAGTGACCGGTGAGGATGAAGTGTTGGAAAGAGTGCTGCCTTTAGTCGCTAAATACGGTGCCTCAGTAGTCGCCATTTCCAATGATGAAACCGGTATTTCTGAAGACCCAAATGAGCGATTTGAAGTGGCGAAAAAGATCGTCGAGCGTGCCTCAGATTATGGTATCCATTACAGCGATGTCGTAGTTGACCCACTGGTTATGCCTATTGGTGCCATTAACACCGCAGGCTTGCAGGTAATGCATGTGGTGCGTCGTCTGCGGGAAGAACTAAAAGTTAATACCACCTGTGGTGCCTCTAACGTGAGCTTTGGTTTGCCTAACCGCAATGGCATTAACAGTGCATTTTTAACCATGGCCATGGGTGCAGGTATGACCTCAGCTATTACCAGCCCATTGCATCCGGAAGTGATGGCGGCGGTGCGTGGTGGTGATGTGATGATGGGCCATGACCCCAACTGTGCCAACTGGATAAAGGCTTATCGTGAACCCGCTGCTGAAGGCGAGGGTCGCGCGCGGGGCGGCCGCAGAAGACGAGGCTAATTATATTTTGCAAGATATGGTCAAGGTAGTCTTTACCCCTTCCGGCAGGCGCGGTAGTTTTCCTGTTAATACGCCGCTGTTGCATGCGGCGCGAGTGTTGGGTGTGGACATTGACTCAGTCTGTGGTGGTCGCGGTCTCTGCGGCCGCTGCCAGATTATTTGTGCAGAGGGCTCTTTTGCTAAACATCAGATTGACTCTGACAGCACCCATTTATCTCCGTTGTGCGCGACTGAAATAAAATATGGGGAGCGCAAAGCACCTCTGGCCAATGGCCGTCGTCTAAGCTGCCATACTTTGCTGCTCGATGACGTGGTTATCGATGTGCCCCCCGAGAGTCAGGTGCATCGACAGATCGTGCGCAAAGAAGCCGATTACCGTAATATCAGCCTCGACCCCGCAACACGCCTTTACTATGTTCAGGTAGCAGAAGCTGATATGCATGTGCCCAAAGGGGATATGCAGCGGCTGATGGAAACTTTGGCTCAGGAATGGGGCCTAGCCAATCTATCCTATGACAGCAGGTTATTAAAAACCTTGCAGCCAGTTTTGGCTGAGGGTAAGCGCAGCATTACCGTTGCTGTTCATAAGAATCAGCAAATTATCGCCCTGTGTCCCGGCTTTAGAGACAAGTCATATGGGGTTGCGGTGGATGTGGGCTCAACCACTATTGTCGTCCATCTCTGTGATCTTTCTAATGGCGAGGTGCTGTCCAGTGCTAGCCTGATGAATCCGCAAATCCGCTTTGGCGAAGATTTAATGAGCCGTGTCTCCTACGTCATGATGAACCCCGAGGGAGCAGGGGAGATGACAGTGGTGATTCGCGATGCCTTAAATAGCCTGTTTGCAGAGGTTGCTGCAGAGATAGAGGCCAGCGTTGAGGATATTCTTGAAGTATCTCTGGTAGCCAACCCGATTATGCATCATATTTTGCTCGGTATTAGCCCTGTGGAATTAGGTGGTGCGCCCTTTGCATTAACTACAGATGCCGCGGTGGAAGTGCCGGCCCGGGAATTGGATTTAAATATTAATGGCGGGGGGCGAATTTATATACTGCCCTGTATTGCTGGCCATGTGGGAGCAGATACCGCGGGCATGATTCTCTCTGAAGAACCCCAGGAGCAGGATCAGATGACATTGCTGGTTGATGTGGGCACCAATGCAGAAATTGTACTGGGCAATCGCCAGCGGTTACTGGCATGCTCCAGCCCCACGGGCCCAGCTTTTGAGGGCGCGCAAATCAGTTGTGGCCAACGCGCGGCCGCTGGTGCTATTGAGCGCGTGCGTATAAACCCAGAAACCTTGCAGCCACGTTTTAAAGTCATTGGCTGTGATTTGTGGTCTGATGAGGCAGGCTTTGATCTGGCTATTGAAAGCCATGGTGTGACCGGTATCTGTGGTTCAGGCATTATCGAAGTGGTTGCCGAGATGTTCCTGTCGGGCATAGTGACGGTAGATGGAATTGTAGATGGTGAACTGGCCGCACGCAGCTCAAGAGTTATTCAAAATGATCGCACCTGGTCCTATGTATTGCATTCACCAGCCAATGACGAAGCACAGATTGTGGTGACACAAAATGATATTCGCCAAATTCAATTGGCTAAGGCGGCGCTTTACGCGGGGGTGAAATTATTGATGGATCGCATCGGCACGCAAAAGGTTGAGCGCATTCGTCTGGCCGGTGCCTTTGGTAGCCATATAAATGTGCAGCATGCGATGGTATTGGGCCTGATTCCAGACTGTGCCTTGGGTGAAGTTTCTTCAGCGGGTAACGCCGCTGGTACCGGGGCTCGTATTGCTCTTTTAAATAATCAGTCTCGAGATGTTATTGAAACACTGGTCAAAAATATAGAGAAAGTTGAAACGGCCATGGAACCCAGGTTTCAAGATTACTTTGTCGATGCCATGGCTTTTCCCAACAAAACAGATTCTTTCCCCAACCTATTTTCGGTGGTGAGCAGGCCAGTGCCCAAAGTGATCTCAGACGGGGCCGGAGCTGGACGCAAGCGCCGCCGCCGATAGGTATATTTATATTTGAATAATTTCAATTTAAGTTGAAAAAAACCTTCTTTTAAATCAAATTGTTAGCCTATAATCGCGAAATTAGCCTCGCTATTTAAAAGCGCGCCCTAGGCCAATTAAGAAGCCAATAATAAAAGCAAAGTAAACAGAAGGGATTGTGGATATGGTCGATACCGCAGCTGCAGTTGAAGTAGATTCCCCCGAAGTCCATGTGACTCTGCATATTGGATTTCTAATGATGCCTGAGTACACCCTGAGTACTTTCTCCAATGCCGTTTCTGTTCTCCGTATGGCTAATCGCCTCAGCGGCCGAGAGCTTTATCGCTATTCGGTTTTTAGCTTGGATGGAGAGCCTGTTGTCTCCAGCGCCGGCCTTGAACTGCGGCTTGATGGCAGTTTTAGCTCGGTCGGTGATATGAATGTGCTGATTGTCTGTGGTGGCTACAATGTTAAGAATTACTGTAGCAAAGAGATAAATGATATCTTGCGATCCATGGCCAAGAAAAATATTCCTCTTGGCGGTATTTGCACTGGCAGTTATGTACTGGCAGCGGCGGGTTTGTTGGATGGGTATCGCAGCACTATCCACTGGGAAAATATCGCCAGCATGCGCGAGCAGTTCCCCAAGTTAAATATTTCCTCCAGCCTTTTTGTGATTGACCGCGATCGCTATACCTGCTCCGGTGGGATTAGCTCCATTGACCTAATGCTCAATCTGGTAGCCAGTATCCATGGGCATCAGCTAGTACAGCAAATTTCTGAGCAGTTTACCTGTGATCGAGTGCGCACAGAAAAAGATCCCCAGCGCGCGCCACTGCAATACTTAATTGGTGCCAGCCAGCCCCGTTTAGTGGACGCCGTTGTATTGATGGAAGCCAATATTGAAGAGCCATTGAGTTTGGATGAAGTGGCAGACTATGTGGGCATATCTAGGCGCCAGTTAGAGCGCTTATTTAACCGTTATCTGCATTGCGCACCGTCGCGCTATTATTTGGAATTGCGCCTATCTCGGGCGAGGTTGTTGCTGTTACAAACCTCTATTCCGGTTATTGATGTGGCGATTAGTTGTGGTTTTTCTACCGCACCACACTTTAGTAAATGTTATAGCGACCTGTATGGCAAGCCGCCCAGCAATGAGCGACGGGCGTTAGCCTAGTTACTGATTGCGATACTCTGTGGGTCTTTTTGCAAAGGCGCCGCGAAAAGCACGTGAGAAATGGGCGGTATCTGCAAAGCCACATTCCTGAGCAATATCGGTAATCGAGCGCTGGGTATTTTGTAGCAACCACAAGGCATAGATAAGACGAATCTTGCGATAAAACTTTTGCAAACTCTCTCCAGTATCTGCCAGAAACAAGCGCTCTAATTGTCGTTTGGAAATATTGATTCGCTGGGCTAGTTCATCTGTAGCCAAAGGCCGGCTGAGATTTTGCTCCATTAGCAGCAGAGCTTTTACCACCCACTTATTATCGACCTGATATTCCGACGTTGGCTGGGGCTGCGGGGCATTGGCCGGTCTCGGGCTATCCATCACCAAAATACGCAGGCTTTTGCGGGCCCAGCTCTGGCCCAGATGGCGTTCAATAATATAGGCGGCCAGATCTGCGGCCACAGCGCCACCGGCACAGGTAATACGATCACCGTCATCGACAAATAGTTGGTCTGCTATGGGGGTGACATGGGTATAGCGGTCGGTTAACTCCTTGTCGTGGAACCAGCTGACACAGCAGCGCCTGTTCTCCATAAGGCCAGCGCGAATCATGGCAAAAGAGCCAGTGCACAGGCCAATAATAGGTGTGTGCGCCTGATCGGCGCGCTGCAGATAGTCAATCACATGTTGGCTGCCATTGAGGGTTTCCGCCAGGAGGCCGCCAACCACCACAATATAATCAAACTCCGCCGGGTCTCGGTAAGTCTCCCAGGGCTGCACGGTCACGCCAGAACTGGAGCTTATTTTATCTGTATTGGGGCCCATAAGGGTCCAGCGACAGTTTACCTGTTCACTGTGATCATCCTCATCAGCAGCTAGCCGCAGCGCATCAATAAATGCGGAAAAAGGCAAAAGAGTGAAGCTGGGCATGAGCACAAACCCCACTGACAAACTGGGGGATTGTTTGCATATTTCGGCTGGCATTTTTGCCATATCTCAAGGACCAAGCTGGATTTAAACAACCCTTATTGTAGATTTCGCGACGTTTATATACAACGAATCTATGGATGTGCTTGAACTAAAGCGTCATTTTGGGTGGTTTTTACTAGCTTTTGCCTGTATTTGTCGCTTTTATACCTGTATATGTCATTTTTCTTCTATCGAATAGCCTCGGCAAATTGCTCCAATAGCGAATGAAAACCAGCTATTTGAAAGAGTGCTAACAATGAAGAGATACTCCGGCTTTAGTCTGTTTAAAAATGCTCTGAGCTACCATGAAAACTGGCAGAAAATCTGGCGCAGCCCCAAGCCCCAAACTGACTATGATGTTATTGTGGTGGGCGGCGGTGGCCATGGTTTAGCCACGGCTTACTACCTGGCTAAAGTGCATGGCATTACCAATGTGGCGGTGATTGAAAAAGGCTATCTGGGTGGCGGAAATACGGCGCGCAACACTACCATTATTCGCTCTAACTATCTTTGGGATGAAGCCGCCCAGCTCTATGATCTATCTCTAAAACTCTGGGAAGGGCTAAGCCAAGAGCTCAACTACAATGTTATGTTCAGCCAGCGCGGTGTTCTAAATCTGGGTCATAACTTACAGGATATGCGCGATATCGAGCGGCGGGTTAATGCCAACCGTTTAAATGGCATTGATGGAGAGGTAGTCACCCCAGAGCGAATTAAACAGATTGCCCCATTAATCAATATTTCCCGAGAATGCCGCTATCCAATTTTGGGTGCCTCATGGCAACCCCGAGGTGGCACAGCTCGCCATGATGCCGTGGCCTGGGGCTATGCTCGAGGTGCCGATGCTCTGGGTGTGGACTTAATTCAAGAAACTGAAGTGACGGGTATCCGTCGCAAAAATGGCGCTGTAGCGGGTGTTGAAACTACCCAGGGCTTTATTGGTGCCGACAAAGTAGCCTGTGTCACTGCCGGTAATTCCGGTGTTGTTGCCGCTATGGCTGGCCTTAGGCTGCCGGTTGAATCGCGACCTTTGCAGGCACTGGTTTCAGAGCCGGTTAAACCCTGTTTGGATACCGTGGTTATGTCCAATGCGGTGCATGGCTATATCAGCCAGTCTAACAAAGGTGATCTGGTGATTGGAGCTGGCGTTGATGGTTATAACGGCTATGGCCAGCGCGGTTCATTTCATGTGATTGAACATACGTTACAGGCTATCTGCGAGCTGTTTCCCGCCTTCAGTCGAGTGCGCATGAATCGCCAATGGGGTGGCGTTGTGGATACCTGCCCGGATGCCTGCCCGATTATTAGTAAGACCTCGGTGGATGGGCTGTATTTTAACTGTGGCTGGGGCACTGGTGGTTTTAAGGCGACTCCAGGTTCTGGTTATGTGTTTGCCGATACTGTGGCTAATGACCACCCTCATCCTTTGGCGGCAGCCTTTACGATTGATCGATTCAATACTGGTGCGCTGATTGATGAACACGGCGCTGCGGGCGTCGCTCATTAAAAGAGCTCATTAGACGAGCTAGCGAGAACAACGAGAAATATTAACTATGTTATTAATTCACTGCCCCCATTGCGGGGAAGGCCGCGAAGAAGAAGAGTTCAGCTACAGTGGCGAAGCTCACATAGTGCGGCCCCTTGCACCACAGGATCTAAATGATCGGGAGTGGGGAGATTACTTGTTTTTTCGCAAGAACCCACGGGGTATTCACCATGAGATGTGGTATCACGCGGTGGGTTGTCGGCGCTATTTTTATGCAACCCGCGATACCCTGAGTTATGAAATTTTAGAGACCTATATTGTTGGTGAGAAACCCCAGGTGACTAGTGCGGGGTCAGGGCAATGAGTCAAATCAACCGATTGCCCACTGGTGCGTGCACTGACAGTTCCACCATTATCAACTTTACCTTTAATGGCAAACAGTTGCAGGGCGTTGCTGGAGATACTCTGGCCTCTGCGCTACTGGCCAATGGTGTCAATGTGGTTGGCCGCAGCTTTAAATATTCTCGGCCTAGGGGCATTGTTGGTCATGGAGCAGAAGAACCCAATGCCATTATGCAAATTGGTTCTGGTGCCGCGACTGTACCCAATTTAAAAGCGACCCAGGTTGAACTCTATGAGGGCCTTGAAGCCGCGTCGGTTAATGGCTGGCCCAGCGTTAATTTTGATTTAATGAGTATTACTGGTTGGTTTGGTCGCTTAATGCCACCGGGTTTTTACTATAAAACCTTTATGTATCCGGCCAAATTATGGATGACCTACGAGCACTTTATTCGCAAGGCTGCCGGGTTGGGAAGTGCCCCCGTGCAGGAAGACCCCGATAGCTATGACAAACTAAATCAGCACTGTGATTTACTAGTGGTAGGTGCAGGCCCCGCCGGGTTAGTCGCGGCAAGGGAGGCAGCCCGTGCCGGAGCAAGAGTTATTATTGCCGATGAACAAAGTGAATTTGGCGGCAGCCTGCTAGCCTCAACTCAGCGTATTGAAGGCCAGGCTGCCACCGCTTGGGTTGCCGAACTAGTCGCCGGATTAAACGCCTTCTCCAATGTGCAGACATTGCCGCGCAGCACAGTTTTTGGTTACTACGACCATAACTTTTTAGGCATTTTGGAGCGACGCACAGATCATCTGGGGATCAGCGCAAAATTGGGTGTTCGCCAAAGACTGCATCGAGTGCGCGCCAAGCAGGTGATTCTGGCCACCGGTGCTTTCGAGCGTCCACTGGTATTTGCCCATAATGATATTCCCGGTGTGATGCAGGCCTCTTCAGTATCCACCTATGTCAATCGCTATGGTGTGGCACCGGGCAACAGGCTGGTGCTTTTTACCACCAATGACAATGCTTACCAAACTGCTATTGACTGGCATCGCGCTGGCCGTACCCTGGTGGCAGTGATCGATTCCAGAGGGGCGCCCGAGGGCGAGCTAGTGACTGCCGCTAAAAAGCTGGGTATTGACGTGATGGCTGGTTGTGGCGTGATTGAGGCCCAAGGAGGCAAGCGGGTTAAGCGTGCTCTGGTGGCTCGGCTTAATCATGATGGCTCGCAAATTGTTGGTGCGGTGCAAAAATTAGATTGCGACCTGATTGCCTGTTCTGGAGGTTGGAGCCCAGCGATACACCTGAGCTCACATACGGGTGCCAAGCCGGTGTGGGATGAACAAATCGTTGGCTTTAAGCCCGGTGAATCCACGCAACAGGAACGCTCTGTGGGGGCCTGTGGTGGCACCTACGCCCTATCGGCCTGTTTGGCTGAGGCTGTGCTAGCTGGAGCAGAGGCGGCTAAATTGGCCGGTTGTGGTGATGGCAATGCCCATTTCCCCGTCTCCGAGGTCGAGGAGTACCAAGAGCAGCCGCAGCAAGCATTATTTCTGGTGCCCCACACGAAAAGCACCAGTCGTGCGCCGAGCCAGTTTGTTGATATGCAGTTGGATGTTAGCGCCAGTGGTATTGAGTTAGCCGTGAGAGAGGGCTTTGAGTCGGTGGAGCATATCAAACGCTACACCGCGATGGGCTTTGGTACAGACCAGGGCAAGCTGGGAAATATTAATGGCATGGCAATTCTGGCCAATGCGCTGGGGCAGAGTATCCCTGAAACAGGAACCACTATCTTCCGGCCCTCTTATACACCCACTACTTTTGGCGCTATTGCTGGTCGCGATATAGGCGCATTATTTGACCCTGAGCGTTACACTCCTGTGCATCGTTGGCATGAAGAGCAGGGTGCAGAGTTTGAGGATGTAGGACAGTGGAAACGCTCCTGGTACTTCCCTCGATCCGGTGAGTCGATGGACGATGCGGTCAACCGTGAATGTCTGGCCGTGCGCAATAGCCTAGGTATTCTGGATGCCAGCACTCTGGGCAAAATTGACATTCAGGGCCCAGATGCAGCGGAATTTGTTACTCGCATGTACAGCAATTCATACCTCAAGTTGGCACCGGGTAAATGTCGCTATGGTGTGATGCTTAAAGAAGACGGCATGATCTTTGACGATGGTGTCTGTGCCTGTCTGGCTGACAACCATTATCTGATGTTCACCACCACTGGCGGCGCCGCTGGAGTATTAGCTTGGCTTGAGCTCTGGCAGCAGACCGAATGGCCAGACTTAAAGGTGTATTTCACCTCGGTTACCGATCACTGGAGCACGGCGACTATCTCTGGTCCCAATGCCCGCAAAGCGCTAGCCAAGGTCTGTGATGATATCGATCTGAGCAGTGATGGCTTCCAGTTTATGGACTGGCGCGATGGTACTGTCGCTGGCGTAAAAGCGCGGGTGTTCCGCATTAGTTTTACCGGTGAGTTGTCCTATGAGGTCAATGTGCCCGCCCAATATGGTCGACCTATTTGGGAGGCCTTAATGGCGGCGGGAGAAGAGTTTGATATTACCCCCTATGGCACTGAGAGCATGCATGTTCTGCGCGCCGAAAAGGGCTTTATTATTGTCGGTCAGGACACCGATGGTTCTATGACACCGGCGGATATGAACATGGACTGGGTTGTGGGTAAAAATAAAAGCTTTAGCTTTGTTGGTAAGCGGTCTTTAGAGCGCAGTGACTCTGTGCGAGAAAATCGCAAGCAGTTGGTGGGTCTTAAGACTATTGAGGGCGCGCAGGTGCTAACTGAGGGCGCGCAAGTGGTTTTTGATGCTCAGCAAAAAATCCCCATGTCTATGCAGGGCCATGTCACCTCCAGTTATTTCAGCTCTAATCTGGGCCATTCCATTGCTCTTGCGGTGGTTAAAGGTGGGCATAGTCGTATGGGCCAGGTTGTTTATTGCCCAATGGCCGATGGCCGCATTATTGCGGCTGAGATCGTTGATTCAGTGTTCTACGATGCTAAAGGGGAGCGCCAACATGTCTAGCAAGGCAGAAAATATCAACTCAGAGTCACCACTAAAGTACTTCCATAAGCTCTCTAATCATCAGCGCCACAGCGACAGCGCAGAGATTTTTAATGGCGACGTAGAATTCGCTCTGGTGATTAAAGAAGCCCCCATCTGTGCCCATCTAAATCTGCGTGGTGATGGGGCAGATAAGAGCTTTACTGATGGCATTGCCAAGGTTCTGGGTATAGCACTGCCCACTGAGCCAGGCACCTATCAGAGCTGTCAGCAACATAGTCTCTTCTGGCTGGGCCCCGATGAGTGGTTGCTGGTTAGCCAAGGGAATGCGGCAGAGATTGAAGTTTCGTTGCGACAGGTTTTAGCGGGCCATATTGCTATTGTTGATATCAGTGGTGGCCAGACAATGATTAATCTGCGCGGCACCGATATGGCAGTGCAGACGGTACTTAAAAAATCTTCGGTCTATGATTTCGCTGGTTGGCCCGGGGCTTCCGGGAATGCTGGCCGCTGCGCGCAAACAACCTTTGCCAAAGCGTCGGCGGTGGTGAGCAATAAATCTGATGGGTCTTTCGATTTGATTATTAGGCGCAGTTTCGCCGACTATATTGCTCGCTGGTTACTCGATGCCGGTGAGGAATTCGGCTGTCGTATCGAAGGGTAGGCTGAGTAAAAAAATGACCCCAATACTGCCGCGATATGCCAAGGCGGAGGCTATGCGCTCAGGGTCCTAATTACTTTATATAAAGGTACTTCACTTCTAGGTACTTGTTCCTAGGTACTTCAATCCTAGTTGCTTCTCTTCTAGATACTTCACTTCCAAGTTCTTTCTACTTCTTGGTGCTACAGGTTATACGGGTTTTGGATTATTAGTCTGGTTGGTTCATGCAATTAATCGCTGTTTATCCGAAGCGTCTGCAGTTGCTGCTGCGCAGCTGACAGTGTTTAAGACAACGATGAAATTGACTCGTACATTGACGAGTTTTTGAGGCGATTTGGTTGCCCGTATCTTTACTCCAGTCTGCCTCATTGCCTGTAAGCTTTTCTGTGGTCATGTCAGTGCAGGCTTGGGGCACCGCTGAAACATAAATGGTGCGCCTCTCTATCAGGTCACAGTAACTATTTAGCAAGATCGCCCGCCGTTCGGTGCTCCCCTCTGATAGCGGCGCAGATAGGGTTTCAAGCTGAGTGTCAATAAGCTCCCGTTGAGTATATACAGCATTGCGCGCGAGGCTATGTCGCTCCACAGACTAATCTACCCGATCGGGGCTTAGCGTAAATCCTGATACTAGTATAAAAAAAGTAGGCCGAGAGTGGCTTTAGTGGTTACCCGTTTATTCACATTTTGCTTCTTGGAGGTCTTGCTCATTAGTATTGAATCTTAGCGTTGAAACTTAGCGTGCTGCCCCTTTGCGCCAGGCTAGGCGTGTTAGTCGAAATGCGGATATGCCAACCTTGGCGGGAAACGTCAAGAGGGAATTTAAAGAAAACGTTATGCAGCGCTCAAACCCAGATCAATTTATTACGAAGAATTTGTTCAGCTTCAGGAGAAGCTGCGTAGCAAGATTTTGTTATTACGTAAAAGCCGTAATCTGGTGCAGGAAGATATGGCTGACTACGAACTGTCCGTGCGTCAATATCAGCGCATGGAGCAGGACCCCACGGCCATCGTTTCTCTATGGCAGCTTTTCAAATTAGCTAAGGCTCATGATTTGGATATCCATGAGTTACTCGATCTATAGCCTTCCCAATATTTTGCAGATTTTGATCTAATTTAACCTTAATTATTTCTCAGCCAAGCTAGACGTGTTGGTTGAAATTTGGATGTGCAACCCTTCACTCCAAACTTCAATAGGGACATTGATTAAAACAGTATGCAACGGCCCAACCCAGACTCCATTTATTATGATGAATTTATGCAGCTCCAGCAGAAGCTGCGCGACAAAATTGTGGCATTGCGCAAAAGCCGCAAATTGGTGCAGGAAGATACGGCAGACTACGAGTTGTCAGTTCGCCAGTATCAACGGATGGAACAGGATCCTACTGCAATTGTGTCTCTATGGCAGATATTCAAACTGGCCAAGGCACATAATCTGAATATCCACGAGTTACTCAACCTTTAAAAAAGCGCTAACATCTGCGTAAAATATTCATTGGTTATCGGTGGTATCACCTCCAGCTTTCGGTTGTGGTACGCTGGTTCTCAGGCTATTCTTTCTCTCTGATAATAATCTAATCTTTGTCTTGTGATCCTTTGGAGAATCCATGAAAAAACTAATTCTTGCCGCGTTAGCCTCTGCTGTGCTTTGTCTACAGGCCTGTGATAAGAACATGCCTGTAGCAGATGTTGAGAGGCCGGCTGCTGAATTGCTGACTCATTCAGATAATAGCTGGTATATCGAGTCGGCGGCGAAAGTAGACGATATTCATGCCGCTATGACCCAAATACGCAGCAGTAAGGGCGCGGCAAAAAACATCATTTTATTTATTGGTGATGGTATGAGTATTGCCACCACCACCGCTGCTCGTATTCTGGATGGTCAGCAGAAGGGTATGGACGGAGAAGAAAATAGCCTTAGCTATGGCAACTTTCCTTTTACTGGATTAATGAAAACCTACAACGTTGATGCCCAGACACCGGATTCCGCGGGAACCATGACTGCTATTATCAGTGGGGTTAAAACTGATGTGGGAGTGATTGGTGTCGATGAGGATGTGGTGCTTGACGACTGCAGCACATTGGCTGGTAACCAATTAATAACAGCGCTTGAATTGGCCGAAATTGCCGGGTTGTCTACCGGGATTGTCTCTACCGCCAGAATTACCCATGCCACACCAGCTGCTGCCTATGCCAAATCTCCAAGTCGTGATTGGGAAGATGTCTCAAATATGCCCTTAGATGCGGTGGTCGAAGGCTGTGAGGATATCGCCTCTCAGTTAGTGAATTTTGAGGCTAATCTCGAGGCTCAGTTTCAAGGCTTAGATATTGATGGTATAGAAGTGGTGATGGGCGGTGGGCGACGGCACTTTTTGCCCGTCGAAAAGGCAGCCAATAGCGTCGATGCGAGCAGTGAAGTGGAAGGTGATCGCACCGATGGTCGTAACCTGATTGCAGAATGGCAGGCTATTTATCCCACAGGAACTTACATTGCAGAGCAGGGCGGATTTGATACTCTGGATGTTAATTCTCAGGGGCCTGTTTTTGGCTTATTTAATGAGTCCCACATGCTCTATGAGGCAGATCGTGCTAATGACATTGCCGGAGAGCCCTCATTGACAGAGATGACCAGCGTAGCTGTGGATATTCTCGATAAAAACCCCAGGGGCTATTTTTTGGTTGTTGAGTCTGGCCGCATTGATCACGGGCATCATGCTAACAATGCCTACAATGCCCTGACGGATACCATAGAGTTTTCTCGCGCCATTCAAGCTGCGGTAGATAACAGCAACCCAGATGAAACATTGATTATAGTGACAGCGGACCATGGCCATGTATTTACCATTGCCGGCTATCCCAAGCGCGGCAACCCTATTTTGGGGAAAGTGATTGATGTTGGTAGCAGTGATCTGGCCACAGATATTGATGGTATGCCATACACAACATTGGGTTACGCCAACGGCCCAGGGTTTCATGATTTTGGTGCGGAAACTAATGCAGATAAGGTTTATTACACCGAGCCGTTTGCCGGGCGTACCGATCTCACCAATATAGACACCGAGAGCAGTGGCTTCCATCAGGAGGCAATGATCAGTAAGCGTTCTGAAACTCATTCAGGGGAGGATGTTGCGGTGTACGCGACAGGCCCGGGTGGCCACCTGGTTTCAGGTACTCAAGAGCAGAGTGGTCTTTTTCATATTATGAACTTCGCCGCTGATTTAGTGGGTAAGGCGCAAACTTCGCTGGCTAATTAGAATCGTTTTACCCTCAGGGCACTCCAAAAAAGAGCCCTAAGAGCGTGATGCCCCCGCCAGATATTTAACCAGCAGGGCATAAAATAGAGGTGTCATGATTAGCCATGGCATCTGGCCCTGCAAGGTTATTGTGCGTCCTTGGAACTCAAAAAGCGTTGGGTTCCAAAATGATCCGAGGGGAGACAGTGGGGCCCAAGAGAGCATTTTCCCCACGGCCAATTGATCCTGATACAAAAACATCTCAACGGCAATATTCTGCCCTAAGAAAAGCAGCAGGAGAAAGAGCAATACCTTAGGGTGCCATTTAAAAAATATCCCTGAATCGCGGCCAAAAACCAGCCAAGTCACCAGTAAGCCACCACAGCAGATAGCGCCAGCGTCAGCGAGAGAGTTAAGAACCCAATTTAAATGCAGAGGTATCCTCTGTGATAGCCCAAGCGCTCGTCGCATATCCACATTGTCGCCATCGATCAGCCCATAAGTGAACCAAATTTCCCAGCCTAGAGCGGTCACAATAAACGCACCTATATAGACCGGCAGCAGCCAAGCAGGCACTAGCCGTCGCATAAGGAGAATAGGAATTGCTAGTAGGGGTACAATAGCCGAGGCGTAGACAACAAAAACGATGTGCATCTGCTCAGGTGTCAGTGCTTCCATAATTCATTTCCACCCCAAGTGCTGGTCATACAAAGAGGTTAGGCCCACCGGCATCGAAGGCAACCACCAATCGGTCACCTTCTCCGGAATAAGGCTTAGTTGAATGCCAGAAATAACTGGGAAACAGTGCCAGTTTTCCTGTTTCTGGCTTAATTTTATAGTCTGCGTCTAACCGGTCTCTGGTTTTAAATGGAGGCACACCGAATAATAGGTAACCCGCATCGGAACTATCGTCGATAACGTCGGGCACATTAATATAGCAGGCACTGCTATACCAGCCTTTTGAATGCACATGGGCGCTATGGTAACTGCCGGTCGTTGATCTTATTGACCAGCTTGCATTAAAGAAAGGCACCGCAGGGGCATTTGCCATCACCGGATGCAGTTCGTTTAACTCAGAGGTTCGCAAAGATTCAAAAAAAGTGCTGGAGGCTTTGGTTAATGATATTTTGAGCTGCTCAATGCTGGAGTGCTGGCTCTGACTAAACAGGTTCCCCGGTGTCTGAGTACCGGAGTTAATAGACTGCTCCAGAGGCGCAGTATCAGTAATATGTAAGCTATTTAAATGGTTGATGAGATTTTGATTTAACCCAGCAAACTGTTGCTGATCCTGTTGGGATTGCAGGTTGGCGTCCAGAATCAGCTTTTTGTAGTCCACTAGTTCGTCGTATCGTTTGTCACCGAGGCAGCGCATAGCGGTGGTTAACAAAGCTAAATAATACTGATCTCTGGGCTGACCGAGGTGAAGTTTTTTTGCACAGTCAAAACTTGAGCCATAGTCGCCCAGAGCAAATTGAGCCAGACACTGCTGTTCCAGGTGCGCACTTTGATTTTGCGATGAACCAATAAATGCCATCATTTCACCGTAATTTTCATAGGACTGCAATAGAGCTAATTTTGCAGACTCCCAAGGCAGGTCATGGCCAAAACGGCTCTCATAATCCGTCAGTAAAATCTCGGCATGCTCGATATTATGGGTTGCTATCAGGCGTTTGATATAACCGGAAAATAATCCTGGCCTAGGCTGCTTTGCCCAAGCATTTTGATAATGGTTAAATGGATTCTCAGCGGCAGTCTCAACGGCCCAGTCGGTCGCCAGAGCGATAAGATTTTCATTGTCTGGCATCCTATTGAGTTTAGTGGCAACCTGATTAGCTGCTGCTTGGCGATCTCCCGCTCGAATACTATTGAGTATCAGCAACTCCTCCGCGGCCAGCAGGGAAGGATTTAGCATTAATGCTTGCTGCAATGAAGCCGTAGCTTTTTCAGAATTCCCTCGGTGCAGATACAACCGGCCCAAGCGATAATGGCCGGCATAATTCTGTGGATCAATATCAGTGGCGGCTGCAAGTGCCGCCTGAGCCTGGTCAAACTGTTCATTTGCGGCCAGACATCGTCCCTGCAGTATTTTAGCCTTTACGTAATTAGGGCGAGATAGGAGAGCCTGCTTTAACAGGCTAGTGGCCTCAGTTATTTCAGATAACTCAAAGAGAGCCAATGCCAGATTATAATTGAGCTCAGGTATCTGGGGGCCCATTTTAAGCGCCCGCCGATAATCGACAACTGCCCCACTAGCATCACCTTTGGCCTTTTTAATATCAGCGGCTAATGAGACCAGCTGAGGCGTTGATGGCACGCGGCTGAATAACTTCTTGAGCACAGCTTCAGCGTCATCTAAACGGTTGGTTTGATAATAAGCCATAATGCAGGCGTGCAAATGCTGGGGCTGCTTTAGTTCCCGTCTATGCTTGTCGAATAATGACACCGCCAGCTTGATATCGCCTTGCTGCAAAGCAGTCACAGCTTGATTTATTTTTTTAAATGACAAAATAGCATTCCTCTCATCGTGCGTAGGATAGCTAATTGTTAAGCCGCCTGACAACAGCTATTCTGCGATGCGGGAAATAATGCTCAGCTTGCAAAGAAAAACCTAGTCTGAGATAGTTGGATGGTAATGAAATACTTCTTGTCCATAGTTTATTTACCATGGGCTTCAACCTTCCTCAACGAGGTAATTTGTTATGGTTTTTTTGTACAAACTTATTTTATTGATTGTTCTGATTTCTATTTTTTCGACATCCTATGCTCGATCTTACAACAGAGATAATTTTAACTATCACAGCTATAAAGCCTACAGTGCTGTCGGGTTTTATACGGAAATAAATTGTGCTGCTGTGGATATTGACCATATTGTTTCTTTTAGCGATGCCTACCATAGCGGAGCCTCGGACTGGAGTGATTTTAAAAAAACCATCTTTGCCAATGATAGAAAAAATCATGTGCCCGCCTGCGAGTATATGCGTAATCTCAAGGCTGACTTAACGCCTGCGAAGTTTCTACAAAAAGGCATAGAAGAGCAGGGTGAAGGTTTTAAGATTATTCCAATGTGTGAATATGTCAGCAAATACCATGACATTAAAACTAAATATAGCCTGTCATTTGGCAATAACAATAAATTGACCTTTGCCGATTGTGGTCTAGCTATCTAGCTGGCTATGTTGTTATCTCTCTAGTGTATTAGACATTAGTACATGTACTAGCAAGCTTATTTTTGTTTGGTCCACGGCCCCTTAACTAGACGCTTTAGGTTGCATGGGGTTGCAAAAAGTGTGATGCTTCCGGCCATTGAATTTAAAGGCTAGTGTCATGAAAAACCGTCTATTGCTTAATTTATTGGCTGCGCTTTTTACCTTTTCAGTAGCGCTTTCAGCATCCACCAACTTGCTTTCCTCCGAGCACTCATCTGGGATGGTATCTAAAGTTTCACCTGATGCGCGGGTGTGGATTGAGTCTCCAGCGGATATGCAACAAGTTAGTTCTCCAGTCACCATTATGTTTGGCAGCTCAAATGTCGGGATTTCTCCCGCAGGTAAAGAAGCGGAGAACAGTGGCCACCATCATTTACTGATAGACCTTGATCAACTGCCGGCGATGGATATTCCATTGCCTGCAAGCGCTCAAGTTATTCATTTTGGCAGAGGTCAGACAGAAGCAACCCTAGATCTTGAGCCAGGGACCCATAGCTTGCAATTATTGCTGGGCAATCATATTCATGTGCCCCATGCTAGGCCTGTTATGTCTAAAAAAATAACCATTACCGTTAACTGATTGGGCCTAAATTGAGGCCGGCGATAGCATCTGTGATAGCGCAGATCATTAGAATGCAGGGTAAGAATAAATAGCCCTGAGGCCTATCTGTCAACTTTAAAACCATAACAACTAAAAAGACTATTTTAGGGAATTACAATTATGTACGACGTGTTTTTGCTGATTGAGGGCGTAAGTGCCTTTACTGTGTTAGCTGCCGCTGTTTGCTTGGGGGTCTCACAGCGTTTTAGCAAATCGTCTTTGGTGCTAATCGCCGAGCTTATTATTCCTATTGCGGTGATTATTGTAACCTTTGGGCTGATTAATCTACTGCACAATATGTCTAGCGATCCTGAAGGGATATTTGCCGCCCTATCACTGGTGTTTCTGCCGCTGTTATATGCAATTGCCTTAAATGCCCTTGTTAGAGTGCCTGGGCAAGACCATATCCAGGCTAGCCCTGACTGGCGATTTAGGGCACTAAGCTTTGCTTTACTTATTACTCTGCTAGGTTTTTATGCCAGCCCATCAAATTTAGGGTTAGATAGCTTTATTCATCAGGATTCGGTTGGCTTTGTTGCGCTTTCTATAATGTTAGTGGGAGTTCTGGCTCACTTTTCTGGTAAGCCAAGGTTGGTATCGGTATATAAAGCTCTCACACCCATAGGCTTATTAGGGTTGTCTGGTGGTGTCCTGATGGTTTTTGCTAATTTGCTGACGCCTACGGGCATAGGCCCATCACTGGCCTTCGGAATGCTATCGTTATTTTTGGCACTGTGGTTAAAGGTGCTTCTTCGTATTCTGGTTTTAAATGGACCAGAGGCTAATACAGATGACAGTTGGCTGACCTTAGGCTTACCCTTCGCAACAATCACAGTGATTGTATTTTTTGCCTTGTTTATCGTGCCTTAATAGATAGTTTAAACGGCTGCTAAGTGCCCTGACTTATTTGAGAAGCATTAGTTGGTGTGGCTGTAAGGAAGGTTAGTTAGTGATCAATTTAAGGAAGGGAGGCGGATAACATTGTGCTTCACATAGGCCTTCATTTTATTTTGCCAGCTCTGGTAGTTGGGCTTTGGTTTCGCCGAGATTGGAAACTGGCCTATCTGATATTGGTGGGCACCATGCTGGTCGATCTGGATCACT
This sequence comes from Porticoccaceae bacterium, assembly GCA_029252555.1. GTDB lineage: Bacteria > Pseudomonadota > Gammaproteobacteria > Pseudomonadales > Porticoccaceae > HTCC2207. The sequence goes on from JAQXBF010000026.1 coordinate 134,596, forward strand.
TGTTGGCCAGCCCTATCTATAGCCCTAGTCGATGCAGTATCGGGTTCCACCCATTGCATCAACTCGGGTTTATCCTGTTTTATGTGGCGCTCTGTTTCGCACCCAAAACAAGGCTGGTTGGTCTGGGGCTATGCATTCATATGGGCCTTGATGCCCTAGATTGCCAAGTGACTAAGGGCGTCTGGATTAGCCAACATATCTAGGGCTGAAAGCGGTTAATAAAACTCGTAAATACCTCAATAAACTGTTGCCGCGGGCTCTCCATAAAAGCAGCATGATCACCGCCAGAAATAACCACCCAGCTTTTGTCTGGGGTGTTAAGCCTAGTAAATAACTTGGCCTGTAAGTCAGTTGGAGCAATGGGGTCGAATTCTCCCTGAATTAGCAATACTGGGAGATCAACTTTGTCCGGATCAATGTTTAGAAACTCATGTTCATTGCGCCAGTCAACGCGCACTGGGTCGGCGGCAAGTGAGGCTGCTACGTAGGCATCAATGGCGCGTTGGCTAATGCTGCCGGGTACAATAAAATCGCTTGCTGCGGCTTCTGCGGTGTTTACTTTGCGCTCTAAGGCTTTGTCTGGGCTGTCTCTTTTTGCTGTTGCATCCAAGTCGAGCCAGAAGCCGAATAGGGTTAAGCTGGCGATTTCATCTGAGCTATTTTGGCTTGCCAGCAGAGAGATCACTGAACCATAGGACCAGCCGAATACATGAATTGGTCTGCCTCCATGCCGTTTGGATATCCAGCGCACAATATTATTAACATCATTGGCAGCCTTATTGGGTGATAGCCATTGGGATGAATCTCTTGTTGTTGCTCCGTAGCCACGGAGGTCGATAGCATAGGAACCGTAACCCTGTTCTCTCATACCATCCATAAGAGATAGCTCTTCACCCTCCACCTGCAGGTCAAAGTCAGGGAGGCCGCTCCATGTTCTGCCATGGACAAAAAGAATGATGCCCACTGCGTTATCTACAGGTTTTTCCCATAACGCCATGGGGTGGCCATCAGACTGCACTGTATGCTTCAGGGGAATCTCTTTCTCTGCGATTATCTGTTCACTCCATGCCACAATCGCGATAAGGGTTAACACAAGCAGTATTGATCTATTGACTATTTTATTCATTACATGGCCTTTGACTTTTCAGGGCATAACTTGCCACAAATAAGACTGATTGGGAATCCTTGGGGAGAGCATCAGTGGCTAGCCGCGATTGATAGCTCTATTAAATAGCTCTTGCCCATAGGTTTGACCCATATGTTGCCTGGTGCTAGTATTTTCCAAAAAAATAAGACGGGTGTCCTAAATGCAATCAATAACGACCTTTAAAGATGAAGCTGAAGCCTATGCTCAAATTGAAGCGGCGGGCTATTATGTGTTGAAATCAGATTTTCCAGCGCTAAAGAATGACTTTCACTGGCATGATTTTGATTCGCTCATCTACATAACTAGTGGTGAGTTAAACGTGACAGAGCATAAATCTGGTAAGACTGTAACCTGTGGTCCCGGCTCAAAAATAATTGGCAAAGCGGGCATTGCACATAGCGAGGAAAGTGAAGGCTACAGTGCTATCTTAGGTTTGGCGGTTGATCCTCGTTCTCTAACGCAACCCGTTGATAAGCCTTTGCCTGAACCATTATAAATAGTCGTTTGGCAAAGTTCTTATAGCAATTTAGTAAAGGCTGCAGCTGGGTTAGAGCCGCTACAGTTTTATGTTCAGGGCCAAAGAGAGTCTGGCCGAGGTCGAGGGATGCTGTTGCACATCAGAATCCCTGTGACTAGTTTTCTGACTGAATCCCCTCCGAGTAATATTTTTGAGATTCTCGAAAGCTGGCAAGATTTTCTGCGCTCAAATTTCACTTTTCTTGCGCTCAAACCCCGAGAGTTATAGTCGAAAATACTAATATGATGGCGTAAAAAACAGGTTAGACCTTTTCAGCAGATTATCAGCATAGGAAAAATCGGACCTAATTAACCTCGGAGCAGAGCAGTTGCTTAGATTGGCATGAAGTCTGCGTAACTTTTGTCGCTATATTCTGGCTTTAACGTCTGTGAATCGTCGTCCCATGGGCAGTCACTGCCGGGGCAGATTTTTTCACCGGCAATGAAATATTCTCCGATAGGCGGCAATTCCCCCCAGACGACTTGTCCGATTGTCGCAGAAGTAAACCGATTGGTGTCAAACAAAAAGGAAATCTGTAATTCCGGATAGGTATAGAGCCGCTTGCTCAAATCTTCATGAACGCTGAGGATATCTTCATCACCAAGCTTCGCCTTCATCTCTTCAACCGATGTAAAAGCAACATCTATGTGTTCTGGTTTGATGGAAAAATGAGACACTTTTTCTTCTGAGTCCAAAACCGCAATCACTTTACCAATTTTGCATGACTCTTTTGAGCAAGCGCCCGCACCTATATTAAAGATAACGTCTGACCTACTCATGCCAAGGGATATGCCCTCAAATACAGTGGGAGGCTCCCAAAAAACATCGGAAATAAGCCTGTAAAGGGTCGGAGTGGCCGTAAGTAGGGTGACTAAAATTGCAAAAATGCATAGTTTGATAGTGTTTGACACGAGACTCTGATTTCGATGTTGGTTGAAGGATGGAGCTATCTTAATTTACAGCGTTATCAAGAGCTACATTTATATTAAAATACCAGTCTGATAGATTTTAAGGATATCCGAATTATTTTGGTCGATATAAGGGTGGTCGGTAAGAAAGTATTAGGTCGATAACTTATTGGCGTCTTGGGATTTGGAGTGCTAAAAAGGAAAACCAGAAATATTTACCTGAGCTTTATAGATTCCGGCTTGTAAACAGATACTGTCTCCACAGTAACGAGGCTTATCCCCATCCGTAGGGCCTGTTAAACCCGTGACAAACAGCGTCTTCCTGTCCTCTCCGACAAAGGCAATACTCTGCAAAAATAATGCAAAGAATCAAAACTGTATTCTTGCTTACTCTGGATTAAAACAGCGTCACGGAAAAGTTATATTCAGTTCATACAGCAATAGGGCAGGAGTGCTGTTACACGCAGAGCAGAAGCTGATCATCAAACGTCTAACCCAACGACATGATCACTTTATGTCGCCACAATTGCTCAGTAGCCAGATTGCGGAGATGGAGTCCTTTGAAAATGACATCCCTATGCTAAAGCTAAATACCGTTGAGAGCGCAGAGGAGCTACTAACCCAGGTAGAAAGTTTTTAAGCAGCATTGCCGCAACCAAAAGCTGCGACATGAGAAGTGATTAGAAAAAAATGGTGGGCCCAGTAGGACTTGAACCTACGACCAATCGATTATGAGTCGACTGCTCTAACCAACTGAGCTATGGGCCCTTTAACTTAAGGCCCAATAAATCCTATATAAATCAGTGATATAGCCTGTAATCTCTGCTGACCTCTGATATCTTCATCTTACTTAATTAGGCCTGTTAGTCAACTCTACTGTTACCTGTATTGTACCAAGGGCAGGGGGCTATTCCACAGGGGGCGGGGGAGGCTTCTGAGATCTTGTGATTGTTAGTGTGCCTGCGTAGATACAAAGTAGGCTGATTTCACAAAACGATCGGCATTTGCCAATGATTATGCATTATTGCATAAATTAACCATAATGGTATAGTCTTAAAGGAAAATGAAAACTGAGGGTATCTTGTCTGAAAAGTCTAGCCTCACATCAAACATGCGTTGATGACGCTGTCGACTGGGGCAGGCCACGACTTGCGGTTCTTGTAATTACCTTTAACAACATAGGACACATATAACTATGAACGTTTTTAACCCTTATTGTTTGACATTAATATTTATTTTTTCCGTTGCCGCAAAAGCCAGTGTTCTTGAATATCCTGAAACTGAAGATGATATGGCGAGAGCTATGTTAGCTTTGGACTATGAGGATGTCCCAAAAAATTATAGTTTCCAAAACGCGAACCAATCGTATGATTTGCCTGAGGGTTGGGCGATATTCCATAAAGAGAATGCTAGGAAGCTCCTCTTCTACATTAATGGTGCTGATACCTTCTCCAAAGTCAATGCTGTCGCAATAGATTATGACTCCGATTCCCAGCTAATATTTTCATACGTTGATTCAGGTTACGTTGATGCTTCTGACTGGGATAGGTTGGATCCAGACCTCCTTATGGAGGGGATAATTGAGAGTACATTTGAGGCTAATAAAACTAGAGTTTCCAATGGAGTTCCAAAATTAGAAGTTAAAGGTTGGATAACAGAACCTACCTATGACCCTACCAGAGATATTGCCTTTTATGTAATAGAGGCTGAGTCTGCAGGTGAGTCGATTTTAAACTCTGTTGCTCTTAAGCTAGGACGAGAGGGATTTACAAATATCACCCATGTCACTGATGCGGGCAGTCCCCAAGAGGCGGCAGATTCTTTGTTGGCAAAGCTAGATGACCATTCCTTTGATGCAGGCTTTCTGTATGCTGATTATGAACAGGGGAACAAAATGGCAGGATTTGGATTGGCCTCACTGGTAGCACTTACTGCGGGTTCAAAGAACGGCAAGGGAGTTGCAGCTGGATTAATGGCTACTTTGCTTATTTTCGCTAAGAAACTATGGTTTATAATATTCCTACCATTTGTCTTTTTATGGGAAAAAATAAAACAAAAACTTGGAAGTAAGTAACAGAGTAATAAGGTTGCCATTAGCATGAATCAATGCGGCAAGACTCAAACTATGGGACGAACATGATATGAGCGGGTTACTTACAGTTGCATTAGTTTTACTTTTTTTTGGTTATGGTCTTGCTCAAATTAGCGCGGGATATATCGGTATTGATTTTTATTTTGGGGGTTTCTGGGCGGGACTGGCTTTGTTTGTAGCTTTTGTTTTTCGCTTTACTCTCCCCATTACAATAGGGTCATTTTTCGCCGCAATGGAGGTTTTTGGTTGGCATTGGATCATAGCCCTTCTTTTTGCTGCCCCTGGATTGGCACTTGCAATCCCAGGCGTCATTGGCTCAATAGCTTCTGTAATAAAGAGATAGTCAAACTCTAGAAACTACATGCTACGAGTCTAACTACAAAGACTGTGATTGATATGTTGAACAGGCTATTCCTCGCCCTACTTATAATCAGTCCAGCTAGTTTTGCAGACTGGGAGATTTTTATTATTGTCAGATGACTAGCCTTGTAGCCACAGATGCCGATGGGACAGTTAAAAAATACATGCTGGAGAAGTTCCAGTTCAAATTAGATGAAGAAAAAAATGCGTTGGTTTTCGTTAGGACGGTATCTTTAAGGACTTTGTAATGGATGTGGAAGGATTATATCCACCAATTGAGCGATGGAGGGGTAACTCAATTACAGCGAAGATGAACTTCACAGAGGGAAAGTTTTTTTATGCTCATGTTTCCTCTAACAACGTTGATACCATAACCGCAAACTGCGACAAGTTTTAACCGCTGAAGGCTTTATTTTGCGTTTTTATTTTAGGATAATGGAACTTTTCAGGAGATAAATATGAGATTTTTATTAATAACTACTGCCCTGCTATTTGCTGGCCATGCTCAAAGCGAAAACTTCTGGGTGTGTGGCTCTGATGACGACCCTAGATCCGTTTTTGTGAGTCTGCCAGAAAAAGGAGCTGCCGCTGTGCAAGTGGGTGGTGAAGGCAATAAATTAGCTACGTTTGAAGAGCAAGTTGATGAAGACGGTGATCGTTCACTAAGATTTAATTTCAATGATTATAATTCTACCTTAGTACTAAAGACTAGTTTAAACAAAAAAAAGAAATTAAAGAAAGGTGAAAACAATGTAGTTATTGGTTTTTTATATGACTTTTCCTCAGTTGAGGATGGAGAGTTAGCCACTGGCCTAACTTTTATG